>JALSTK010000165.1 GCA_026983775.1 Calditrichia bacterium
AGTTTGATTTTTTCTTTGCATAAAAAAAAGAATTTTTTAAATTTAGACTTTATGATACTTTGTGAACGAAATAATTTGTAGCTGAGATCCGTTCACTCAAACCGATAGAATATGTACGGGATAGAAAATGGCAGAATTTCGATTAAAAAAGGGATATGATATTCCTATTGCAGGGCATGCGCAACGAACTCTGAAAGAATTACCGGAACCGGGCAGAGTCGCTGTACTGCCGTATGAATTTCCGGGTATTAAATTACGTCTGCTTGTTCATGAAGGAGACCGGGTGAAGCAGGGTACCCCGCTTTTACAAAATAAGGAAGATGAACGTATTGTCATAGTTTCCCCCTTGAGTGGAAAAATATTACGGATCAACCGCGGCGAACGCCGAAAACTCTTAGAAGTTGTAATTGAAAACGATGGCAAGCATGAAAAGGAAACGATCCCCGTCGATACGGATCTAACCAACCCGGATCGCCAGGCGCTTGTCCAAAAGATACTTTCTGCGGGTCTATGGCCCTATATTATCCAGCGTCCTTTTACCAAGATTGCCAACCCCGATGACGTTCCCCGCGACATATTCATATCCGGAATGGCCACGGCCCCGCTGGCTGCGGACCCCAATTTTCTGTTGGAGGGCCAGCAGGAAAATTTTCAGTTGGGTGTGGATATTTTGTCCAAATTGACCGACGGTAAAATTTATCTCTCTCTGGATGGCCGGAAAAATGTCCATCAATCCGAAACCTTCCTGCAAGTGAATGGGGTGGAACCGCATTTTTTTAGCGGCCCTCATCCGGCCGGTAATGTGGGTATACAGATTCACCATATCAAACCGTTGAATATCGGGGAAAAAGTCTGGCAGATTCAACCCTATGCAGTAGCCATGATCGGACAATTTTTTAAGCAGGGCTATTTCCCGAATCAGCGCATTGTTTCGGTGGCCGGAACGGGGCTTTACGAACGCAACTATTTCAAAACGATTTTAGGGTCGCCGATCAGTACTTTGATTCCTGAAAAGAATATTGCCCGCGATGAGGTGCGGATCATCAACGGAGATGTTTTAACCGGTACGAAGACCAGTCTGTCCGGTTACGTAAGTTTTTATGAACATTTGATTAGCGTTATCCCCGAGGGAAAGAAAGAGCGTAAATTGCTCGGTTATTTCCGGCCCGGTTTAAAGATGATTAGTTTTTCTCATACCTTTCTTTCCACCTGGCTCGGCACGAGGAATAAGGAATTTGAATTGGATACGAGGATCAATGGAGCCAAACGTGCTTTTGTAATGAGCGCCAGCGATTACGAACGATTTTTGCCCATGGATATTTTACCCATACCCCTGGCCAAGAGTATTTTAGCCGAAGATATAGAAGAGATGGAAGGTCTGGGCATTTTAGAATTGGCTGAAGAAGATATCGCCCTTTGCTCCTATGCCTGTCTTTCCAAAACCGATTTTGGGCAGATCCTGCGTAACGGTCTTGATCTTATCGAACGGGAAGAAAATTTATAAACGATTTAAATAAGGATACAACAAATTGAGCGCCTTAGAAAAATTTTTTGATAAACACCGATCCAAATTTGAAAAGGGTGGTAAACTGGAAAAATGGCGGCCGCTTTTTGAGATGACCGATACCATCCTGCTTTGGACCAATGAGCGCACCACAAAAGGTCCGCATGTCCGCGACGCTCTGGACCTGAAACGCTTTATGATGATGGTGATCTTTGCCCTTTTACCGGCCATCCTGTTCGGCATCTATAATATCGGCTATCAGCATTTTCGGGCCATAGGAGCATCGGCCGGTTTCTGGGAGATTTTTCTGTTCGGTTTCTGGAAATTTTTACCGATTGTCCTCGTCTCTTACGCTGTGGGTGGCTTTTGGGAAATTGTCTTTGCTCTGGTTCGTCACCATGAGATTAACGAGGGCTTTTTGGTAACCGGCATCCTTTTTCCCCTTATTTTGCCACCGACGATTCCTCTGTGGGAGGTAGGTGTTGCTATATCGTTTGGTGTGGTGATCGGTAAGGAAGTTTTCGGCGGGACGGGGATGAATGTGCTGAATCCGGCTCTAACGGCCCGGGCCTTTGTATTTTTCGCTTATCCGGCTAAAATTTCCGGGGACAAGGTCTGGACGGTGTTCGATGCGGCCAAAGATAAACTGGTGGACGGTTTTTCAGGTGCTACCCCGCTTTTAGTAGCATCGACCACTTCTGCGGGGAGTTCGGCCGGCGCCCATTTGATGCATGCCGGATATGCCTCCTATTCCTGGATGGATATGTTTCTGGGCTTTATCCCGGGTAGTATCGGCGAAACATCTACGCTGGCCATTTTGCTTGGTGCTCTCATTCTAATCGCTACCGGAGTAGGTAGCTGGAGAATTATGACCGCAGTTTTTGCCGGTGGCTATGCCACGGCTTTGTTGTTTAACACCCTGGCCGGGCCGGCCAATACGGGCATGTTTACCTTACCGCCGTATTATCATATGGTGATGGGCGGATTTGCCTTTGGTGCCATATTTATGGCTACGGATCCGGTAACCGCTTCCCAAACCAAGGTGGGCAAATGGATCTACGGTATACTCATCGGGTTCCTGGCTATTTTAATTCGAACCGTAAACCCGGCCTATCCCGAGGGGATGATGCTGGCCATTCTATTCATGAATTTATTTTCACCACTTATCGACTATTTTGTGGTGAAAGCTAATATTAAAAGGAGGTTGAGCCGTGCATAGCGATGCCTATACGTTTCGTTTTGCAGCCATTGTAACCATTATTTGCAGTGTGTTGCTGGCTGGCGCAGCTACCTTGCTCAAACCGCGTCAGGTAGAAAACCAGAAACTGGATATGCGTAAAAATATTCTTATTGCGGTGCATATTAAACCGGAGCAAGGCCGGTCTTTTTCCCGAAAACAGATCAACAAGCTTTTTGCCAAATATATTCGGGAGTATGTAGTCAACCGCGAAGGACAGACCGTGAAGGGCATACATCCGGATAATCTTAATCCGGAGAAAGAAAAAAATCTTTTTCCACTCTATAAAAAAATCGATAATGGTAAGGTAACAGCCTATATCATCCCGGTCTCCGGTAAAGGGCTTTGGTCAACCATCTATGGCTATTTGGCGCTAAAGCCGGACTGTAATACCATCGAGGGGATCACCTTTTATCGCAGTGGTGAAACGCCGGGGCTTGGTGCGGAGATTTCGAAGAAGTGGTTCTCGGATAATTTCATCGGAAAAAAAATTCTGGATAAAGAGGGCAAGCTGGTTTCCATTACCGTGATCAAAGGAAAAGTCGCCGATAAATGCACGCCCGAAGAAGCCCTCCATTCGGTGGACGGAGTGAGCGGGGCAACGCTTACCGGCAGAGGAGTGACCCGTTTCTTAAAAAGCGAATTGGAAAAGTATGAGCCTTTTTTTAAGAAAGTTCGTGTTAATCAAGGGGGTGCATAATGGCTGAAGTTGAACTACAGGAAGCAGTCGTAAAGCCGAGAGAAAAAATGTTCTCTAAAAAGAATATGCGTGTTCTTAAAGAACCGCTGATGGATAACAATCCCATCACCTTTCAGGTTTTGGGTATCTGTTCTACGCTGGCTGTTACCGTGCAGGTACGTACGGCTCTGGTGATGTCCCTGGCGGTGATGTTTGTGGTAACTCTGTCCAATGTGGCCGTTTCTCTGTTGCGCAAATACATCCCCTCCAAGATTCGTATTATTGTAGAATTGGCAGTCATTGCCACACTGGTTATTTTAGTGGATCAGATTCTAAAGGCTTATCTGTTTGATATCAGTAAACAATTAAGTGTTTTTGTCGGTTTGATTATTACCAACTGTATTATTATGGGGCGCGCCGAAGCTTTCGCGCTGCAGAATTCACCCTGGCCCTCTTTTTTGGACGGATTGGGCAATGCCCTGGGTTACGGCTGGATACTGATGACGATTTCTACTTTCCGAGAGTTACTGGGTAGCGGTAGTTTTTTTGGCCTTCATATCATTCCCCACAGTTGGTATGCCGCAGGATATGAAAATATGGGACTAATGGTTCTGGCTCCCGGAGCCTTTATTTTATTAGGGCTGCTGGTTTGGGTACAGAGAACGTTAACCAAGACTGTTCATGAATAATAAGGGACGACGAACATGTTAGAACATTATTTGAGTCTGTTTGTCAAATCCGTTTTTGTAGAAAATATATTACTGGCCTTCTTTTTGGGCATGTGTTCCTTTCTGGCCGTCTCCAAAAAAGTGGAAACATCTATCGGTTTAGGTGTTGCGGTTACCTTTGTGATGACCATTACCACTCCTGTGAACTGGGCCATCAACAACTATCTTCTAAAAGACGGTGCTCTGGCTTGGGCCGGTTTGCCCAATGTGGATTTGAGCTTTCTGGGTTTTATCACTTACATCGCTACTATTGCTGCCATGGTACAGCTGGTGGAGATGGTTATCGATCGCTATTCCCCGAAGCTCTATGCTGCTCTGGGTATCTTTTTGCCTTTAATTGCCGTCAATTGTGCCATACTGGGGGCATCGCTTTTCATGGTTGAACGGGATTACACGGCTGGAGAATCGATTGTATTCGGATTCGGCTCGGGGATCGGCTGGTTCCTCGCTATTGTGGCCATGGCTTCCATTCGTCATAAAATACGCTACTCCAATGTGCCGAACGGTTTGAAGGGACTGGGCATCACCATGCTGATCACCGGGTTGATGTCCATGGCCTTCATGATTTTTTCTGGCATCCAATTATAAAGTGTAGGGGATTACATTGAGTACAATAGGAATTATTGGATTAAGCACCGGTATTTTTACAGTTACTATTTTACTGTTGGTTGCTGCGCTGAATTTTGCCGAATCCAAATTGGTGCAGAAGGGCAAAGTAAAAATTCTGATTAATGATGACGAGGAGAAAAGTCCTGAAGTCGAAGCAGGCGGGAACCTGTTATTTACCCTGGCGGACCAGGGAATCTATTTACCGTCGGCATGCGGCGGGCAAGGCACTTGCGGACAGTGTAAATGTCAGGTTCTGGAAGGTAGCGGCGATGTTCTGCCTACCGAAGAATCGCAGTTAAGCCGGGCGGAAATAAAAAATCATATGCGTTTAGCCTGCCAGGTAAAGGTAAAGCAAGATTTGAAAATCCGTATCCCGGAAGAAATTTTCAATATTCAGAAATTCGAGTGCCGGGTTCGTTCCAATCACAATGTGGCCACCTTTATTAAGGAGTTGATTCTGGAACTTCCGGCGGATCAACATCTGGATTTTAAGGCCGGCGGTTATATTCAGATTTATATTCCGCCGTACAGCCTTTCCTTTAAAGAATTCGACGTAGAAGATCAATACCGGCCCGATTGGGATAAATATCATCTCTGGGATTTAAAAGCCTCCAATGATGAGGAAATCTTCCGAGCCTATTCCATGGCCAATCACCCCGCGGAAGGCGATATTATTATGCTGAATGTTCGTATTGCCACTCCGCCTCCGGGAACGGATTTTCCTCCGGGCATTGCTTCTTCTTTTATCTTTAATCTTAAACCCGGGGACAAGGTAATGGTCAGCGGCCCTTACGGTGAATTCTTCATCAAAGATACGGATCGGGAAATGATGTATATCGGAGGCGGTGCCGGTATGGCTCCCATGCGCAGCCATCTTTTCCATCTGTTTAAAACCTTAAAGACAACCCGTCGGGTTACTTTCTGGTATGGTGCCCGTTCAAAAAGGGAAATGTTTTACGACGATGAGTTTAAACAACTGGAAAAGGAATTTCCGAATTTTAGTTACCATGTGGCCCTTTCCGAACCGCTTCCCGAAGATAACTGGGAAGGTCCGGTGGGATTCATTCATCAGGTGGTCTACGATATGTATCTTTCCAAACACGAGGCTCCGGAAGATATCGAATACTATATGTGCGGCCCGCCCATGATGATCAGTGCCGTTAATAACATGCTCTATAATCTGGGCGTGGAACGGGAAATGATTGCTTACGATGATTTTTCTTAAAAGAGTGCGGGACTTGTATCCCGCATTTTTTTTAATGGCTCTACTGGGTTTCTTGTGGTTAAACTCCACAAAAATATCATCCTTGAATCATTTTTCTAAAAAATTAGATTTAATTCACACCCTATCTTTAAATCATCACGAAGTGATGCAATATGAATAGCCACACCCGTCAGCCTCCGGGCAGAAGCGAAGCCTGTGGGCAAGATGCAACCGAATTGGGTTACCGTGAGGCGGTAAAATAAACCAGATCTTTCAAGGTGTATAGTCTTCTATTTCGTTAGAAGGCTCTGTGTTCCACATTCGACGCCTTCAGCGTCACGCTCTCTTTTTCCGCTTTACCACAGGCTCTGCCTGTGGCTACTCATATTCGTATCCTTCGGATACGAATGTTTTTAAATACAAGATGAACGAAACAATAAAAAATTGTTTGATTCCTTTTATCCGTCTTCCGTTAATATACGGCTTCACAAGAAACCCACTAGGGCCCTTTTTTTAAAATGCCGGGTGTACAATCAGACGGTGGACCCTATTGAGGATTCGATTGCCTTAAGCTTCCTCCGGGGTTGTCCCTGTTGTCCTCACTGTGTGCGGTTTAAATCGAAACTTTAGTGCCATCCTTACGTATTTCATTAAAACTATAGCTGAAATTTCAGGCATTCGGAAGATTGAAAAAGGCTCGTGCCCGGCTTGAACGATTATTGATTATATTGTAAATAAGCGTACCGGCTGCCCGCTTCAACATGCCTGAGGATAAAATTTTCCTCTCTTGGGAAAAATAGCGTGGAAGGTCCCGGCGGAATCCCTGCGTCCAAAGGACTTTTTTGGAATATTATTTGGGGAAAATCCGCTTATACTAAAACAAATTCAACCAACTGGTAATATCCATTTTTCTCTTTCCGATGGAGTGATTATGCAAAAAATTTTATTGGTTTTGATGGTTTCTCTGCTTTTTTTATGGCAATGCTCTCCGTCCGCCAAGGGTAAGAAGGATCCTGAAAATTTAAATCAAAAGGATTCTTCTATAACCGCGGATAGCCTGAAAAAAAAGGCGGATATCGAACAGGTTCCTGTTGAAGTAACCACTGTGACCCGTGGCGATATTTCGAAATACCTGTTGCTCAGTTCCAACTTGGAAACGGAAATCATGGCCGATGTGTATGCCCGGATTCAGGGTATCGTGGATTCCATCTATAAAGAAGAAGGGCAGTATGTTCATAAGAATGAGATCATGCTTTCTCTGGAAGCAAAAGAATATCAGTTGGCCGAACAAAAAGCCCATCTGGAATATCAGAATCAACTAAGTAATTACAAACGCTTTGCAGCCATGCATAACAAAGAACTGCTCAGTGATGAGGAATTCGATAAAGCCAGCTATGCTCTGAAAACGGCCCGTATTCAGTGGGACGAGGCTAAGCTTAATTTGGATTATACGAAGATTCGCTCTCCCATTGAAGGTCGGGTAGGGGAACGTAGGGCAAAAATAGGCGAACGGATTCAACCGACGGATAAACTGTTTTCCGTAGTTAATAATTCCCAGGTGATTGCCGTGATCTATGTGCCGGAAAAAAATCTGAATCAGGTTAAAGTGGGCCAGCAGGCTTTGGTCTATTCCGACCATCTGAAAGGTATTGTATTTAAAGGCTGGATTAAAAGGATCAGCCCGGTAATCGATCCTGCCAGCGGAACATTCAAAGTGACGGTTGGAGTGAAAAACCGCAAGAAATTGTTAAGGCCGGGTATGTTTGTCAATATTCGGATTATTATCGATACCCATAAGCAGGTCATCCTTGTTCCCAAAACGGCTGTTGTGTATGAAAATGAAGCGATGCAAGTCTATGTAGTCCGTCAGGGTATTGCTCATAAAATCCGTTTAACCTCCGGCTATGAAGACAGTGACAAAATTGAGGTCCTGAAAGATATCCGTGAAGGGGATAAAATTATTTTAGTCGGTCAGTCCGGCATGAAAGACCGAACACCGGTGAAAATCGTTAATGAACGTATCCTGTCCGTAAAAGAATAAGAGCCATTCAATATTTTATCGAGATCAAAAGCGGTTTTTTCGAGTCGTATTTTGGAATTTCTACTGCGGATTTAACCATACAGGGGAAATATGAGAAGTAAATATGCCTTTACTACCGAACGTCCTGTTGCCATTTTAATGGTGGTCATCGGGGTTGTCGTATTCGGTTGGATTTCTTACCAGGAACTGCCCTTAAATTTGATGCCCAATATGACTTATCCCAGTTTAACGGTGCGTACGGAGTATAACGGAACGGCTCCGGAAGAGATCGAGACCACCATTTCCAGACCGATTGAACAAGCATTGGGAGTGGTGGATAATCTGGTCAGTATCAGTTCCGTATCCAAGGCCGATCAATCCGACGTCATTCTCGAGTTTACCTGGGATACGGATATGGATAAAGCCACAGCGGATATCAGGGAAAAGCTGGATCAGGTTTTTTTACCGGCCGATGCCAAGCGGCCTCTAATTCTTCGTTATGATCCGTCACTGGACCCGATCCTGCGCATCGGATTGTTCGGCAAAGCCAGCCTGACCCGACTGCGCTACATCGCAGATGAGGAAATCAAACGCGCTCTGGAAACCGTCGATGGCGTAGCCGCTGTAAAGGTAAAAGGAGGCCTTGAAGAAGAAATCAGAGTTGAGTTAAACGAACAGAAGCTGACTCTGATCGGTATGGATATTCAAAGGGTTCGTAATCGTCTAACCGAAGAAAACGTGAATTTAGCCGGTGGCAAGCTTAAAGAAGGTGAAACCGAATACCTGGTACGTACTCTGAATGAATTTAAAAGTGTGGATGAAATCAACAACCTGGTGATCGGTCGCTGGAATGGGGTGGATATTAAAGTCAAAGATATCGGTCATGTTTTCCGCACGCATAAAGAACGCCAAATCATTACCCGTATTAACGGTCAGGAGAGCGTTGAAATAGAAATCTTTAAAGAAGCGGACGCCAATATCGTGGAAGTTGCCAGGCGGGTCAAAGACAAAATATACGGAACCGCCCGGCAGCAGGCTTTTGTGCAACAAATGAGTAAGGCCGAATCGCAGAAAAAGACTGCGGGACAAAAAGCGGTTAACCCGAAAAAGAGAAAGCGAGCGGGCGCAGGATTGTTAAAAAAACAAATGACTGATTTCATTACTTACAGTTTGCCGCAAGATATCCATCTTCGGACACTGTCCGATCAGTCGATTTTTATAAAGAATTCCATCGATGAAGTAAAGGATACGGCGGTAATGGGCGGCCTGTTGGCTATCCTCGTCCTGTTCTTTTTTCTCAGGCGGTTAGGACCGACTCTCATCATCGGTTTGGCTATTCCCATTTCCATTATTTCCACTTTTGCACCGATGAAGATCTTTCATGTCTCTTTAAATATCATGTCTTTGGGCGGGCTGGCTCTGGGTATCGGAATGCTGGTAGACAATTCCATTGTAGTTCTGGAGAGTATCACCCGTTGCCGGGACGAGGGCGATACGCTGATTCAGGCAACGATTCGCGGAGTTCAGGAAGTGGGCGGTGCGGTTATTGCTTCTACATTAACCACCATCGCCGTATTCTTTCCGATTGTTTTCGTACAGGGAGTGGCCGGACAAGTATTCGGGGATATGGCCTTAACGGTTGTCTTCTCTCTGATCGCTTCTTTATTGGTGGCCCTCTATTTGATCCCCATGCTCTCCTCGCGCCAGACGGAGACATTGGTCAGGGGTACGGATTTGACACGCATTCCACGAAATTATATTTTAAATATGCCTTTAAGAGATAAGATCCGCAACTTATTCTCGGCCGGAGAGAAGATCCCTTTTTTAACTAAATTGAAGCGGTGGTTTTTTCTGCTATCGGAAACTTTTTGGCAGTGGCTGTACCGTTCTCTGCTGGCAACAGGTGCCCTGGCCCTTGCTTTTGCCAAAGAAGGATTTCTGTTGCTGCTCATCTTGTTCCAACCTCTGACCGGTTTAATCGGGCTCTTTGTGCCACGGATGCGTCTCGGACCGTGGATTAAACGAATCGCCGTCCGGAAGAATGGGGGATGGCTGTCCTTTACATCCCAAGTATGGCAAGACTTCCTGCTCATTAATTCCGTACCCGCTCTGTATGCCGATTTTGCGGGCATAAAAACTTCCTTGCAAAAAGCTTCCTTTTTGAAAAAAGGAAGCCTGGCTTTACCGGCCATCCTGAAAATGGTATTCTATCTTTTTAAATACCTGATTGCTATTACGGGTGAAATCATCTTTCGCATCTTCCACGTAACGGTAATTCTTATAGGTCTCTTTATTTATTTGCTGCTTCTTTGGGCCTGGCTGATTTTTACGGTACCGATCCGTTTGCTGCTCTGGCTTTTTGACCGCTCGTATCGCCTGATTGAACGAAATTATCCTCTTTTATTGAGCAAGGCCCTCGACCGCCGCTGGGAAGTAATCATTACGGTGATCCTGCTCTTTGTGTTTACAATGACTGTACTCTGGCCCCGATTAGGCAGTGAATTAATACCCGAAGTACATCAGGGGGAGTTTTTTGTGAATATTCATTTACCCATCGGCACGCCTGTGGAGGGAACGGATGCCAGGACTTTGCCGATTCAGAAAAGGATACTAAAAGTTTCCGGTGTGGCGGAAGTCGCTTCGGTGAGTGGTACCGATAAAAGCAGTACTTCTGATGCCGAAGAAGGAGAATATACATCGAAAATCACTGTACGCCTCAAACCGGTTCATAACCCGGCCCATGCCGAAGAGCGAATAATTAAACAGATCCGCACTATTTTATCGGATTACCCCGGTCTTACGGGCTCCATTTCCAGACCGGCCATTTTTAGTTTCAAAACGCCGATTGAAGTTTATGTGAAAGGTTATAATCTGAGTAAATTGCAGAATTTCAGTAAAATATTAGAGGGGAAAATACAGCAAATCAAAGGATTGGTCGACGTTCGTTCCAATATTCAACGCGGTAATCCGGAAGTTCAGATTTTTTATAACCGAAAATTGCTTTCGCGTTACGGCCTTAATATTCATACCGTGGCTTCTATCGTACGCAATAAGGTGCGGGGAGATGTGGCCACGGAATTCAAGGAAGAAGATCGCCGTATCGATGTCCTGGTTCGTTTGCGGGAACAGGATAAGGAAAGTCTCGATGATTTACGCCATCTGGTGATCAATCCCGGAGAAAAAATCCCCATCGCTTTGCAGGATGTGGCGGATATTCGTGTGAACGAAGGTCCTTCGGAAATCCGGCGTATCGATCAACAACGCACGGCGGTATTGACGGCGAATGTTGCCGATGGGTATGATCTGAGTGCCATGAATCAGGAAATTTTCAGTACCATTCAGAATATGGATATACCTTCGGATTTTACGTATGATATTGCCGGTCAGAATAAAGAGATGGAAACCTCACTGAATAGCCTGATGCTGGCTTTGGCTCTCGCTATATTTTTGGTTTACATTGTAATGGCTTCTCAGTTTGAGTCGCTGATTCATCCTTTTATAATCATTTTTACGATTCCACTGGCCATTATCGGTGTGGTTGTCTTTTTATACCTGTTAAAAATTCCGCTTAGTATTGTCGTCTTCTTAGGTATGATTATGCTGGCCGGAATTGTGGTAAATAATGCCATTGTTTTAGTAGATTATATTAATCATTTACGCAAACAGGGATTGAACAAGAGAGATGCCCTGATTCAGGCCGGGAAAGTACGTCTTCGTCCGATTTTAATGACCACCTCCACTACAGTGCTGGGGCTGTTGCCCATGGCGATCGGCATGGGGGACGGTGCCGAGATACGCACACCGATGGCCATTACCGTCATTTTCGGTTTACTTACTTCGACCATACTCACTCTGGTGGTGATTCCCACAGTCTATGATCTGTTGACCCGGGAAAAAACAGAAACAGTCGCTCGGTTTGAGACCGGGAAGGGAAGTAGAGAATAAAATACAGGTTATTTTAATGCAGAGAAACCACTCCGGGGAAATATATGAACAACGAGCAGGATTATTTGCAAGATAAAAAATTTAGTCTGTTACCACACCTGGCTTTAACGCGACCGGTCAGTGTCATGATGATTTTAACGGCCCTTCTCGTAATCGGATATATTGCCTATACGCAAATTGCCGTGGAATTGATGCCTGCCGGTTTCACGCCTCCTTTTCTCGGTATCTGGGCTCCCTATCCCAATGCCAATCCCGAGGAAGTGGAACAGTTAATCGCCCGGCCTCTGGAAGAGGTCGTCCGAACCGTGAAAGGGGTGCACACCGTATCGACTACCAGCAGTGCCAACGGCTGCTGGACTTTTATTCAGTTCACACAGGGCACGGATATGGATCTGGCTTACAGTCAGTTACGAGACCGTATGGATCGAGTAAAATCCAGCCTGCCCGATGACGTGGAAAGGCTTTATCTTCGTAAATGGAATAACGATGATGAACCGATCATGTGGGTTGCCCTTATCCCGGAAAAACCGATCGAAGATCCCTATTATTTTGCCGAGCAGTTGATTAAAAAACCCCTGGAACGTATTGATGGAGTCGCCAATGTCGATATAGGCGGTGCCGATGAAAAGTCCATTCAGATTTATATTAATCAGGATTTGGTAAAAAGTTATAAAATTAATCTCTATCAGATTATTGAACAATTACGCCAGGATAATTTTACGATTTCCTCCGGCAACCTGAGGTTTGGATGGCAGAAAATCTATGTACGTTCCGTGGGTAAATTTCGCAATCTGGATGAAATAGAAAATATCCCCATCAAAGGAACGAATATATTTTTGAAGGACATTGCCCGGGTAGAATATGAAGTTCCGGAACGAACATGGGTGCAACGGGTTAACGGGAAGCCGGCGATTCAATTCGGAATTTACAAAGAGTCACTGGCCAACACCGTGGATATTTGTCGAAAAATAGAGAATCGTTTTACAACCCTGATGAAGGATCCCCGTCTGGCCGGGATTAAAATGGATGTTCTGTTCAATCAGGGACATTTCATCGAGGAGTCCATCCGAAATTTACAAAATGCGGCGATCTGGGGCGGACTGTTTGCTTTTTTAGTGCTCTACTTTTTTCTGCGCAGACTGCGGATGACGATCATCCTGATCATTGCCATTCCCCTGTCGATTTTGATCAGCCTGACGATCCTCTACTTTATCGGCTGGTCTTTGAATCTGATTACCATGATGGGCTTGATGATTTCCATAGGAATGGTGGTGGATAATTCCATTGTGGTTTTGGAAAATATTTATTATAAGCGTTCCCGGGGGTTGGATGACCGGAGCTCTGCAGGTAGAGGAGCAAGCGAAGTGGCCATGGCCGTAACCATGGCAACCCTTACTACGGCGATCGTATTCCTGCCCTTGATCCTTATGAACGATGAAGTCGGATTTAGATTCTATATGCTGCGCATCGGTCTTCCGGTCATTCTTTCTTTACTGGCTTCACTCTTTGTGGCCTTGATCTTTATTCCCCTGGCAGCCAGTAGGATCGTCAGCAAACGAAAGGTAAAAGAACCGAGAGCGGTTGTTAAAACCAATGAACAATATCAGAAAGCGTTACGCTGGGTCCTTAGCCATCGTCTGGAGACCTTTGTAATCTTGATGCTTATTCTTTTTTCTACCCAGTATGCCATGAGCCACGTGGGACAAACCGACAACATGGAAGGTAATATTAATGATTTCAGGTTGCTTATGGATTTGCCGGATAATTATTCCATACAGGACGCGGCCCGGCTGGTAAAACGGGTCGAGGATTCCATTAAGGTCAAGGCGGATGTTTACAATGTGCGGACAATCGATGTGGGTTATCGTCCTAACTATGCCCGCATCCATGTTTTTCTGAAAGAGGAAAAACCCGATCCGTGGTATACCGTTCTGTATCGCTGGAGCAAACAATTATTGGGAATCAAACTAAACGAACCCATGGATCGGGACAGGGTGGTAGAAGATGTGAAAAAACGGTTGCCCGGGTTTCCGGGAGTGAAGATTCGTACCAGCTGGAGACAGCAGAGCAGCGGAGACGATGCTTCCATGAGCCTTACTCTGTTCGGTGATGATACCCAACGACTGGCGGAGCTATCCAAAGAAGTGGAACGCCGTTTGCGTAAAATTCCGGAGATTATCAGTGTGGAAACAGACCGGGAATCCGGGCAGGATGAGATTCACTTAGAGATAAAACGGGAACAGGCCCAAAAATTCGGTATCAGTCCGCGGGTCATCACCGGAACAATTATGTATGCGTTAAGGGGAATCATGCTCCCCAAATATCAGACCGAGGAAAAAGAAATTGACCTGCGCATTCAACTCAGGAAACAGGATCGGGAAAATCTGGAACAGCTAAAAAATATCACCTTCTTTTCCAACTCCGGGCGTGAAATTCCCCTGGATGCTATTGCCCGCTTCAGGGTTGTGAAAGGTTTTGGGGATATTCACCGTGAAAACAGTAAGACCTCGGTAAATATCAAGGCCAATACGACCGCAGAGAATTTACAGGCGCTCTATCAAAAAGTCGACAAAGCCATGACCGGTTTTGAAATGCCTTACGGCTATTCCTGGAATAAGGGACAGCGTTTTTCACGCATGCGGCAGAGTAATCAAAGTATGACTTTTGCCATTTATCTGTCCGTTACGTTTGTCTTCTTACTGATGGGGATTCTGTTTGAATCGTTCGTGCTGCCGCTGTCGGTTATTATATCCATCCCCTTCTCTTTCGTCGGCGCTTTCTGGATGCTGTATATTTCCAATACGGCCATGGACATGATGAGTCAGATCGGTTTTATTATTCTAATCGGTATCGTCGTGAATAATGCCATTGTCCTGGTGGACCTGGTTAATCGCCTGCGCAAAGAGGGCTATGGACGATTTGATGCCCTGATAGAAGCGGGTAAAAACCGCTATCGTCCGATTTTAATGACGGCCTTTACGACCATCGGCGGTTTGATCCCCATGGCGGTGGGTAATGCAAAAATGATCGGTATTCCGTATGCACCCATGGGACGGACCATCATCGGCGGGTTGATTTTCTCGACCCTTGTTTCGCTGATTGCCGTACCCTGGGCTTATACTTTGTTCGATGATATGAGAAATTATTTCCGGCGCCTGTTGAGCGGTGTGATCGTAAAGCCCGAAAAGGAAAAAATAAAAGAATCGATTGTATCTTAAAAGCAAAAAAAAGCCCGATCTGTTTGAAGACCGGGCTTTCGTCTTACATAATGAACAGCATCTCCGAATATTTAGGTAAAGGCCAGAGATTGTCCGGCAAAATTTGTTCCAAAGCATCCGCCGGCTGACGAACCTGGTCCAGAGCCACCGTTATATGATCGGAGAAAAATTTTGCCTTTTGCGACAAATCCGTAAAGGCTTCTCCCTTATGAACGGCAGACTCTAAATCGGCACAATTCTGTCGAAGCTGATGCATAAGGTCTGTAACCGTTTTAAGAAGAGC
Source organism: Calditrichia bacterium (assembly GCA_026983775.1). GTDB lineage: Bacteria > Calditrichota > Calditrichia > Calditrichales > Calditrichaceae > JALSTK01. The sequence continues at coordinate 15,428 of JALSTK010000165.1, forward strand.
GGCCTGCTCTTTAAAGGCTTCTTCTCCCACCACTTCATCAAGACTTTTTAAACCGTTAATGACCTGGATTAATTGATTCTGAAATTCAAGTGCCGCCGGAATCACGCGCGTTTGCACCAGATCGCAAAGAGTCTGTTTTTCAATTTCGAGAGCGGTGATATACTGTTCCAATTTGGTATTGTAGCGGTTCTCTATCTCAATTTCGGAATAGACTCCCTGCCGTTTCAGCATCTCAATGTTTTCGGGGGATTTGAAAAAATCCAGAGCATAGGCGGTTTTGCGGACATTGGGTAGGCCTCTTCGAGCCGCTTCTTTTTCCCATTCTTTGCTGTAGTTATTGCCTTCAAAACGGATCGGCTCTGTTTCTTTTACATATTTTTGCAGCACTTTGAGAACGGAATCATCCCGGGGCAACCCTTTAGCTATTTCATCATCGATTTCATTGAGAATCTGGTCGATGGAATCGGCTACAGCTGCCGAAAGAATCGTATTGGGCAAAGAAACCGAGGCGGAAGAACCGACCGCCCGGAATTCGAATTTTTGTCCGGTAAAGGCAAAAGGCGAAGTACGGTTGCGGTCCGTATTATCACGCAGAATAGCCGGTATTTTGTCGATTCCCAGATCAATGATATAATCTTCGGCTTTCTTGGTTCTTTTCCCCTTTTTAATATCATTCAGAATAGTACTCAGCCGTTCCCCTAAGAAGACGGATATGATCGCAGGCGGTGCTTCATTGGCTCCCAGACGATGGTCATTTCCCGCCGAAGCGATCGACATCCTCAGCAATCCGCCGTATTTATATACCGCCTGTAAAATGGCGATCAGAAAAACAAGAAACTGTAGGTTTTGTTCCGGCGTATCGCCCGGATCGAGTAAATTGTTTCCTTCCGAATCCGAAATAGACCAGTTATTATGTTTTCCGCTGCCGTTAATGCCGGCGAATGGTTTCTCATGTAAGAGCAGAGCCAGGCCATGGCGATTGGCAATTTTCTTCAGTACTTCCATAATAATCTGGTTGCGGTCTGCACCCACATTGGCCTCGGCAAAAATGGGTGCGATCTCGAACTGGTGCGGAGCTACTTCATTATGACGGGTCGTGGCCGGTACGCCAAGTTTATATAATTCGTGTTCTGCGTCCTGCATAAAAGCCAGAACCCGTTCTTTAATGGATCCAAAATAATGATCATCCAATTGTTGTCCCTTGGGAGAGGGTGCGCCCAGTAAGGTACGGCCTGTGAGTTGCAGGTCCGGACGTAAATAGTAAAAGGCCTTATCAATTAAGAAATACTCCTGTTCGGTCCCGATGGTAGTCACTACCCGCTTTACTTTTTGGTTACCGAATAACCGTAATACTTTGGTAGCCGATCTTGACAAAGCGTCCATGGAGCGCAACAAGGGAGTTTTTTTATCCAAAGCTTCACCCGTATAGCTAATGAACAGGGAAGGAATACAGAGGATGCCCCCTTTCGGCCCGTCTACAATGAAAGCCGGACTGGAAGGGTCCCACATAGTATACCCCCGGGCTTCGAACGTGGTGCGCGCCCCGCCGCTGGGAAATGAGGATGCATCTGGTTCACCCTGAACCAATTGGCTGCCTTTAAACCGTTCAATAACGTTCTGATCATCATATTCCAGGAATGAATCATGTTTTTCTGCAGTTAGCCCGGTTTGGGGCTGAAACCAGTGCGTGTAATGAGAAACGCCCTTGTTAATCGCCCATTCTTTCATGGCATGCGCCACCGTATTGGCAATGCCGATATCGAGTTTCTCACCCTTGCTGATAGTGTCCCTTAACTTTTTATAGACATCTTTGGGCAGATGCTCACGCATGACCTTATCATTGAAAGTATTAGAACCGAAGTGTTCGGTGGGTCGTTCCGGATTCGGATCGATCGGTATCTTGCCGTTAGAGGCAATTTTTATGAGAACTTCTTCGCGTACGGTTGGTTTGGACATAATCACGGCTCCTTCGTTTTCCGGGTTTTCAATTAACTCTTGTCTATAGAATTGAAAGGATATGAGCAAGCCATATGCCAACCAATCCTCATAAAAGGTAAGTTGTTGGAATATAAAGAATTAGGCGTTATTTGAATTTTTCTTAAGGTTGATACAACATACAATATTGTAGGATTGCTGAAATGATCGAACAAAATTGTTTCTTTTGGGCCAGAATCAAGCGGAAGTATCGATAAACGGATACGATTTATTTCCGAATGAAATTTGTTTTCCGGGAGCAAAGTAAACGGGATGATGCGTTCAAAGTTCTTTAGAAAAATATGTGCGTTTAATCAATTTGAAATCCATAGTTTGAAATTTCCTCGATAAATAGAAGAACGGGTAAGGGACGATGATGGGAGAAGGCTTGCTTTTTGGCTACAATTTTGTAATTTGTATTTGTATTCATACAAAATCGTATGATATTTAGCCAACTACAAGGTTGAGAGATGAAAACTACCAAATTAGCCAATGCCGAATCACTGGCCAAAAAATTATCCATTCTGGTTGAAATCAATAAGGCCTTAAGTAGAACCATTAATCTTAAAGAGGCCCTGGGCGCTGCCTTGCAAATTTTGCAGGAATCCTATCATATTAAGTCCGGTGCAATCTTTTTACTGGATGATGACCGTACTTTAAGAATGTCCGCTTCTGTTGGATATCAGGCGGATTCGGCCAAGACAAAATATCGGCTGGGAGAGGGGTTAACCGGTCGGGTAGCGGAAACGGGCAAACCGGTAGTGGTACCACAGGTCAGTAAGGAGCCCTTGTTCTTAAATCGGATGAGCACCTGGAATCCGGCCAGTCGTAAGGAGCAAACCTTTATGGGTATTCCCATAATTTTGGATTACCGAACCCTGGGTGTTCTGATTGTCAATTTACCGTATAGCGCACGCCGGGATTATGGTACGACCACCAATTTCCTTATCCTGGTGGCTTCCGCCTTGCTGCAGCCCATACGCCTACATCAGGCCCTGGAGTTGGAGCGCCGGCGTTTGGCCGATGAAAATGCTTTTCTGAAACAAAAACTGCAAAGCGAACATAGTTTTACCAATATTGTCGGTACCAGTCATGAGATGCGCGAAGTTTATGCCATGATTAATCAGATTTCTCCGGTGAATACCACGGTCCTGATTCGCGGAGAATCGGGTACGGGAAAAGAACTTATTGCTCAGGCTATTCACTATAATTCACCCCGCAGGGATCAACCCTTTGTCAGGGTGAATTGTGCCGCTATTCCCGATAATTTAATCGAATCGGAATTTTTCGGCTATGAGAAGGGGGCGTTTACCGGTGCTATCCGCCAGAAGAAGGGACGTTTCGAATTGGCCGACAAGGGTACGATCTTTCTGGATGAAATCGGCGATTTAAGCCCTATGACGCAGATCAAGCTGCTGCGGGTTTTACAGGAACAGGAATTTGAGCGGGTAGGGGGTACGGAAACGATTAAAGTAGATGTACGTGTTATTGCCGCTACCAATGCGGAGCTGGAAAAACTGATTAAATCCGGAAAGTTCCGCGAAGATTTGTATTATCGCTTAAATGTGTTTACCATTTTACTGCCGCCCTTACGGGATCGGAAAAGTGATATTCTTCTACTGGCGGATCATTTTATGATAAAATACGGGCATAAGCATGGTAAAAATATTAAACGCATCTCCACTCCGGCTATCGATATGCTGATGCGCTACCATTGGCCCGGTAACGTGCGTGAACTGGAAAATTGCATCGAACGAGCTGTGCTCGTTTGTGAGAATGAAGTCATTCACAGCTATCATTTGCCTCCCACCTTACAGACGGCAGAGAGCAGCGGAACATTGCCCCACCTTAATTTGCAGGAGGCGGTTTCGACTTATGAGAAAGAGCTGATCCAGGACGCCTTGAAAACAGCCCAGGGCAACCGGGCCAAGGCGGCCAGATTACTGGGATCAACCGAGCGGATAATCGGTTATAAGATTAGAAAATATGACATCCAACCTGCTCGTTTTCGTTAAGGTTGCTCTGCTTTTACGAATGCAATCGAGGTCCTACCGGAATTTTTTGGGTAATTATCCGTACGGCTAATAAAGAACCGTACCCATACTAAAAAGGATTACTATGAACCGAATCTTTTTGTGAATCTTGAAAAGAAGAGACTTTATTTGTCTCCTATACTTAATGTATCCTAAGGATACTCATTTGAATAGCCGTAGGGGATAACCTGTGGTGGTCCGGGTTACTTTTTTGTGGTAATGAAAATGTGAGGCACAGGCTTTACGCCTGTGGTCAAGATGCAACCGAATAGGGTTACTGCAAAGCGGTAAAATAGGCCAGGCCTTTCAATGTATAGGGTCTCCTATTTCATTAGAACGCTCTGTGTTCCACATTCGACGCCTTCAGCGTGGCGCTCTCTTTCTCCGCTTTACCACAGGCGCAGCCTGTGTTTACTCATATTCGTATCCTTCGGATACTATTGTCTTTAAATACAAAATGAACGAAGCAATAAAAAATTGTTACATTCCTTTTACCAGTCTTTAGTTAATATACGGCTTCACAAGAAACCCGGTAGAGCCATTCATAAAATACGTCTATTCTCCATTCCCTCTTCGCCTTTTTTTTCGCGAGGATCTCTGTAGATTCCCAATCAATCTTTTTAGTCGGGTAGCGTGTATGTATTCGGGCAAGGTTTTGAGCAATTTCCGGTTTCCATTTCAGATAATTACTTTCACCCTTAAAAATTACCTGTCTTTTGGCTTGGACTTAAATGGGATAAGGCTTAAATTATTCTTTGCTTTTAAAGGATTAATTTTCTAAAATCTTGTGCTTTATTTTAGGCAAAAAAGATCATTAACCATAAAGTGAGGTCTGTTATGAAACCTATCGAACGACGCTTGTTTTTGGATCGATTTTTAACCTATGTTAAATATGACACACAATCCAGTGAAGAATCGGAAACCTATCCCAGTACGGATAAGCAAATTGAGCTTTCCAAAAAACTTACCGAAGAATTAAAAGAACTCGGTCTGGAAGAGGTGAAGATGACCGATTTCGGTTATGTATTTGCCACGCTTCCGTCGAATGTGGACTGGGATGTGCCGGTAATCGGTTTTAATTCCCATGTGGATACCTCACCGGAAGTATCCGGGGCAAATGTTAATCCGATTATTCATGAAAATTATCAGGGCGGAGATATTGTTCTTCCCAACGCCGAGGATCAGGTGATTTATTATGATATGAATCCGGCTCTTCACAATTGCATCGGTCATGATATTATTACAACGGATGGTACAACACTTTTAGGGGCGGATGATAAGGCCGGTGTGGCGGAAATTATGGGCGCGCTGAGCTATTTGAAAGAGAATCCGGATATTAAACACGGCAAGATTCGCATTGCTTTCACGGTGGATGAAGAAGTGGGCCGGGGCACCGAAAAGTTCGATGTTAAGGAATTCGGGGCTGATTTTGCCTATACCATGGATGGTGAGACCGTGGGCGAGATCGAGGACGAAACTTTTTGTGCGGATACGGCTGTGGTTACCATCAGAGGAGTGAATGTTCATCCCGGTTATGCCAAGAATAAGATGGTCAATGGCATCAAAATAGCGGCAGATTTTATCAATCGTTTGCCCGAAGATACCATGTCCCCCGAAACCACCGAAGGCAGGGAAGGCTATCTTCATCCGCATGCCTTAAAAGGGGCAGTGGAAAATACGGAAATTATTTTCCTGGTACGGGACTTCACGGTGGAAGGTTTACAGGAAAAGGAAAAATTTCTGCAGGATATTTGTGACGAATTGAATAAGAAATGGGCGCCGGCAACGACAAAGCTCGAAATTAAAGAATCGTATCGCAATATGAAATATAAGATCGATGAGCATCCGGAGGTTGTGGAATATGCCATGGAGGCGGTTCGGCGCAGTGGGATTAAACCGCATAAGAATTTAATTCGTGGCGGAACAGATGGTGCTCGCCTGTCCTATGAGGGATTACCCACACCGAATATATTTACCGGCGGACATAATTTCCACAGTCAGAAAGAGTGGATTTCCATCCAGGATATGGAAAAAGCCGTGGAAACAATTATCAACCTGGTGCAAATCTGGGCCGAAAAGAGTAAATAGATTCTGTATATAAAATGATCGAAGGTGAAAATGGAAGGGCTTTATCCGGAAAAGATTGAGTTAATCAGCGATACCGTTTTGAGCGTTAAATGGAGTGACGGGCACGATAGTGTTTATTTTGCGGCTCATTTGCGGGAAAGCTGCCCCTGTGCCGACTGTGAAACACTCCGCGAAGGAGCCGGTTCTAAAGAGAAGACCGGCCCTTTCCAAATTGGTCGGTTAACTCCCGAAGAGATGCACATTCACGGCTGGGAAATGATCGGGCGTTATGCCATCAGCTTTAAATTTAGCGACGGGCACGATACAGGTATTTACACGTATGAATATTTACGTTCTTTGTGCCAATGTGATATCTGTACAGGGAATGTGGTGCGCATCCAGGGTCCCATGCGTTAACGTTGCTTTTTTTAATAAATTATTATAAATTTAGCAATTCTTTTGAAGCCACCGTAGCTCAGCTGGTAGAGCAACTGATTCGTAATCAGTAGGTCAACGGTTCAAATCCGTTCGGTGGCTCTGTAGCGGTTCCGAGTTCCTTACAATGGGTGTGACGGGAGCTTATAGGATAGGGACATAAGAGAGCAAACGCGCTTTTCTATCCGTATCATAAGTGGAACAGTGTTTTAAATAGATCGGACATTTCCCCTTGCCTTTTTTGTGATGATGGACTCCAATGATAATACATACTCTGAAATCCCCTACACAAAAATAAATTTTTCTATCTTGTTTAATATTGTTTGGATGAGCATCTTTCGTTCCAAATATTTCGGTTGGGGTAATCAAAATTTCGGGAATGGATGCTCATCTTTCACATTTTTTACCCATAGATTTACCAAGAGAACCGAAAAATTAATTTGTTAATTCAATATTTTATTAATGGTAATTCAATAAACTACTTTCCATAAATTTCAACTTCCGTAATTACAGTTCGCCAAAGGTGAGAGAAAGGATAATGGCTTCCATTTATTATTACCTTGATAGCCCTACACGTTATTTCTCTTTTTACATTATATCGGTAAATTTGTTGACCATCTTGTGCCTCAAAGATTTGACAAAATTGAGAATTACTCTGCCATTCTGGATAAGTTAATGTTCTCCAACTACCAAAACTATCCATATAGGCAATATTAATTTTTAAATCTCCAAAATGTACAGATCCGCCGTAGACATCAATCTCATTTACTTTTTTAACGAAATTAAATTGATATGAAATCCAACCGGTTCCAGAACCAGTATTTGCGGACCATAGGTTATAACTTTGTTTAATAATTCCGTCAACGGTATGTAAAGGATTAGGACGATATCCTTTGTAAGAAACAAGCGAAATACTGCTATAAGTAATAGTTGCCGAAGGCGCCAGGTTAACTAAGTCGCGATTGAGATTATAATATTTATTTTCTTCGTCGCCAAAAGATTCATATTTCTTTTGATAAACTTCATAAGCAGCATACGATAATACGGTCATTGTAGAGGCAAGGTTAGCCTTTTTAGAACGATACAGTAATACAATATCCGTATATCCTTGTTTGATTATATTATATAATGACAAACCTGATAATATCGCACTGGAACCAATATTTAAACCCACCTTATTAAGGATAAACTCGCTGGATTTTTGTACAATTTCCTTTGAAATTGCCTGTACGATTTCTTGAGGTAAATGCCCATCTAAATGCATCAAATTATATTCATAATTGAATTTTTGATACCACATTTGATATGCTTTATAATATTCTTGTGCGGCTCTGTAATATTTTTCTTTTTGAGTTGGTGCTCTATTAATGTAAGAATAATCAATATTGAAAGCTTCTGTTCTGATCTCAGGGTATTCCCAATAAACTTTTATTTCTTTCGTTATCTTATGTGTCCAATATTCACCTTTTAATTTATATTTGACAACAAATTTATAATTTCCCTCCTTTTTAAAATTGTTAAATATAATATTGGTGCCATTATCCGTTTTCCAATCTGACCATTTTAGTAAATTAAAACCAATTCCTCCTAACCAATCACCTGGCGTATCCAATTTAAAACGATATTTGGAAACAAGATTTTTATTAACAGAAAAACTAAAATCTACTTTATCCAGTAGCCTGATTCTATTGGGAATAGGATTACGAAATATAATAGGCACATTTTGATTTTGTTTCTGATTGTCCGTTTTATAGCCATATACTTCAAAAGAATGAATGCATGCAACCTGATTTACCCAAGTTTCAGGGGAATTGGAGTGTTCTATAACCAAGCGCAGTTTAGAAGTAGTAACAGGCTCAAAACTCTTTGAAAAATTGGGCTCATATTTGAAAATATTAAGTAAATCTTCCCAATTATAGCCATTAAAATATTGAATTTTTGCGTTTGTAATAAAAGAGCGAGGGTTATTCTCAATAATCTTGATTGAATTTATTTTGAATGATTGATTGAAATCTATAGTGAGAATTTGGCTACCTTTATCTTCTAAGCCAGCCCAATAGGTATTCCCAAAGCCATCGCAGGCATTTCCCGCCACTGTTTTGTAGGAATAATCGCCATTAGAATATACTATAATTCCATACTCCAAACGCGCAATATTTGTAGAATGAATTTGTTGCGTCCATAAAACGACTGGAAATAAACAAATTAAAATAGGTAAGAAAAAAAATTTTAGCATAATAATCATTTCCTCAATTATTTATATTGAATGTCTGCAGGAAATTTTTATTGTACTGTTCCAATTCCATATTTTATTTTTTTAATCTTATGGCGTCCAATAATCACAAGATATAGCAACAAGAAACCACTTGCCTTTATATCTTTCAAATATCAAGCGCAATTCCGCTGCTGTATCGTTTCGCGGATATGAATGGAATTCAACGAAACGAGAATTTGGATATTGATTCTTAATATTTTCCTCTACACTTTTAAATTTATAAGATGAATAATAGACTTTATCTATTGAAATTTTATCGGGTTTTGTGTAATCACGATCAAAAAGATATTTTTTATAAAGTTCTTTAAATGTTAGTTCAATTTTAATATTGTCTGTTTCAGGAACATAGCCCCAAAAATATTTTTTATCATCAAAGAACAGGTTGCTAAATTGTGAAGGAGTAAATACCAAGTCATCAGAATATATTAAAATCGCTGGTGATATGCGTAAACCCTTTTTCGGATGAATATAATGTGAAAATTTTGAAAATTGTTTGAATTTTAACATTTTTACCAGCAAAATTGCAATATCTTTAAGAGATTTTACTTCAGGCTCCTTGTTGAAATCTAATAAAATGCGACAAGTAAACGGGTTATAATATTTTTTCATATTTAAATAGCCGTTGACTAATAAATTTACTTTCGGCACATCAAAGCTATAAATATCTACCGGAATTTTTAATGTACATCCCAGCAAACCATCGGGCTCAAGTGCTGAATTATTCCCTAAAGGTGGTAAAGGGAAAAAGTTGGTGGATTGTTCATACGCCCATTTTTTCTTTATTAAAGCGCTGAAGCTTGTGGATGCCCGGGCATAATGCATGGCTTTAACAGAAGTCTGCCATACCGAGAAAAGAGACATGACGGCATCAACACTGGGGATAAAACTTAAAGCAAACTTGCCCCAATCTTTTAGTAGTTTTTTATTTGACTGATCTTTTAAGGTCTCCCCATCTATTTCCTGACCATCAAAATTAAAATACTGCGGCCGACCGCTAACGGCTATGGTTGACTTAGGCGCCTCAATGGCGCAATAGACATTTTCTATTCGTGCGGAATAATGAAGCTTTGACGCCGGCAATATATCGAGAGAAATAATATTCCCGTTCATACCTTCCATTAATTGATAATTCACTTTTAGAAACATTTTGGGCGGAAAATTAGCAACCGGCGCCGCCTGTGTTAATTTTGCCGTTTTGGGTTGAATCATTGGGGATAATACTTCAGGGTATCCGTTCGATAAAAGGACTTTGTCAAATGTTTTAAACATAACCGCAGGCTCTTCCTGAGCAAAAGGCTGGACGGCGATACTATCTGCAATAAACAAAAGCTGACCGTTTTTTTTCTTTTTAATAAAGGGAATATCAATTTCTACCATACGATAAAAGGCGGATGGATTACAATAAATGGGTTTGGGTACGGGATAAACATCGTATTCTGAAGTTAGATACCAGAGTTCACCCCAATTTACATCTTTTTGATTTATTAATTCTGCGCTTTGCGCCAGATTTTCAGAAAGATCCAATAATTTGCCTAACACAGGGAGTGCTTTAATAAAAGCGCCACCGCTCCTGGAAAAATATTGATAGAATTTTCTCCACTCGGCAGGAATATCTTTAACAACCGTGCGCGTTAATGAATTCTTTGCCATAACCGTATATTTGGGTTTGTCCACCAGCTCCACATAGCCATTGGTAGATAAAAAATAAAAAATAAAATGATCGATATAGGCTGTATTGGGTTTTGAACTGTTTTGCGACCAGTTTTCAGTTAACAAACGCAGGGTAAAATGTTGCTTTGAATTAAGCGGCACCCGAGCGGGCCCGGTAAGCACCAATTTAATTCTTCTGTTTTGAGCGCTGGGTACACCGAATTGATCCACCGCCCTTGGAGCTTGCAGCCATTGATTAACATAGGTTTTGGTATGTGAAGATACGCCAGGAGAAATGGTTAGCGCCTGTCCATTAACAAAGCCATTAAAAAAGAAAAAAATAATGATAAGGAAGAAAAAAGAATAGCTCTTTTTTTGAATGTAACATAGCATGGTTTATCACCCTTTTTGATTTATTTTAATAAATCCTGTACTGTTTACCCAGTCATTGCGAACGGAGCGAAACGGAGTGAAGCATCCCTTTCGCCAACCACATTCTGAAGAATCCCATGGTTATATGGAAGGGCTCCTTCGCTACGCTCAGAATGACATGTGACGTGCTACGCCCACTCCACAGACAAATCCTTCCATTCTGGATTTTTGCTTTGAATTAACGCTATCTTTTTCGCTCGCAACCAGCCTTTGATTTGCTTTTCGCGTGAAATAGCCGCGTTAATGTCGTTGCCCCATTCATAGTAAACCAGTTTACAAACATTGTAACGCGCCGTAAAGGAACGGGGATTAACCTTGTGTTTGTGCTCCCAAACGCGGCGCATTAAATTATTACAAACGCCCGTGTACAAAACCGTGTTGTTTTTATTGGTCATGATGTACACGTAATAATTATGCTGTTTGGACAACCTTGCTCCCTCCTCCTGTCATTCTGAATCCCGCTTTAGCGGGATTCAGAATCCCATGGTTATATGGAAGGGATTCTTCTCCCGCAGGGGCGGGATCAGGATGACGCACCGGGTTGGCATGTCATTCTGAGTGGAGTCCCGAGAATCGGGGCGGAACGAAGAATCCACCGTTTGCTTGCATGGGATCCTTCGCTTCGCTCAGGATGACAGGCCATGGCCAGCCTGTTATTCTGAGTGGAGTGCCGAGCAGTCGGGACGAAAAACAACACGCCCGTTTTAAATGGTAATGCCTGCCCCTTCTTCTCTTTTTACAAAAAAGAGAAGAAGCAAAAGAAAAAGCAAAGCGTAACAGTGTAAAGGGCAAAGGATAACTATTTTTTAGCCCTCAGAATACGGAACCCGAAAATGTAGTCCGTATGGTCAGGATTGAGGTCTCCTCGATGAGAAAGGCTTATTAAGCGGTAAGCGTAGTTGTGACAACTACCACCCCGCACAACGCGGTGAAATCCGCTATCCGGTCCTCTGGGATTATCCTGCGGACTACTGCTGTAATAATCGCTGGCAAACCAGTCCCAGCACCACTCCCACACATTGCCATTCATGTCGTAAATGCCCAGCTCATTCGGTTGTTTGGTACCCACATCATGTGTTTCATCGCCACTGTTATCAATAAACCAGGCAACATCATCAAAACTATTGCTACCACTAAATTTGTAACCATGTGATTTCTTCCCACCTCGGGCTGCATATTCCCATTCTGCCTCCGTCGGAAGGCGGTAACCGTTCTTTGTAAAATCGCACGTTACATCCGTACCATTAATGGTGTAACAAGGCTCCAGGCCCTCACGCTGGCTTAATTTATTGCAAAATTCCACTGCGTCATACTAGCTCACGCTCTCAACCGGGCGGTTGTCTCCTTTAAAAGAAGAAGGATTATTACCCATGATTTCCTGATATTGCGCCTGGGTTACTTCATATTTGCCCATATAAAAGCTGTTCACCATTACATTGTGTGTGGACCGCTCATCGCTGTCGCCGTCGCCCCAGGTGTCGCCCATGGTAAATGTGCCGCCCTGGACATAAACCATGTCATTGGAAACTGGCGGGCTGTAACCGTCGTCCGCGGTTATTTTAACCTGCACCTGGTCCCAGTAGGTATCGGGATGTTCCGCCCCAAAATCCCAGACAATGTGTTTGCCCGTGCCGGAAGTGATGTTATCGCCCACGTCACCGCTAATTTGGCTACGGGACACGTTCCAGGTTTGTCCGGCGTCGTTGGAGGCCTGCATGGTTACGGTCATGGCGTCGCTGTCGACGTCATACAGGTCGTAATAAATATCTACTTTATAACTGCTATAGTTGCGCTGGCTAAAGGTTACGTTGGTAACTTCTGGGGCGTGATTTTGGGCCCAACTCAGCGTGGCCAATATCAATAAAAAAACAATACTTCGTCTCATAGTTGTTATACCTTTTTTTTATTTCATTAAAATCATTTTTCTTGTTTGAGTATAATCATCCGCCTTAAGACGGTAGTAGTACACGCCGCTAGCAAAAGCGCTTAATTGCACCCGCACTGTATGGCGTCCCGCGCTTTGCCGGGCGTTAATTAAGGTTTTGATTTTTTGTCCCAGCGCATTAAACACTTCAAGCGTAACAAAAGATGCTTTGGCCAGGCTAAAAGTGATTTCTGTTGACGGATTAAACGGATTGGGATAATTCTGATTCAGGAAATAATTATTAGGTAGATTACTTTCACTCTTTATACTCGTTCCTAATTTAAATTCCGCATATATCGTTTGGTCTCTATCGACATCATTAAATGAATATGAATCTAATGCGCCCTTTGAAATTGAATCAACTTTAACATCGGCAATGACATAACCGCTGTCCGGCGTTATTGAGTAAGTAACGGAATCGCCTTTTAGAATAAACACCGTATCTTTGGGTGAAATACTGCCGCCGGCGCCGGCACGGGCGATAATTGAGTAATTCATTAAATAAACGGAAGTTGAAAGCGTCGTATCTGCATTGCCATCGCCATCGCTATCTATCCGTAACGTAGTGGTGGAATCAACTTGAGAAAGATTGGTTTCCGCTACTGTATTTTCGCTTATTTGAATACTGTCAAACGTTGCCGTTTGGGCGCTTTCACCGTTTGAGAAATCATTAATTGAGAAATCCACATGGCCCGCGGCGCCCTTAGATTCAAATTTAAAGGTATATTCCTGGCCGACCGCAGGCTTGGGCAAATAAACGGCTTTAAAAGGCTTATCTATGGAATCAGGACTGACATAATAATAACTGCCTGGAATTTCTGTCACCCATGTGGAATCGTTTATTTGACCGGTATGATTCCCTTTGCCGTTGTAAACATGCAAATAAACGTCGCTTCCGGCGGCGGCTTTTTTTAATGAATTACTTGAAGAAATGTCGGAATCTAAAGCGATCACCGCTTCCATATCGTCATATTTTTCAAAACCGACATTATCCACCAAAACTTCGGAATCAATCATCAATCCGTTATTAACGATTTCAAATTTCAAACGTTTAACCGTACCCCGATATTCGGAAACATCCAGACTGTAATTTTTAAAAGACGTGTACCAGGTTAAAGGAATGGTTTTATCGATTAAGCTATTATCGTTTTGGTCTAACAAGGTTACGTGTAATTCATCATCTTGTGATTTCTTTGTAACCGAAACGGAAAAGTAGATTTTATCTTTGGCAATATAAAAATAATTATGGGTTTTAGAAGGGGTAATCCAATTCAAATCCAAATGTGTAAAATAAACGGAAGCGCCGCCATTGCCGCCCTGAAAATTCCATCCCGGCGTGTAATATTCATTGCCATAAGAATTGATTAAAAAATCGCCGTTAAAAATTAATTTGGAATCGTTGAAATAACCAAAATCCTGCACGCTGGTAAACGAATTACGGTCCGAAGCGATGGCGCTTAAATCATCTTTTCGCAGAAAGGAAAAAGCGAAGCCTTCATTGTTCCGTTGACTATACCAACTGTTTTCAATCGCATTGCCGGAACCAAATTCGTCTTTTTCTGCCTTTGTATCCACTGTTCCATGATACCAAGTATGAACTAAACTATGTGTAGACTCGGCATCGCCAAATTTTTCATCTAAATTATATGAATAAATTAATCCTGGAAAATAATCTAAGCCCCGAATTTTAAGCCCAATAGGTGTTCTTCCACTCGTTTCATAATAATTATCAATGTAAGCTGTTGAGTAGTCCCCGCCAATCCAGCCGCTGACGCCAATATTGAGTTCTTCAGAATTGACGTCGTCGTCGCGCTGCGGCGCATAGGTATGGGGCCAATGTCCGGCGGGATGAGGGTCTAACGTGGTCATGTGAATATCTTTATCTAAATCAAAATCGTCTAAATATCCCTGCCAGGCGTAATAAATCAAACGCTGAATGGCTTCGCTGTTGACTACCGTGCCGCGGCTGTGCCCGATAAAATGTAGTTTTTTCAAAATCCAGGGATATTTTTCGGCCAGCCGTATAAGAGAAGCCGCCAAGACGTCGCCGGCCGCTTCGGCCCAACCGAATGATTCAAAATCGGATTCTTCCACCCAGTCGAAAATAATGACGACATTTCGTTTGCTGTCTAAAGAAAAATCCGATTCCGTTAGAAAAAGACTGCTTACGATATCATCAATTGACCTGTCGTCGGATAAGCTCTGGTAACCTTCATAATCCAGATTGGACAGATAGAATTTACCTTTTCGCAGAAACACAATTTGCCGGTCCGGTGAAACGGCGTCGGCCATGGAAAATTGCCATTTATAATCCGACCATTCCGGCGTACCCACATCAATGTCAAAGCCATGGGTAATAATAGTAGTCACAGGTGTAGTTGACTTTTTAACAACCATAATTTTCCTCGCACCATACCAAGAACCTAAAGTGATTAAGTAATTATCGATATTATCATGATCCAAGAACGATGCAGGTTTATTATGTTCGTGACGAGCTGCGAAATAATA
>JALSTK010000166.1 GCA_026983775.1 Calditrichia bacterium
AGATTCTTTACAAGAAACGCTTTCCGTGGATCTATCATCCTACAAAGTTTCCGGTGTTTATCTGGATGTGCTGGCCCATATTATGCAGCAAGAAACATACCTTCCCAAACGAATTGTTTGTTACAGGGGCCAAACGGACTTATCTATAGCCAAAGAAGGGCACGCAGAACAAGATCAGGTGAAATTGCCCGATACGTTCAAGCTGTATGAGAACTATCCCAATCCCTTTAATCCCACCACACATATTACGGTGGATTTGCCCCGGGATAGTAAGATTAAACTTTCGGTCTTTAATATAAGGGGCCAAAAGGTGAAGGAATTATTGTCCGGACAAAAGCCGGCCGGAACCTACGAAGTGATTTTTGACGGCAGCGGTTTGGCCAGCGGCGTGTATATTTACCGCCTTACCACAAGCACCGGTTATTCCTGTTCGCGAAAAATGATGCTCATACGATAAAATTAAGCCGTCCTGATTTATCGGGGCGGCGTGTATATCTACAGACTGCAGGCCGGCGGACGGACTTTCAGTAAACGCATGCTGCTTATAAAGTAAATTTCTGACTAAAAAGCCCGGTAAACGGTGCCGGGCTTTGATACGGAACAAACTGAAATAAAGGGATAGCAAGCAATCATCGAACAAGAGGGCTTTACAATTCCTGTTCCGTTCTTCTGATTATTTCTTCCTGCAGTTCTGCGCTTAAATCAACAAAATAATCGCTGTAACCGGCCACCCGTACGATCAGGTCCTTGTACTCTTGCGGATGACGTTGAGCCTTACGCAGGGTTTCGGCGGTCACCACATTAAACTGGATATGATGCCCGTCCATACGAAAATAGCTGCGCACTAACTGCATGGCCTTAACCATTCCGCTCTCGGTAGAAAGCACCTGAGGCGTAAATTTCTGATTGAGCAATGTGCCGCCGGTGCGCAGATGATCGATTTTGGCAGCGGATTTAATCACCGCAGTCGGCCCGTTGGTATCCGCTCCCTGCACCGGTGAAATCCCTTCGGAAAGCGGCATACCGGCTTTCCGTCCGTCCGCCGTGGCCCCGACAACACTTCCGAAATAGACATGCACGGTGGTAGGCAATAAATTTACCCGGTAATGGCCGCCCTTGGTATTGGGCCGACCGTCGATATTTTTAAAATATTCTTCGAAGACCCTGCGCGTGATCGCATCCGCCCGATCATCGTCGTTACCATACTTGGGTGCCTCTTCCAACAGCTGTTGTTGAATGGTCTCATATCCTTCAAAATCGGCGCTCAAAGCTTCCAGTAAGTCCGCCATGGGAAATCTTTTCTTTTCATAAACCAAAAAACGGATGGCAGCCAGAGCATCGGTAATCGTCCCCATGCCCACCCCCTGAATATAGGAATTATTGTAGCGCGCCCCGCCTGCATTGTAGTCCATTCCTTTGGAAATGCAATCATCCACCAAAAGGGAAAGAAAAGGAGCCGGCATGTATTGGGTATAAATTTGTTCTATGAGGCGATTACCTTTGATTTTTATATCAATAAAATAATGTAACTGCTTCCGAAACGCTTCAAAAAAATCTTCGAAACTTTCAAAAGTTTCCGCTTCTCCGGTCTTAAGTCCGATTAGCTTTCCACTCCTGGGATCCGTACCGTTATGCATGGTGATTTCCAGAACCTTCACCAGATTAAAATAACCGGTTAAAATATAACTTTCCTTGCCGAACACCCCGGCTTCCACACAGCCGCTGGCCCCGCCAAGTCGGGCGTCGATAATATCTTTACCCTGACGAACCATCTCTTGTACAATAGCGTCCGTATTAAACAGAGAAGGCTGACCATACCCTGTTTTAATAATTTCCATGGCTCTGCGCAGCAGGCGGTCCGGATTTTTCTTGCTGATTTGCACCATGGAGCTGGGTTGTAAAAGACGCATTTCTTCAATGACATCCAAAATGAGATAACTCATCTCATTGGTGGCATCCTGACCGTCTGCCGTTAACCCGCCCACATTGATCAGACAGAAATCGGTGTAAGTATTGCTTTCCTGAGCCGTTACGCCTACTTTGGGCGGCGCAGGTTGATTGTTAAACTTGATCCAAAAAGCCATCAGCAATTCTTTGGCCCGCTCTCTGGTCAGGCTGCCATCGGCCAAACCTTGAGCATAGAAAGGCATTAAGTGCTGATCCAGACGTCCCGGATTAAAAGAATCCCAGGTATTCAACTCCGTTACCACCCCCAAATGAACAAACCAGTAATATTGGAGTGCTTGCCAAAAATTTTGCGGGGCCTGTGCCGGAACCCGCCGGCAGATTTTCGCCATGATTTCCAGTTCCTCTTTTCGCTGCAAATCCTTTTCGCCCGCGGCCAGTTCATCCAGCCGCCGGGCATGGCGCTCAGCAAACAGAATCAGAGCGTCGGCGGCAATTCCCATGGCTTTTAGTTCTTCGCGCTTATCCAGCGCTTTGGGATCGTTGTAATAATCCAGCTGATTTAAAGCGGATACAATATCGGACTTGAAATCCAGCATCCCTTTGCGATAAATTTTATCATCCAGAACCGTATGACCCGGCGCGCGTTGTTCCATAAATTCCGTAAACACTCCGGCTGAATAGGCCTCTTTCCAGTCCGTATCCATTTCCTCGAAAATCCGATCCCGAATGGAACGTCCCTGCCAGAAGGGTAAAATTTCTTCCGTTAAAATTCGTTTGGTTTCTTCCGTGGACAGGTAAGTAATTTTTTCACGATGATGCAGTATTTCCAGATCCTGATTAGTGTGGGCACATAATTCCGGATAGGTGGGTACCGCTTTGGGTTCCGCACCCCGCTCTCCCACGATCAGTTCTTCCTCGCCAATGTAAATGGTTTTATGTTGCAAAATATATTTGAAGGCCATTGCCCGGGCTACGGGAATGGAAAGACGCGCCGCTTGTGGCGAACGATAAAATTCCGTTAACAATACGGCACGTTCATGATCCAGTGTTTCCCGCGCTTCTAAAGATTGTTGACGAAGTCTTTGAATACGATCATTCATAATGCTACCCTGATTATTGTTTTTACGATTGAATTTTTTAGATCACCTCTTAGCTGAAATATTCGCTTTCCCGCAGTCGCCCTGATCGAGGCCGGACGGAGTGAAAAAAACATCTTAAGCACCGTGCTCTCCGGGAAACGGGATATCTACTTACCGTACCCAATTTTCAGGTGGATCACTCCCTTACCCGAAACCCTTTTTCCCTAAAAAATGCGCGCTTTGTTGCCATTTCTTCTTCCGCCGGCATGGCATGCTTTCCCGGGCGATAATCCAGTCCCAACCGTTCGTATTTGCTTTCTCCCATGCTGTTATAAGGCAAAAGTTCCACATCACGAATCCGGGTTTTTTCCAGCAGAAAATTTCGGATAGCTTCTAAATTTCCATCCGTATCCGTAAATCCCGGTATGAGCGGAATCCGAATTAATAAGGGATATCCGCCCTGATCCATCTGAAGCAGATTATCCAGGATGCGCCGGTTGGAAACTCCCGTGTATTTTTTATGCAGGCTTTCATCCATCAATTTGATGTCGTATAAAAACAGATCTGTCCAGGGAGCGGTCTCCTTTATCACACGAAAAGGTATATAACCGCTGGTATCCACCACGGTGTGGATACCTTCCGTTTTGCAGGTCCGCAGCAATGCTATTAAAAATTCAGGTTGCATCAGCGGTTCTCCTCCGGAGAAAGTGACGCCTCCACCGGACTCATCAAAAAATAAAACATCTTTACGAATTTCCTGCATGAGCGCTGCTACACTCACTTTCGCCCCTATGCTATGACCATTGCCTTCCAGAAGGGGCAGATTTTTTATAGGGCGCATATTCCCGCGCGGTTCCGGTTTCGGATCGCGGCTTTCCGGATTATGGCACCACCAGCAATCCAGCGGACAACCTTTCAAAAATACGGTGGTGCGAATACCGGGTCCGTCGTGAATGGCATATTTTTTTAAATCATAAATATATCCGCTAACCGATCGGGTGGCCGTTTCCGCTGCTATGTTTCGCTCCTTTTGCGTACTTACCGTTGTCATGATATATAAATCAGCTCCGTTTGAGGATGAGATAGAAACTCTGCTCCCTCCTCGGTTACGATCACCATTTCCTCAATGGTAGCCGTTCCGCGGCCTTCGACGGTCAGGCGCGGTTCCAGAGTAAACACCATATTTTTTTCGAGCTTACGGAAAGGTTTTTCGGCGTATTTTTCCCAGGCCGGGCCTAAAATAGCCGTACCGTCGTGGGAGAAGCGTCCCACCTGATGGCCCAGGGCATGGGGAAATTCTTCGTATCCGTTTTTCAGCACCACCTCACGGGCCACGGCATCAATGGCAATACCTTCCCCGCCGGGGAACATGGCCTGCCGCGATTCTTCGATGGCGGTAACAATGGTATCGAATCCTTTTTGGACATCGGCCGGTGCTTCGGTCTCGTTTTTTTCCAAAATATAAAACGTACGCTGCATGTCCGAACAGTAACCGTTGACCCGAACGCCAAAATCCATGTTTAAAATATGTCCGCGCCGTACCTTCTTCTCCGTGGGGTTATAATGAGCTCCAGCCGTTTCCGGTCCGGTAAATACGGCCGGACACACCATCGGCTCCCAGGCCAGTTGCAACCCGCGTTTCTTTACCTGTTTTTTCATAAAAGCGGCAATCTGTTTCTCCGTTCTACCGGGCTTAATATATGCGGTTACCAAATCAAAAATTTCTTCCGTATGACGAATGGCTTCCCGGATCGCTTTCAGTTCCGAGGGAGACTTCCGTTCACGCAAAGCAGATACCAGCGGTTCTGCCGAGATAATACGGGATTCCATACCGATTTCCTTGAGCAGATCAAACATGGTCTGGTACATGCCATGCGTAATGCCGTCGCATATTTCACTGCCTACCGAATAATTAAGGGCTATTGTTTCGGGATTGAGCTGTTTCATATATTGTTTAAAAGGATGCCCGATACCTTCCACAAAGCCGATTACTTCGTCCCAGGCTCCGCTTTCCTCGACTGTTTTTTGATCGTACAGGCCGACAATGGCTCTGGTGCTTCCATCCCGGTTAACGATAAACGCCGAATGCCAGGTCAAATCGGCCGGCGTGAGAAAAGGCAGAACGGGATCGCCGTTTATTTGGCTTTCACGAACGAACGTGATCCAACAGTCCATATTGAATTCTTTTAATAAAGCTTTGGCCTGAGCTACTTTTTCCTGAATAAGCATTATGTTCTCCTATAGCAAGTTCCGTTTCTTGTTTCTTTATGATTTTCTATCGTTACGTACGAAATCGTATCTTCGGACCCTTTTATTTTTATTATTTTACTTCACCATTATGTCTTCTATCCTGCAAATCGAGTTAATTTCTTCATAAAAATTAAAACCAACACGGCCGCGAACAGAGAGAGACCCATGAGCAGTAAAAAATACTCATGGTGGCTAATCGAGCTGTAAAAACGACCGAAGATGCCTGAGCTGAGTGCACCCAGAGCCGTGGAACCGAACCAGCCGCCCATCATCAGACCCTGAATTTTTTGTGGAGCAACCCTGGAAACGTAAGATTGTCCCATGGGTGAGATCAGCAGCTCGGCCAGAGTAATAAAAAGATAGGTTGAAATCAGCCAGACGGGAGACATGCCGGGCTGATCCAAATCACCGCCTTTTAAAGAGGCCACGACCATAATTCCCATGGCAACGGACATAATCAGCATACCGATAAAAATCTTAAGCGGCGTGTTGGGTTCCCTGTTTTTTTTACGCAGGGCGCTATACACACTTAATAAAGGCGGGGTTAATAACAGGATAAAAATGGCATTGAACATCACGTAGGTTTCCGGACGCAGAAACTTATAGGCCACGGTCGATCGATCGGCAAAGAGGGTTAAGGCCATGCCGTTCTGATAAAAAGGCATCCAGAACAGACTGGCAATAAAGAAGAGAACGATGAGGGTGATGATCCTTTGCCAGAATTCTTTTTGATCCATGCTTTGTCGGTTTTGCTTTATCTGTCGCTGAACGGTCGCGCTGTTCGAATCGGCATTTATCAGGTGCATTTTCCCCACTTCCATTATGGCAATTGCCAGCAGTAAACCGATGGCCGCCGCCCAAAAGGAATAATTATATTGATTAAAAAAAGCGCCGATCAGGGTTGCAGCGAGGGGACCGAGGGTGGCTCCCACATTCACCCCCATATAATAGATATTGAACCCTGCATCGCGTAATTCTGCCTTGTTACGATACAGATTGCCAACCAGAACCGACATATTTACTTTAAAAATCCCTGTGCCGACGGCCACAAAGGATAATCCCAGATAAAAAGGTAGCAATAAATGAGCCGATGAGACGGCCAGCCCCACATATCCTAAAACCATCATCCACAAACCGACCCGTATGGTAGCTACCTGCCCTAATATTTTATCACCCAGCCAGCCGCCGATCAGGGGGAAGAGATAGGCCGCGGCAAGAAACAGGCCATAAAGCAAGCCTTTTAGCTGATCATCGAAACGCAAAACCTTATCCATATACAACACATAAATGGCCGACATGATGTAGAAACCGAACCGTTCCCACATTTCCACCGAAAAAAGAATCGCCATTCCCTTAGGATGTTTCTTGAACATGTTATTTCCTTTATGGTTAAAAGTCAACCTTTTGGCCGAGACCCATTTCCGCGGCTCTTTGCAAGACCATATCTGCGGCAACCAGATCCTGAACGGCATTGCCCACCGATTTAAAAAAGGTGATCTCCTTCGCATTTTGCCTGCCGGGTAGTTTTGCGTTGATGATATCCCCTAATTCGGCGTAAATATGGGCTGCTGAAAATTTTCCCTGAGCAATGGGCCTGACCAGATCGCCGGCCTCTTTAAGACAGGCCTGCCTGGAGTCGACCACAATCCTGGCTCTCGCTACCGTGTCCGCCGGGACCTCCTGCATTTCGGGCCGATAGGAACCGATACCGTTAATATGAACCCCTTCTTTTAAATAACGATTGTGGAACACCGGCCGGGCGGATGAGGTAGCCGTACAAATAATATCCGCCTCCTGTAGTTTTCTCTGGTCATTATCTGCAATAACTTCAATTTTGTACTGAGCGGAAATTTCTGCAGAAAGCTGCCGCGCTTTTACAGAATCCGTATCAAAAATCAAAATTTTCCGAACCGCACGTACTGTTAGCACAGCCTCGATCTGGGTACGGGCCTGGGCACCGGCACCGAATACGGCAAGTACAGCAGCCTCCTGGCGGGCCAGAATTTCAGTCGCCAGGCCTGAAGCGGCACCGGTACGAAGCGCCGTCAAACATTCACCGTCCATTATGGCCAGAGCTCTGCCGTCCCGGGCATCAAAAACCGTAATCAGGGCCTGAATCATAGGCATGGCACGCTGCGCATTGTTTTTGAATACAGTCACGGTCTTCACGGCTACCTTTTGCGTCTCCGCTAAATAGACCGGCATAAAAAGCGCGGACCCCTTCCCTTCGGACAAACTCAGATGGGTGCGGATGGGAACATCGGCCCTGCCGTCGGATAGAGCGGAAAAAGCAGAACGCATACACTCTATCGACAGTTTCATCGGTAAGGCCTGCCGAATATCTTCGGAGGTTAAAAACAGCAAAGTCTTTTTCCTTCTTTAATAAAACTAAAACGCGGAAAGAGGGGAAGAACGAGGTTGAAGATTCTAACGAAGAATGAATCCCTCTTTCAGCGGGTCGGCCGGATCGATTAAAAATTCATGCCGACCGGTAATATAGGCGCTTCCTTCCACCTCCGGAATAACCGCCTCATAGGGGCCAAAGGTCGTTTCTTCGACTACCTTGCCCCGGAATTTACTCCCAATAATACTTTCGATGGTCATGGATTGTCCGGTTTGCAGTTCTCCCCGGGCATGATGCAAAGCCATGCGGGCACTGACTCCTGTTCCGGTGGGACTACGGTCTACTTCTCCTTCGGCAAAGATACATACATTGCGACTATCTGCTTGGGAATCGTGGGCTTTGCCGGTAAAAATGGTTCCGTAAAGAAAATTTAAATCCGGCTTAAAAGGGTGGCGGATTTCCTTATCCTTCATCACAGCGTGTTTAATCTTCATTCCGCTTTCAATCAGGTTGCGGTAATTTTCTTCAGTCATATTCAATCCCAGTTCATCGGCATTCACAAAAGCATAAAAAGCACCGCCAAAGGCGATATCATACTTTATTTCCCCCAGACCCGGAACCGTTACACGCTGATCCAGGGCAAAAACAAAGGAAGGTACATTATGGAAATAGACACTTTTGACTCTCCCTTTTTTGATACGGGCATGAGCTGTAACCAATCCGGCCGGTGTATCGATCTTTATGGTCGTTTCCGGTTCTTTTTTTAGCAGAAAGCCTGTTTCCAGAACGACCGTTGTCACAGCGATAATGCCGTGTCCGCACATGGTGGAATACCCTTCGTTATGGGTGAACAAAACCCCAAAATCGGCCTCATCCGTTACCGCCGGGGTCAGGATGCAGCCGTACATATCGGCATGACCCCGCGGTTCCCACATCAATGCTTTGCGCAGATGATCATATCTATCTTTAACAAAACGGCGTCTTTCCAGAATCGTATTCCCCTTTACTTCGGGAAAACCGTCGAAAATGACCCGCAACGGTTCGCCGGCAGCATGCGCATCAATGGTTTTAATTGTAAACCAATCGGATGGCGGATTCCAACCCCGGCCGATTTCCCTGAATTCTAACCCTTTCAATTTTCCTCCTTGCCAATAGTGAATCCAAGCCAACGCTCCAGAGTCCGGTATATTTTACGGCGCTCTTTTTCCGCAAAAGAGTGAATAAAAGTGAAATGATTTCCGTTTTTAAGCGTCATTTTCAGGGCATCCGTCCGACCAGTAAGCTTCACGGAGCTGGCAGACCAGGGATCGTTTGCACCATAAATAAACAAGATACGATTACCTCCGGACTGGAGCCAGTTATTCATATCCTGCATGGGACGTGGATCATATCGAATCTCAGTTCCCTTCGGAGCAAAAAGAGCGTTGGAATAACCATACGCACCGGAGAGCCACTTATCCAGACCCTCGGTTACATAGCCGTAATAACCCAATTGGGTAAAGAACTGGTACATGGCTGCAGAATTCAACGCCCGGTCCGAATAGGAAGAGAGAGCCACTACTTTTTTAAGATGGGCGAACAGTTGCCGGACCGTGGCATTTTCATCCGGTATGGAATCGCAATTTATTTTATGGTACTGCCAAAAGGAAAAGGGATATTCCAATACGGCATATTCCAGAGCAGCCTCTAAACCGATCGAAAAGGAGAGGTGCTTTTGCGCTGCATAGTTTTTAAATAAAGACAATACATCGGTTTTGCGTTGCAAAACGATTCGTTGAAATTGCTTAATCTTACGGCGACATGTTTCGCTGCCAACTTTAGTGAAGAAGCGATCGATACGCGATTCTTCCCTTTCCAGATTCAAGGGCGCGTCGTAAGCCACGGTAACATCCACATCCCGCGGATAGAAGCGCCGGTGAAAGATAGCCGTTTGGCCGCCTTTGCTCCAACCGGTGTTGATCCACTGTGCGCTATATATTTTTTTAAAAACTTCTACGATCCTATGGTGATCCGCTGCCGCTTGTTCAATATTTAAATCGGACCAAATCATTGAATCCGGCCTGGAACGACCGAAGAAACGATGTTCCACTCGTATTTCGTTGGCATTGAGCAATAAACTTAATTCTCGGGGATAATTGGAATAGAGGCCGTAACCCTCGGTAATAAGGACTACCGGACGACGGACATCCACATGAGACAAAATAATACGCTGTTTGAATTGGAGCCCGTGGGGAGTATGATGATCCAACGGCTGAGTAAAGTCGATATCAAAGGCCTGCTTAAACCCGGAATCGGGTCGGATACTTTTAACGGCAACACCGGGCAAAAGAATCAACTGTTTCACCAGGGCGGAGTCCTGTCCGAAAGCAATAGAAATCAATAACAGGATGAGAGATATTTTTTTCAAACTAAAATCCTTTTACCTTGTAGATAAGCTAATGATTCAAAGCACTGCGGGTAAATTCTTCGAGATAATCCATAAATACATCCACCGCCCGTACGGCTGCATCCTCATCAGCCGCAGCGATGGCCCGCATGATGTCCGCATGTAAATCCGCAGATCGGCGCAGGTCACCATTGATATGGTAAAAATACCAGAAACGCCGGCAATGGGCGTGAAAGGGCGCATTGGCTTTAACGGCAAAGGGATTAGCCGAAGCCTTTTCCACTAAGCGGTCAAACTTATGGTCGAAGCGCATAAACCGGGCAAGGTCTTCTTTTTCCGCGGCCTGTTGAATGGCATGGGCATACTCTTGCAAAGTTTTCCTTTGCCCGGAGGTCGCCCGCCGTGCCGCCCTGGAAACGATTAGCCGTTCCAGAACGCGACGAGTTTCCAGCAGAATCATCTGTTCCCCGATATTGATTTCCGTAACCATCATTCCCCGTCTCGGCAGAGTCTTCACCAGACCATCGGAGGCCAAACGCTGTAGCGCTTCCCGTACCGGAGTGCGTCCGATTTTTAACTTTTCACTGATTTCCGTCTCGGAAAAAACGGTACCGGGTGCAAGTTGCAGGGTAACAATCCATTCTTCGATGCGTTCGTAAGCCTGATCGGACAGGCTTTGCTTTTTTTCGCCTGTAAACATCTTAACCCGCTTCAATTAATATATTTTTAATATATTAGTGATATATTACAATGTCAAGAGCAATTCCATTTTTGCTAAAAAAACCGCGGCTTTTCCGTTGCCTCTTGATAGCCCATTGCGATTTTTGTAAGTTAACGTGAATTAAAAGGATAGATCGGTGTCGTGTTCTGTTCACAAGCCGATCTTAAATAGAGCGTAATACGGAGTTTTTATGCAGATAAAACAGATCATTTTTGATGCGGACGATACCCTTTGGGAAAATAATATTTACTATGTTCAAGCCAGTTCGGACTTTTTCGATTTAATCGAAGAGAGTGGATTCGACCGTCGGAAGATTCAACAGGATTTCGATGATCTGGAACTCCGGGTAGTTCGGGAACGGGGTTACGGCAGCCATAATTTTGTCTATATTTTGGAAGAACTCTTTCGTCGTTATCAAAAATTGAGTAAGTCCACGTTGGACAGGCGCAGGTTACGGGAAATTGTAGACCGATTCAAGCATCATCCATCTTCCCCTCCCCGGTTATTTGAGGGAGTCGTTGACACATTACAATATCTTAAACCCAAATATGGTTTATATGTATTGACCAAAGGGGATTTCGAAGAACAACGGGGGAAAATTTTGCTGGCCGGCATTGATCGGTATGTCAATGATTTCTTCATCATGCCCGAGAAAGACGATCGTACCTATTGTGATCTGTTGCAGAAGCATCATTGGAAAGCGGAGGAAACCTGTATGGTGGGTAACAGCCCTAAATCCGATATCAATCCCGCTTTGCGTTGCGGCATGTACGCCATCCATATTCCCTATCGGGATACCTGGAAATTAGATAATGAAGCCATTCAGGCCATTGACGGACGTTTTTTTGAATTGAAACAATTCACCGATCTCAAGAAGG
Source organism: Calditrichia bacterium (assembly GCA_026983775.1). Lineage (GTDB taxonomy): Bacteria > Calditrichota > Calditrichia > Calditrichales > Calditrichaceae > JALSTK01. The sequence continues at coordinate 11,567 of JALSTK010000166.1, forward strand.
TACTTTAAGCGAGATGATGATAAGATCGGCCGGGGAAAATATGGTTTTGTAAATAAGTCACGTGCTAATCGTAAGTTCTATAAATTTTGAGGGAAAGGCCGATTAAAAAACGTCTCTGCCGGGAGTCAGGGACGTTTACGGTTTTCATCATACGGAATCAGTACTTGCCTATATAATCTTTTCCCGTGCCTATTAATTTATCCCCTGGTTTCCATCCGGCCGGAGCCGCTTTGCCCGGATTTTTGGCAACGGTTTGCAGGGCTTTAATCTGGCGGATCAGCTCATTCACATTTCTTCCCACAGGATCGGTTAATACTTCAACCGCCATTATTTTACCTTGCGGATTAATAATGAATCGCCCGCGTTTATTCAAGCCTGTCTTCGGATTCCACACACCGTAAGCTCTTGATACCGCGCCGCTGGGATCACCACACATAGGATAATTAACATTTTTAACAGTGGGTGAAGTCTTTTTCCACATCCAAAGCGCGAAGTGAGTATCCGTACTAACGGCGATTACTTCCACATTCATCTTCTGCAGTTCTTTATACTTTGCCGCAACTGCGGACAGTTCAGTTGGTCAGACGAAGGTAAAAGCAGCGGGGAAAAAGCACAACACGCGCCATTTCCCGGCATAATCGGAAAGCTTTATATTTTTAATTGTGTTGCCGACAACAGCCGGTAATTGAAAATCAATAGCCTGCTGGCCGGGTAGTAGCAAAGGATGAACTTGTAAGGCATCGGCTGTTTTTATAGTTACGGACGATTCCTTCACCTTAGTGCTATTTTGATCGCTGCCGCAACTTCCCAGGACCTGGGCCTGAAGCGGTATGCCGAACAATAAAACAATAAAGCTAAATAGTAATATTTTTTTTAAGTGCATAAAGGCCTCCTTTAGAAATAATTAACCTCCCGGAATTAGATTTTGAATCCGATTATTTTTCCTTCCACGCCGCCCAGGCCATAAACAGCCAGCCGCCGACAAAAGATACGCCGCCTGCGGGAGTGATGTAACCCAAATGTATACCGGTTAACGATTGAATATAGAGAGAACCGGAGAATAATACGATTCCGGCCACCAATAACCATCCGGCCGGAGTAAGCAGCTTTTTCTGTTTCGGCCATCGATCCAGCGCCCAGGCTACAGCCAGTAAAGCAAAAGTGTGGTACATATTATAGCGCGAGGCTTTACCATAGGTAATGACGGCTTGATGTAATTCGATTAATCGCGAGCCGCCGTGCGCACCGTACGCGCCCATGGCCACGCCAATAGCGCCAAACAAAGAACCAAGTGTAAAAAATATTCTACTCATTTTATCACTCCTAACGTATTTTATACATTTCACAGATTACAAATCAACTAAGTCCTTTTCTCCGTCCACTCCATCAGAGCCTCGCTAATCCGGCCCATAATAATCACAAAAATAATTGTTAAAACAAGACGCGCCGCCATAAATTTAAAACCTAAAAATTGTAGTTCCATCATTTCCTGAGGAATCTTAATACAGGCCCAGGCCGAAAGGAAAATAATGATATTGGAAATACGCGCTCCTTTTTTGATTAGCATGCCGGCCAGAGGAAAAGCCACATAAAGCGGCCCGGTGGGCAATGCGCCAAAAAACAACGCTAATGAAACACCTTTTAATCCCGATGTTTTTCCAAGATGTTTGACAATTTCATCTTTGGGTACAAACACGACAAAAAGCCCCATCAAAATCATAACAGCCGGTAAAATAGCAATCATCTCAATAAGGAAATTCCATGAAACCTCCATGAACCTCGGACGCTTCTGCGGAAAAAACGATATTAATACCACGGCGACCGATAAAGAAATCAGCAATATTATTATGTCTCGAATAAAGGTCTTATTTTGCTTTTTCCGCGCCTCGCTCTTCACAAAATCGATCCCATAATCAGTGCGATAATAACGGCAAAAACAAAACTTAAACCGTTGCGCAGTAATGCCATTTTTTTACCAAGCTCTTTGATCTCCAAAGGCAGTGTTAAAAGCCCTATCATGGTTAGGGTGGTTATAAAAACGGCAACAGCCACTATTGACGCCCCGTTTTCCAACACAGAGGCGGCTAAGGGGAACGCTAAAAGTGCCGGGATATGCATCACGGAACCGAATAAAGCTACAATCAGGACCCCCCTTAAGCCCGATTGTTCGCCGATAATCGTGGAAATTTCAGAGGAAGACACAAAGGTTAACATCAAACCGATTAAGACGATTATAATCAATACCGTCGGTAAAATATTGAAAAAAGATTGCACCGCCACTTTAAGCGCTTGTTTTGTTTTTTGCCGGTCTTTAAAAAAAACAACCAGTAGAACAAACAGAGAAAAAATGTTAATAAAAATCGCGGTTGAATTCATCGGTATAACCGTATCGTTATCTTAAACATACCTAAAATCGTCATAATCGATTTCCGCTTCTTAATTTCCTATTCATTAAAAGGCCGCCACCAACTGGGCGGTTAAACGATCGAAGCGCTTTTCGCCCTGCGGATTTTCCATCAGATATTCCAGCCTTAAGCTGCTGTAATCATTTAAACGATAGCCGATGCCTAACACATAGCGATCGATTTTTCGGGGAAGCGGAAGCGGACTATTGACATTTTCGTCCTGCCATAAACTGTAGCGCAAGGTAAAAAACAAAGGAGACGGCCTGTTCCTTTTATTTAAATCCGCAACTATCTGCACATAAAATCCGTCATGGCGATGATTTTCATTCAGAGTATCCTGTTCCCCGCCGTAAATACCGTTGGCCCGGATAAACTCGGCTTTCCACTCCCATATCTTCCACTCCGCAAACAGGTAAACGCCGCTAATCCAGCTTTTACGTTCTATCCTTTTATTAAAATCAGACGTATGAAATGTTCCCAGCCGAAAGTCGGACGTAATTTTAAATACCAGATCGCCCACCAAATTCACACCGTTATTAAAACCGTTGACCGTACTAAAATTAATGCGATAGTATTTTTTGTTTAAATGGAGATTGACACCCACATCATTCCAACCGGCAATGGTTTGTTCGATAATCAGAGGTTGACTAACTACCGGGCGATCCGGCGAAGCAAAGGAGAGGTAATCCAATCCGATAGGCACGTCGAATTTCCCAATTACAATGCCGGCATGCTCTTGTTCCTCGCTACGCCGCGGATGTTTTATTTCCTTACTCAAAAGATTATAATGCAGATAAACCATGCTTAACCCTATATTTCCATGAAGGTTATTATAGGCGATGGCCGCACCGAATGAGAGGTTCCCCTTGTAAGCCTTGCTGATATCGATTTCAAACTGATTAATTTTAAAGCCGTCGGTTTGTCCTTGTGCAAGCTGGTAGGTATGGATAATGTCGAAAAACCCGGTGATTTCGGTCTGGGCCACCCCCCGACCCGCTGTAAAAGCAAGTAGCAAAGACGTCCATAGAACGAGCACAGGCTTCCATACACAGGTTTTATACTTATCCATTATACTCTTAATTTGCTTTCAGTAAAAAGTACCGTATAAAGTGTTGCCTATTATTCAGATGCTCCGGCTTTTTTGTTTTGCCAAATCATTAAAGCCTTTTTCAAACAATTCACTGTAAATGAAAAAGGCAGAACCCTTTGCATATATTCGCTATATACCAGACCGTACTTGCTCAGTGCGTCCTTTTCTTCGATGTGCAATACAAACCACAATGCGCTGCTCACACCCCATCCGGAGCTGCATATGGCCGGAACAGAACCGCTCATCAGGGCCACAGCCACCGGAAAAAGGGCCAGACCCAAATGCATGGGATGGCGCATACAACTGAAAATACCAAAATCTATAAAATTATCCGGCCAGATGGTTTCATGCGCTTCCTTGTGACCCCATTTAGCTAATGTGCGCCCTCCGGCGGATGTTAAAAGCAACGCAACCGCAAGTAGAATAACACCGGTAAACATACCTGAAATTTTAAGGATTCCGTGCAAGGATACAGGCCAAAAAAGAGCCGGAACAAATACAAAAAACCAAATAACCGGCCAATAGATAAATTTCCAAACCATGGTTATTTTTCTTGACTTCATCATGTCGGAATACTCTCTTTTAGCCTAACGTCAGAAAAACGTAAGAATCTCAAATATCGAAAGTATGAATTATCAAAACATAAAACTACATGCGCTCTTTTCAAAACGATGTAGGTAATTTTTTTGCTTGGCACAAGCGAAATCCTGCCCTTTGTTCCCTACAAAAAGCTTATTTGAGAGGCGTTACCACAAACGTCCCTTTGGGGGGATCGAGTAAAACCATACGCACGCGCTTCTGCCAAAAATCCCCAAATTCTTTGATCTGTTGCGCTGTGGCTTTACCGCTTAAAACCAAAGGCATCAATTGACCGATTTGCGGAAAAGCGGGCACCACATCCAACTTGTACGCCACATCCACTTTTTTGCCGGTATCCGAACGTTCAAAAACCGCCTCCGCCCAAACGTCATCTGCCGGGGAGTTGTCGGCGTCAAACGTTAATAAATTATAGCGGCTATATTTCCCTTTCATTCCCTTAAAACCGGTGTTGCCGGCTGCACCCGTGATAAAGGAAATCACCTGGGCGATGGGACCGTTTACTTTTTCGTCCACAGCGCCTTTGATGATCACCTTAATTTGCCCGCGCCGAGGCGTTTCTGCACCGTAAAGTTCCTTAAGGGCGATTTGCGTCATCTTATAAGCGCCGGCTACCGAGGGACAGGAGTGACCGCTGAATTTAATGATATCCGTATAAGCGTAAACATAAGGAACGTCCTTATCCGTGGCCCCCAACACATAGGAAAGCGGATCGACTAACTTAATAGGTTGCACATCCTTGTAAAAATCCTGCCGAAACGTTGTGTTTCCCTGAGCGTTCAAAGAATTGACAGTCATTGCTGAAAATAGCAGCATCATAAATACACATCCTTTTTTAATTTTTATTCTAACAATTTCTTTGCTTATCATAAGGCGTCCCATTTTTTAAAGTATAAAACGGAGCCGTAAAAAATTACGGCTCCGCTCATTAACAGACAAGAAAAATATATTTACAGACGGAAGCTGAACTGTAAGAAGCCAATATTCTGTTCCGCCTCTATTTTGTTGGGCGTCGTGTTGGATGCAACTTCATTATGAAATCCGTGCGTAAAGGATAACGTCGAACTGCACGTGTCGTTCCATTTTTTGGAAATACCGACGGAAACATGATGCTCAACCACTGCGATAGATCCTAAATTGTTGTTTACGTCTTCTTCGCCAATCGGCGTTTTGCCGTAGTTATAGCCGGCTCTCAGGCAAACGCCCGGTATTACTTTAAAATTAGCGCCCAAGGCATACACAATTTGATCATCCCAACCAAAGCTAAGCGGAATAATCGCTCCATTTGGTCCTTTCAACTCAACTTTATCCATCACGTCGGAAAAGTTATACCATTTCACATCCGCTTCCATTTGTAATCTGGGCATGGGCTTAAAAGCCATGCCAAAGGCCGCATGCTGAGGGCTGTTCATTTTCATGGTATATTTGCCTTCTCCGGCCATAGGACTGGTACCGTTAAACGTGTATTCGGCAATACTCATTTTGGATGTATAAGACAAACCGACCTGTAAACCGGGCAGAATATGATAAATAATGCCAAAAGCGCCGCCAAAGCCATAAGCTTCTGTTTGCGGCATGATGAATGCAGGTGTTTTTAAAGCCAGAGATTGCTGTCCGATTTGCAAAGAAACACCGATGACTAATTTATCCGATGCTTTAAAAGCAACCGTGGGCACAATTTTCAACAATCCTTTTTTGGTCACGATGGATGTGTTTTCCGGAAATGGCGTATTGGGATTATCTGGTAAAGTAGTGGATGGGAAATCCACTCCCATTCCGGCCACACCACCGGCAGCAATTCCTAAAAATATTTTATCGGATAGTTTTGCGGCAAATCCGTTACCCATCCCCATATACAAATTGGAATTGCTCTCCGTAGTGCCGAGAACGGTAGTGATTTTACGCGGCGGATTTAAAACGCCTAAGCTTAAGTCAAACCCCAATTTACCTAAACCGACTTCTCCCAGAGCCGCCGGATTATAGAGCATACTGGGAATATCAACCGGCGAAGCCACTACGGCGCCGCCACGAGCCCATTGCATAGCCGTAATACCAATCATCTGATCGCCATCTGTTGCCAGCACCGTTGAGATGCTTACAAAAAGTGTAAAGATAAAAAATAATCTTTTCATTTTCGAACCTCCTAAAAGGGAGTTATATATAAAAAGAATCCGGCGACAAATGCCGCCGGATGAATAGAAATCACGCTGTTTTTTCTTGGACAAAGAAGTTTCTGAACACTGGAATCAGGAATACCACAAACAACAACAGCGATAGCAAACCGCCGACTCCCCATTCAAACGAATGGCGGACGATATAACCCTGGAAACCGATCAGTGCTGTTGCGAGAGAAGTTCCGAGAATTGTGTAATATCCGAACTTTTTCCGTAAAGCTAAAAACGGAACGGCCGCGATCATTAAATAGGAAGCCAAATAGTTCATAAATCCGCCGAGTAGAAGAACCAGAGTATCAGGATTATAAGTGGGTTTGGAAAATTTAACTACTTGCGGAACCACCTGGTGTGCCTTATTAACAATATTGACCACTTGGTCTACTTTAATGGAATCCAATTGCATCTTCGATATGGTGGTTAATGCTATGGCATTATAATAATCCAGGTTCGTTAAAATATTACCCAAAGGGTTATAGTCATTCGGAGCATTCGGTGATAACCTTTCCGGAATAAAAATTAAATAACGGACACCATGCTGACCGTTCATAAAAACCATACCTGCAACCACACCGACCAGGGTATAAGGAATCAGTTTAAGCAGTTTATTTTTTATTGTATCCTGATCCATGAGCAGAATGACATAATAAAAAAGCAGGCCGAAGGCTAAGGCCCAGATAACCGGCGGCATAACCGATACACCTGCGGGCGGAGGTAAAACACCCGGCACCGGACCGTGCGAATAATCATTGACAACCAAAACCATCCAGGGAATCAGCATAACCATACCGGCGATGGCCGTTAAGGCGGACAGGCCCAGCATCATGGCCCGTGCCCATAGTTCGCCCTCAAAGATTTTCTTGGCGATCACGATAGCAAAAGCTCCTCCCAGCCATAAGGCAATCATCCAAATACTATACGTGTAAGTTAGCACCGGTACAGCCGGACGAAAATCCGGATCGAACGGGACCAGTCGTTCCATCACTTCTCTTAAAGCGACCTTTACGGTATGCATCGCCTCGGAAGGAGCGAAGTACATCATAAAGATACCTGCGATTACCGCAGTCACAGCCATGATGGTACGCTGTGTTTTTGTAGTTTCAGTGAACATAAACAAACCTCCTTAAGTTAGGTTAGGGTTAAAACAGGAACTGCGTTCCTTATTCGATCGATAATCCACCGACAAAGGCGGCGGTAGCGGTTAACAAGATTAACGGAAACCAGGCAAAAATTGTATTCAGCTTCATTTTTAGATACCCTGTTTTTTGTAAGGTTAAAAAAATCCCTTCAATGCTCAGGATTAGTCCGCCAAAACTGACCAATAAGATTGTTACGGTCAAGCCGTAATGCACATACAAAACAACCGGCAATATAAATACCAGTAAACCGGATACACCATGTACCAATGCCAAAACCAGAGCAGCCATTTTTTCATCCGCCGTAAAACGCACCCAAACGGATAGGATATAAATTCCCCCTATGAACAGAGAATATGAAAAAGCCATTTGCGGTAAATACTCCTGAACCAAACCCAGAGATAGTGAAATGGGAATCAATGTAGCTACCACCGGAAAAAAACGGTTGGTTAGTAACTCGAATCCGAAAAGAAGCAACATCAAACCGGCTAATACAAATACCCCGAAGGCGACGGTATAAAAGCCCATTACAAAAGAGGAATATTGATCCATTCCAGCCACAATTTTATATGCCGCTATACAGCAGGTTACCAAAAACAGAATCCTGTCCGAAACGGTTATCTTTCGCATCAAAGCGTTCCTAGGGTCATCATAACCATTGATCCCAGCATAAACAGCGAGGCGTATTTAAATAACCCGAAATTTATTTTTTCCGATGGATGATACACACTGAGTAAGGCCAGGCCGATAATGCCCACAGCCAACACGGAGAGTAAACGCAAATAGCCCCAGGAAAGCCCTAATGCAAATGATCCTACCCCAATTGATATAGCCGCCGCCACGCTGGACAATGCGATAATGATTCGTGTTGTCCGGTAACCATATTGGGATGGGAAAGTCGGCACTCCAGCCCTTTGGTAATCTTCGTAATAGCGCATGCTAAAGGTCAGAATATGGGTAGGAATCCACAGTAAAATAGCCAGCATAAACAAAAGACCGATACCGTCGATTCGCCCCGTACCCAGAACGCGTCCGGCCAGAATGGGCATTCCGCCCGAAATCCCGCCCCACACTATGGACCAGGCCGTACGCCGTTTTAACCATATGGTGTAAATCACCACATCGATAAACAGTCCGCCAAAGATGACCAGGGCGTACAGCGGCAGCAGTAAATAGGCCCAACCTATACCCAGCAGGGAAACCGTCAACCCTAGCAGCAAAGCCTCGTTTGCTTTTATTTGTCCCGACGGCAGAGGACGGTGTACCGTTCGTTTCATCCGGGAATCGATATCCCGGTCATATACCATGTTTAAAATGGTACTGCCGCTTACGGTTAGGAACAAACTGCCCAAAAGTCCCAGGGTCATCCGCCAGTTCATCACCGGACAACTGGAACTGATAAATCCCGTAAAACCGGTTATCAATAATAAGCCGGTTTGCAGACTTTTTATCAACGGCCGGTAGAGTTTTATTTTCTTTTTTATTACGGCAAACATGTTTCCCCTCCTATTTCGCAGAAGAGCAATACGGTCCGGGACGTCTGTAAATATTTACTCACTCCATGAAGCAAAAAAAATCAGCATTTTAATAGTTCTTTAAGATTCCCCAGCAATTGCACACCTTTTTCATATAAATCGAAATCCCGGCCCTTTAAACGCCATCTGGTGACGAGATAGCGCATGGAGCCGATGGTGATGTAAATCGTTTCATCTATTAGAATCCCTTTTCGGATTTCTCCTTTCCGGATACCTCTTTCTATGATTATCCTCAGAGTGTCCTCATGCATGGTTAGAAATTCATTTACCGCACGGGTCAGACGCACGTCATTCTGGAAAATACTTTCGGAAAAAATTACGGCCGCCACAGCCGGTCTTTGTGTAAAATATTTTAAACGGTACAAAAAGATGTCTTCGAATTGTTGTAAAGCGGGTAGTCTGGACTTTTTGACCTGTTCCAGATTCTCGCGGGCTTCCGCCTGGAACATATGTAAAATGCCGAGAAGTATATCGATTTTACTATTAAAATGCCGGTATAACGCGCCGTCGGTAACACCTAATTTTTTTGCCAGATTTTTAATCGTTAACTGCTGAATGCTTTTCTCGGCAATCAGTTCGATAGCGGCTTCGATGATTTGACGCTGTTTTTCGGTTTTAGTATGCATGGCATTCTTATGTAAGTAAACATTCACATACGGAATATAGGAAACAATATTACCTATATCAATAGTTATTATTATTTTCCGAATACACCTTTTTTTGCAGTACTAAACTATTTAATCGGATCGGCAACCATAACTCACCCCCCTTACCACAGTATTCCCGGCAGCTTGCAGTTGACTCTACCGGGTCTCTTGTGGTTAAACGCCGCATCCTTAAATCATCACACAATGATGCAATATGAACGAGACAATAAAAAATTGTTTAATTCATTTTATCCGTCTTCAGTTAATATACGGCTTCACAAGAAACCCGGTAGGTCCTATTTTATTTTTCTAAAGAGGACGCCGAACCATATTTACGGAAGCTTTTATAATACAGGAAACTATCCAAGAACATGGCCAGACCGATGCTAACATAGACCGGTGCTACCAATTGTCGTGCTATTAAGGTAGTATTACGTAAAAAGATCCCCATGCTTATCATAACCACAATGAGTACATAGCTTTTCCATTCCTGAAAAGCGAATACACATACCGCATTTATATAGCTTTCAATTCGCTTAATATTTTTCTTCACAACAATACTGAAACCGAAAAAGGCAATGGCCAGACCCAATAGGATTCCACCGCCAAGTACCCATATTTTTTCCATTAAAGTAAACTTAGGAATCCAGCGGAAGGCAATTCGAATTAGTAAAATTCCTACTCCGCTCCATATAATTCCGGAAATTAATAATAACCAATGTTTTTGTACAGCCGGTTTTTTCATTTTTTAAAACCTTCTCCCTGATTGATGTAAAAATTTTTCGGAAGGTAAAAAACATCCCTCAAAAAAACAAAAATATATTATACTGCACCTCACATTTTTCCAAAACAGGAGCTTTTGTATGCGTCGAATCTTGCGTAAAGCGCTCTCCCCTCCCACAAGGCCCGTGCACCGCGTTATGAAGTATCCTGAGCGAAGCCGGGTTTATCAGGCCACATAAATCCTTAAAAAGTATTTCGTTTTTCGGGAATTCGTTTTATTCTGGACAGCAGTGATATACAATAAAAACTATACGAACCCTTTGGATTCGTATAGTCTGCTTAGTTTTTATATTGTTCTTCGTATTATGCTTTGACGATTTTGTCACGGTTGGCCAATACATTTGCCGTTGCATTTCGCGTATCCACAACCAGTTGTGCATGTTTGACGATAAAATCCCAGTCATAAACGCTGTGATCCGTGCTAATCAGAACACAATCATATTGCGCCAGATTCTCTGCCGTAAGTTCCACACTTTTCTTCTTTATATCATACATGCGCATTTCCGGCAATTCCGGAATTAAGGGATCGTTATAATCCACTTCGGCTCCCTTTTCCAGCATTATTTCAATCAGTTTAAAGGAAGGCGATTCGCGCGGATCGTCGATATCTTTCTTATAGGCCGCACCCAGCAAAAGAATTTTCGAGCCTTTAATACTCTTCTCATGTTCGTTCAAGGCATCAATGATTCGATTGACCACCCAGTGGGGCATAAAGGTATTCACTTCTCCGGCCAGTTCGATGAAGCGGGTGTTCATTTCGAATTCACGCGCTTTCCAGGTCAAATAAAAAGGATCAATGGGAATACAGTGCCCACCCAATCCCGGTCCGGGATAAAAAGGCATAAAGCCGAAGGGCTTGGTTGCTGCAGCATTAATCACCTCCCACACATCGATACCCATGCGATCCAGGATCATCTTCATTTCATTAACCAGGGCGATATTGACACTGCGGAAAATATTTTCCAATAATTTGGTTGCTTCGGCCGTTTGACTACTGGATACGGGCACGGTTTTAACGATTACCTTCTCGTAGAGAGCTACAACCAATTGTCGGGCATATTCCGTATTGGCCCCGACAACCTTGGGAATGGTTCGGGTATTATATTTGGGATTATTGGGGTCTTCTCTCTCGGGTGAAAAAGCCACCCAAAAATCCCGGTCTCCTGTTAGACCGGATTTTTCGAGGATCGGTTTTAGCACTTCTTCGGTGGTTCCGGGATAGGTGGAGCTTTCCAGCACAATCAACTGTCCTTTGCGGATATGTTTCGATAGGATTTCAGCCGTATTCGAAATATAGGAGATGTCAGGCTCGCGATGCTTCGTTAAGGGGGTCGGCACGCAGATCAGGATGCAATCCGTATCCTTGATACGGGTAAAGTCATTTGTTGCCTCGAATAAACGGGTATCACGTACCTTTTTAACCCTTTGTTCATCAATATGCTTGATATAGGACTGCCCGGCATTGAGTTTGCTAACCTTGCGTTGGTCGATATCAAAGCCAAGGGTGTGAAAGCCCTGTTCTACGAATTCCATTAAGAGAGGCAGACCGACATAACCCAGTCCGACCACACCGATCACGGCTTTTTTGGAATTAATTTTCTCTAAAAGATCCATAATTCTCATTCCTTTTTACCAATTATTTTGTTTGTGATTTTAGTTCAATCTGTGGACGACCGATGGAAAAATAGTCTATGCCCAGACGACGCATCCGTTCCGGGTTGTACAGGTTTCTTCCGTCAAATATTACCGGATTGTTCAGGGTTTCTTTAATCAGATAAAAATCCGGTTCCCGGAACGCATTCCATTCCGTCATGACGATCAGACCGTCCGCCCCTTCCAGAGCATCGTATCGTTTCTTAAAAAGCTTTAAGTCTTTGTTTAATATATCGGCAAAACGCCATTCCGCTTCTTTTAATGCTTCGGGATCATGCGCATGAACCCTGGCCCCGGCCTTGATCAGCGAGTGAATCATCGATATGGCCGGAGATTGACGCATATCATCCGTATTGGGTTTGAAACTCAGTCCCCACATGGCAAAGGTTTTACCTTCGATTTTGTTCCTGAAATATTTCTTGATTTTTTCAAACAGAATCGTTTTTTGGTGATTATTCACGTCTTCCACGGCTTGCAGGATTTTAAGATTCAAACCGTGATCCTTGCCCGTTCTGATAATGGCCTGGACATCTTTAGGGAAACAGGAGCCGCCGTAGCCGGGACCGGGGAAAATGAAATAGGGTCCGATGCGCCGGTCACTACCGATGCCCTTGCGGACCATTTCCACATTGGCTCCCACGGCATCGCACAAATTAGCAATTTCGTTTATAAAGGAGATCTTGGTAGCCAGCATGGCATTGGCCGCATATTTAGTCAATTCTGCGCTTCGAATATCCATAACCATAATCGGTTTACCGGTCCGTACGTACGGCGCATAGAGATTACGCATAATTTCGGCAGCTTCTTCATTATCCGTTCCGATCACCACCCGATCCGGTTTCATAAAATCGTCTATGGCCGCTCCTTCTTTTAAAAATTCCGGATTGGAAACCACTGCGAAATTATGCTCGGTATATTTACGTATCTCTTCCCTCACCCGATCGGCCGTACCGACCGGTACGGTGCTCTTATCCACGATCACTTTAAAGCCGTTCATGTTTTTACCGATATCACGGGCCACCGACAACACATACTTTAAATCGGCAGAGCCATCTTCATCGGGAGGAGTGCCAACGGCAATAAAAATTATTTTAGAAGCCTGCACCGCCTTTTTTATATCCGTGGTGAACTGCAGGCGATCCTGGGCAACATTTCTCTTGATCATCTCTTCCAGGCCAGGTTCATAAATGGGAACCCGGCCGTTATTGAGCATCTCAATCTTCTTTTGATCTATATCCACACAAATTACTTCATTACCGGAATCGGCAAAGCAGGTACCTGCTACTAAACCGACATATCCTGTTCCGACTACAGAAACTTTCATATCCTACTCCCGACTTGCTGAATGTAAATAAATTAATATCTGATACAATTAACCGGTTATTGCTCTTTCGGAGCAATAACCGATTTAATAAATAAAAAATTAATTTAGGACTTTATTAAAATGATTTTGTGATTTGGTTAACGTTATGAGAACAAACCGGACATTCTTTTCTTCTTTTTTTGACCCGGCTTTGAATAATAATGATGGTAATAGTAATAATAATAAGAGCCGTACATTCCTTCCACATTCACACCGTTAAGCAGAGTGCCGAGCAAAACGGAATCTACCGATTCCAATTGCGTTTTAGCCCGGGCCAAAGCATCTTTATTGGTTTGTCCGGAAGCTACGACCAGAATCGTACCATCAACTTTGGTGCTTAAAATGGCCGCATCCGTAACGGCGATAACCGGGGGACTATCGATAACCACCATTTCGAAATCGTTTTTCAGCCGATCCAACATGTTTTCCATCTTTTTTGAGGCCAGAAGCTCGGAAGGATTGGGGGGCAGGACACCGCTGGTAATGATTTTCATGTTGTCGAGGAAGGTATCCTTAATTAATTTCTCATAAGGAATGGCTTCCATCAAATAATTGGTTAAACCCTCTTCTTTGGAAATACCGAAGATAGAATGGACAACCGGACGGCGTAAATCCGCATCGACCAAAACCACTTTTTGTCCGGCCTGAGAAAGAGCAATGGCCAAATTGGTAGCTGAAGTGGATTTTCCTTCTTTGGGACCTGCACTGGTTACCAGAATCGTTCGTAGTTTATGATCGACCTTACTGAACTGAAGGTTGGTACGTAAGGAGCGATAGGCTTCGGCCACCGGAGATTTGGGGTCCAGATGTGTAATTAAACGGGCTTCAATACGTTGTGCCTCGTGTTGGCCCATATTGGCATATTTTTTTTCGAATTTCTTTTTTACTTTATCCATTTCAATACGCGGTATACTGGTCAGTACGCTAAATCCCATCTGTTCCAATTCCTCCGGCGTCTTTACGGAGTTATCAAAATATTCGATCATAAAGGCGATACCGACTCCCAGTCCAAGGCCGATTAAGATGCCCAGTAAAACATTCAATTTCTTTTTGGGTTTAACGGGATATAACGGCTCAATTGCTTCGTCAATGATATGAACATTCTTAGCCTGAGCCGCTTCCTGAATTTTAGTTTCTTCCAATTTCTGGATCATAAGCATATAGGTTTGTTCATCGACTTTACGCCGCCGTTCCAGTCGGGCCAGCTCCAAAACTTTTTCCGGGAGTGTTTCCAGCTTGGTATTATATTCCGAGACCACGTCCTGTAAAGCATTAATCTTGGCGGTAGCCGCCTGTATATCCCCATCCAGAGTCAATAATTTATTAACAATATCCTGTGACATTTGTAAGGGATCGGTCACCATACTGCTTTTGGTGATTTTGGTGGCCTCTTCCCTTAGTTTGTCCTTAATAGCCTTTATTTTTTCATCATATTGTTTAATCGTAGCCTGATAAAACTGGCGATTCTGGGTAGGAGCCTCGGACTGCAAGGCCGTTACATAAACAGTCCGGTCGGCTACAATCTGAGCCAATTGCTGTTGCAGGGCCTTAAGATAGGGAGTTGAAATTTCGCTTAAATCGTTGGGCAGGTTGGCCTTCTGCTCTTCCAGTTTACTCTGAAGCGATTTCTTCATTTCCAGATCCGACTGCAGTTCCACCTGGGCTTCTTCCAGAGTGGCTTCCATGTTCGCGAGACGCGTTACCAATTCACTGGTTTCTTCATCCAGGCTGGCCACTTTTTCCCGTTCCTGATAGTCCCTTAAGCGATTTTCCGAATTCCGTAATTCCTTCTCTTTAATAGCCAGACGATTTTCAATGAATTTACGCAGATCACTGATCTCGCTCTTATTCGATTCGGCATTGAGCAGCTGAAATTCCTCGGCAATGGTATTGGCTATATAGGCGGCTTCAAAGGGTGATCCGGCACTGAAGGTAATGGTCAAAATATCCGTATCTCTGGTATGTTCCACTTCCATATTATCCTGAATAATTTGCACCATATCCCGGAACGTAAGATATTCGCCCTCTTCATTAGGCTGAAACAGCTTGAGCGAATCACGTACGTTACTCAGATCGAGCCTTTTGACTACCCGCTCGGCCAGGGTTCTGCTTTTCAATATTTCCGTCTGGTTGGCCACCATGGTGCTCTGATTACCCAAACTGGTCAGATCGAACAAAGAACGCTCCATGGCACCCGTACTTTCAATGATGATTTTGCTACTGGCTTCATAAACGGGATCGGCCGTAAAGGTAAAAATCAGAGTTGCAATTAAAACAACTACAAAGGAAAGTGCAATGATCCATCGCCCGCGATATAAAATTCGCAGGTAATCGGACATACTTACCTGGGATTCTATTTCTTCATCATAATTATCAGCCAAACGTATCTCTCCCTTTTAACTTACAAATTATAATGTAACTATTTACCCTTAAGAGTTCAATTTTTTAAATGTTATGTCATCGGACGAAATAAGTAAATCTAAAGGGCTAATGGTGTATCATTTTTTAATAAAACGATGTTTTAATTTTTCCCAGAAAGGTTTCTGCTTCAGAAACAAATTTTCATCGGCCTTTAAGGGTGCTAACTTTTCCCCTGCCAGAGCCTTCTCGGCATTAGCGAAATATAATTGATCCAGATACCAGCGGGGTAAAAAATCTTCGATTTGTTGCCGGCTTCTCTGTAAAACCTCGTAATTTCGAAATTCCACATCATGCGCATCGGAGGCAATAAAATGAATCATCTGGGCCTGCAGCATCTGTCTGGAAAACTGACCGACTTCCTGACCGAATTGTCCTAACAGGCTGCCGGCATTCATTTGCATCAGACATCCCTGCCGATTCCAATCCAACAAAACTTCCCTTCTTCTATGCAGATAAATGTAGCGTTCCGGGTGAGCCAGAATGGGATGAATTCCTTTTAACTGGCATTGAAAAATAAAATCTCCCACGCCTTCCGGCATTTTGTACAAAGGAAGTTCGAATAATAAATATTTCTTCTGATTATTGAACGTAGCCCATGGATACTGCAACCATTCATAGATATGGGGACTGAAAAAGAGCTCGGAGGCCAGTAAAATATCAACGGTTATTCCGGCTTTGCGGACCTGCTGTTGTAAACGGGAAAAATTCTCCAGAAACTGTTTACTCACCACATCATTGGTCAGGTCGGTTGCATGGGGAGTGGCCTGAACGATCGCAATATTCTGGGCGGCCGCCTGTTTTAACATAGCCAGCGATTGTTCGATATTGGGCGATCCGTCATCAACGGCAAACAAATAGTGGGAATGGATATCGATATAATAGGTTTCTTCAGCCATACCGTGCTCACTTGCGCATATCAACCACCTCTGCACCGGCAGGTGGTTTGTATATAAAAAGATCGTCTGCTAATTTGGTTTGGGTATCCATGTTACGGATTTGGAATGTAGTGGAATTGCCGTTCAGATCCGTCGTTTCAATTTTCCGGATATGCCAGTTACCCTTCTCGACCCAGAGTTTAATGTTCTGAAAATAGCTATGGCTTCCCTCTTGCGGATCGAGGCGGATAAGATAAATCGTCTTCCCGTCCGTTTTTTCGGTATTAAGCAAAGTGGCATAGTATTTCTTCGGATATTTGAACAACAAATCGCGGGGTAATAAGGCACCGGAATTCTTGCGAACCCGGTCGATCAACAGCTGTTTACTGATATTATTATAGGTCCACACCGTGTCACCATCCGTAACAATCACCTGATCTTCCGATTCGAAGCGGTATTTGGTTCCGTTTTTAACGAAGATGCGGCCTTCTGTCTCGGATTTCGTACCCGTGAGTTTAAATGATTCCAGTTGACGAAATGTGGCGGAAAGGTTGTCCATCCGGTCATAGGTTTTCTGGACATTCTTAATAATCTTATTGACGTTCTGCCCAGAAACAAGAGAAATGTTCAGGATAAAAAGCAGACCGAAATAACTACAAAATCGTCTCATAAATGCCTCTTAGTTAAATAAAGGTGAAAGATCAGGGTAAGTTCTGTAATTCCTGCAAGGTAATCCGAACTTCTCGTGCTTTGCTACCGTCCGGCGGACCGACCACTCCGTCTTCCTCTAATTGATCCATTAAGCGTGCCGCCCGCGAATAACCGATTTGTAATCTACGCTGTAAAAACGAAATAGATCCCTGCTGATGCTGAACCACTATGGCGCGTGCTTCCTTGTAAAGCGGATCCCGTGTATTATCTCCCCCTCTGTCGAATCCGCTCCCACGAGAAGAAGAGGGCTGAGGAATGCTGTAGTTCGGTAGTTTGGGTTGACGTCGAATATGATTGATCACCGCCTCAACTTCTTCGGTTGAAATAAAGGGATTTTGCAAACGAATCGGTTTGGGTTGACCCGGAGGCAAAAACAGCATATCTCCATTTCCCAGCAACTGCTCTGCGCCATTCATATCAATTACGGTTCGCGAATCGACTTTGGAAAAAACTTTGTAAGCAATCCGGGCCGGAAAGTTCGCTTTAATAATACCGGTGATCACATCCACACTGGGCCGTTGCGTGGCTACAATCAGGTGGATACCCACGGCGCGGGCCATCTGGGCGAGGCGGGCAATCGGGCCTTCTATTTCTTTGGCTGCAATCATCATCAGATCGGCCAATTCATCTACTACCACAATAATGTAGGGCAAGAGCTGAAATTTTTTCCCGTTGCGGCTATTGCGCCCTTCGCTGATGCGTTTATTAAATTCGATAATATTTCTGGCGCCCAGTTCCGACAATTGTTCGTACCGTTTTTCCATTTCCAGCACGATACTGTTCAACATGGTCACTGCATTACTCGGTTTGGTAATTACTTCTTCATCGAGATCGGGTCGCCATAAGAGATAATGATCCCGCAATTCTCTGTAAAGTGACAATTCAAGTTTTTTAGGATCGACCATCATAAATTTTACTTTGCCGGGATCCACGGCATAGAGTAAGGACATGATAATTGTGTTGATACCCACACTTTTGCCGGAACCGGTTGTCCCGGCAATCAAAAGATGAGGCATGCTGGTCAAATCATGCACATAGACTTCCCCGTTAATGGCCTTTCCCATGGCAAGCGGCAAATTTAATCCCGCCTTCATGAATCTCTCGGAACGGATAAGCGATTTCAAATAGACCATTTGCGGGTGACGGTTCGGAATTTCAATTCCCACAGCAGCCGTTCCGGGAATGGGCGCAATGATGCGGATGCCCTTGGCCTCCATAGCCATGGCCAATTCTTTAGAAAGACTTACTATGGCGCTGACCTTAACACCGGGGGCGGGCTGCAGTTCATATAAAGTGATCACAGGTCCCGCCGTCACCTTAACCACTTTGGCCTCCACACCGTAATCCCGCAGCTTCAATTCCAGTATTTCCGCATTGGCGGTGAGTTCTTCCCGCGTA
>JALSTK010000167.1 GCA_026983775.1 Calditrichia bacterium
AAAGAAGCCGCCTATCTGTGCCATTTTTATACTCAAAGATCTGTTAACCCTTGTATATCAGGGGATCGCATGGTTTTGATAAACGAATTCGGACGGGCATTCAGGAAAGAAAAGCAGTTGACTCGATTCCTTCCGTACAGTAAACTTAACACACAATATATTTCGAGTTGGGTCTTCCGGTTGAAATACTGAGGTTGATATGGCTGAAGAACGGCAAAAGTTGGCAAAAAAATATGAAAAGATCCATTTAATTTTGGATGTCGGTGAAACCGTCGTTTCCCTGTTTTTACTGCTCGGATTTATCTTTTTAGGATATTCGTTGCGTCTGAGGGAGACGGTTGCAGCGTGGTCTTCCCATCCTTATCTGCAGCTTCTGATCTATATTGCCGTGTGGGGGATGGCCTTTTCAGTACTTTTATTTCCGTTTAGTTTTATAAGCGGTTACTGGGTTGAGCACAAATTCAATCTTTCGAATCAGTCCTTACGGGCCTGGCTATGGGAAAAGCTGAAAATGCTGGCAGTGGGGATTCTCCTTTTTATCCCGATTGTTCTTATTTTCTACTATTTATTGCGCACAACCCCTCACACCTGGTGGTTGTGGACCGCGTTGGTTCTGTTTTTCTTTTCGATTTTGATCGGTCGGATCGCTCCTCAGTTAATTTTCCCCTTGTTTTACAAATTTGAACCGTTGGAAAATGATTCTCTTTTGCAGAGAATGCGCCGTCTGGCGGGAATCGGCAAGTTTCGTTTACAGGGCGTTTACCGTTTTAACATGAGCAAAACAACTAAAAAAGCCAATGCCGCCTTTACCGGTCTGGGTAAATCCAAGCGTATTATCCTGGGAGATACCCTGCTCGAAAAATTCTCGAATGATGAGATCGAGGTGGTTTTCGCTCATGAAGTAGGGCATTATGTGCATAAGCATATTTTGCAAGGGATTTTAATCGGAACCTTAACAACTTTCATAACCCTGTATCTTGCCTATAAGGCCTACGCCGGTTCCCTGGGCTATTTTTCTTTACAGGGCATGGCCGACCTGGCCGGTTTACCGGTTTTATCTCTGATTTTAGCCTTCTTGGGCTTCATCTCTTCACCGCTGAGCAATATCTTATCCAGAAGCAGAGAGCGTATTGCCGATCGCTTTGCATTGGAACATTCGACCCATCCGGCCGCCTTTATTTCCGCCATGCAGAAATTGGCTGCTCTGAATCTGTCCGATAAAGAGCCGAATGCCCTTATAGAATTTTTGTTTCACAGCCATCCCGCACTTTCCAAACGTATTGCCATGGCTGAAAAATATCTGAAAGAAAAAAATATTCCCATCCCGGATCGGATCGCGAATGGAACTGAAGCGGAAGCAGCGACTTCAGATCAGGGGGAAATAACCGAATGATATATACGCTTTACAATTTTCGGAAGTAAAAAATTGATGAAAAAGTGGTTGCACATAAGCCTGAAAATTCTGATGGCGATCGGTATTCTGATTGTGCTTCTATCGGGGATTTTTATTTTCCTGTTCAAACAGACGGATGTTATTCAATCCGCCGTAGAATCGGAACTTAACAAGGCTCTGGGTAAATCGGGGATCGTTCATTACGGCGCGCTGGAAGGTTCACTTCTCAATAGTATTCTGATAAAAGATTTTGCTTTCGAAAACAAAGAAGGCTTAAAAGCAACCGCTCCTCTCATCGAAGTACATTATAGTATATGGCCGTTGATCTTTAACCGCGTCCATATTTCAAGTCTGTTTATCGATCGGCTCGCATTGCGTTTACCCCGATCGGAAGCACAGCCGAAACGAGCCCTTCCCCGAAGTAAAGAAAATGCGGCCGTTAATTTCGACTCTCTGATGGCCCGTCTGCAGCATACTACCTTTATTGATTCGCTATTAAATTCATTACCGAATCTTGATATCCGGGATGTGGAAATATCCGCGCGCAGGATTGACATGGTAAATCCGCAACTATCCATTCGGGAAGTACAGTTGAAGATCGAATCCCTTAAAACTTCCAGGAAGAAGTACAATCTTCAATTTAAGAATTTACAGGCGGAAATTCCCCAAAAAGATTTTCATCTGAAAAAATTATCTTTTTGGTTGCAAGGGGACCGTAAAAAAATAACCCTCAATCAGTTTATTCTGGAAACGGATCGTTCAAAAATATTAATGAGTGCGTACTATCGTTTTAAAGGTACCTTCGATGTAAATATCAACGGGTATGATTTTCGGATCAATTTACGGGATCTGTCTCCATGGATAAGCGAACCGGACGAGTTGAAGGGTTTCGTACAGGGCACGATGACCCTCAGCGGAGCTCCCACTCAATTTTCGCTCCGGTCTCTTCTTGAAGGCCGGGTGAATGGCCGGGAAGTGGATAGCTTAGACCTCGATCTGGCTTATGATCATGGCTTCTACCAGATTCGGAAAGCCCGTTTACGAAGTCCGGGCGGTCGAATCAATCTGTCTGCCAGGGGATACGCCTTGAAGGGCAGCCGGGGTAAGCTATCCGTGACAGGACTGCGGACCCGCTATTGGTTGCCGGATGAGGTCAGGGCCTGTCTAAACGGAGAATTGAATTTTGACGTGAAAAATTTGAACTTAGCCAGGGCAACCGGTCAGGGCCGGCTAATGCTGGTTCATTCCAGCCTGGATAGTATACCCATTGATACGCTGCGTTTTGCCCTTCTGGCCAGAGACGGTAATTTTGAAATTATTCGTCCTTCTTTCCTGCAATTAAAAAAATCCTGCCGCTTCGATTTACAGGGAACCGTCTCTCATGATCGGAAATTGGATCTATTGCTGACTACCTTTGATAACAATTTGTCTAATTTCAGGGAAATAACGAAAACTGATAGTCTGACGGCACCTTTTGAAGGTCAGTTTCACGCCACCGGTCAACTAAAAGACCCCAACCTATCCGGAGACCTTTGGTTGCCGAAACTAAGCTTTCAGGGTCTCACTCTGGATTCCGTACGTATGCGTATGTATGCCGGGCATATATTTTCCGATAGAGAACGCAACGGTGACGGTTATTTTAAGATTCGTTCGGGCCGTTTTGCCGATATGCCTTTACACGATATCGAATTGTCGGCGACTATCCGCGGCAATCGATTTGAGGTAACGGACATGCACCTGTATAGTACGGAAAATTATGTAAAGGCGGCTCTCATTGTACAAAAAGACAGAAATCAAACGAAAATTACTTTTCCTCGATTTCATATTGAATATCAAAAATATTGGCTTGAAAATCAGGATAGCCTGCAATTTGTCCTGGATTCCTCCGGTGTGAATATCGATGCTTTTTCACTCAAGGCCCCGGCCGATGGTCAAATTGATTTAAGCGGTCAATGGGAAAATACGACTCAGGATGTCCATTTGTTCATGCAATTCCACAACATTCAGGTGGAACCTTTCGAACAATTCTGGAAGAAAAGATTTAAACTGACAGGTCTGGTGAATGGCACATTGGAAGTACTTAATCCGCTACATCGTCCGGAAGTGGAAACCGACCTACAGGCTGATGGATTGATTTATAACGGCGTCCAGCTGGGTGATATAACGACCCGTTTCCAATATGTAAACCGTTTATTTGCGTTGAAAGAATTTAATCTGCAGGAAGATTCCACTACACTCGATTTGGGAGGGGATCTTATGATTCCTCTCGGGGCGGGTTCGAATGTCGAGCCGGATGTACTCGGAGATACAGAGGCGAACTTACAAGCCCGTTGGAGCCATTTCCGATTGGAACATTTTTCTCCTGTAATCAAAGGTTTGCGCGGGATGACCGGAGAAACCTCCGGATCGTTGACTATAAGCGGGACCGGTGGAAATCCGCATATGGTAACAAAAATCGAGCTTAATAAATTTAACTATCGAAAATTTGATGTGGATTCCTTACGATTATTCAGCCGTTATGCGAATGACTCGATCTGGATCGACACCCTGTCGGCTGTTGTCAATCAAACCCATTTTATAGCAAATGGTTGGCAGAAATTTCACTTTGATTTGATTCGACCCGATACCCTGATCGAAAACCAACCCTTTCATATGGAAGTTCAAAGTAAAGATGACCATCTTTCCTTTATCGGTCTCCTGAATGAACAAATTGAACGGATCGAAGGCCCTTTTGAAACCCGTCTGGTTATAGGAGGTAGCCTGAATCGACCGGCCCTGATTTCAGGATTTTTTAATTTGAATCGAGGACGAATCATCCTTTCGCGGGTCAGAGACCCTTTACAGAATGTAAGCATTGTAGCTTCCGTGCAGGATTCTGTACTAAATCTTACCAAATTCGAAGCCCATTCCCGAAAAGAAAAGGACTGGCTGGAAAAATCGTGGAGCTTTTTACGATCCTTGATACCCTGGAACCGTACTCAGGCCGAAGGCGGCTATCTCGGAGTCGAAGGCCGGATCGGGTTGGAAGATGTGAATCGACCGGCTTTGAATTTGAAAGTGAAGATGAGTAAACTGTATGTGGATTATTTTGTTGAAAATTTGGCCGCGGTTCTTTCCACTTCCGATTTATCGATTCAGGGCAGAGACACTTTGTTCATTAACGGAGACATTACCATACCCCAGGGTATCTATGAGGTTGATTTATCACAGTTAAAAAAGAATGCATATTTAACCGGTAGTACGGTCGGACAGTCTAAACCGTTTATCGGAGCCTTCCTGGATGTACATATTCCGGGGAATTTTGTGATTACCAGTTCTCCATTGGACCTGGCCAACAATTTTAAAATTACCATGATGGGGGATTTACAGGCCATTATAGAACCCGGTTCGCCGGAAGTGCAGCTATCGGGACACCTGCAAGCGATTTCCGGAAAATATTCCTCATGGAATCAAAACTTTGAAGTGCAATCGGGTACGATCGATTTTAAAAATCCCAAGGAGATCAATCCTGATATTAATTTCTCGGCCGTGAAGGTCATCGGCAACCGAAAATTTGAACTAAGCATTAATGGAAATTTAAAGAATATCAATCAGGATATTCAGGTTACGGAAAATGACCAGCCTTTGGAAATGTCTTATCTCGATAAGATTGCCATGCTTACTCTGGGAGCCGATGTGAGTCAGATCAGTAGCAGTGCGGATTCCATATTGCGTTCGGTTGGAGAAGAAGTAGCGACTAC
This sequence comes from Calditrichia bacterium, assembly GCA_026983775.1. Lineage (GTDB taxonomy): Bacteria > Calditrichota > Calditrichia > Calditrichales > Calditrichaceae > JALSTK01. Next base: position 5,134 of record JALSTK010000167.1, read on the forward strand.
TTCGGTTTTAACGGCAGTGGAACGCGGCGCGGAAAAATATACCGGCCTGGATAAAGTTGAGATTAATTCGAACCGGTCTCTCTTTGATTTGGAGAAGATGCGTCTTAATAACGGGTTGCAGGATGCTTCCATCTCTTTCGGTAAATATTTGACCAGCGATCTCTATGTGGAGTACCGTACTAAATTCGGGGGTGAGTTTCCTGCACCAAGGTTAAGCTGGGATGCCGGGAATCGTCTTGAATTACAGTACCGCATCAGTCGTCGCTGGAAACTGGATAGTTTTTATGAAAAAACAGACCTTGGAAACACAAAGATTCAGATCGGTCTCAACTGGGAATATACATTCTGATCTGAAATGATCCGTTCCGGACAAGAAGGGACGGAATAGTCATTAAAAGAAAGCGATTAAATGTCTAAAAAGTTCTATTGGCTCCTGTTAATTTTCATAGTATTGGGTTTGAATCAGCTTGAAGCCAGAAGTTATAAAATCGGGCAAATTCATTTCCTTAAGGTTTCGTTTCACGGGGATGAAGACCTGAAGAATATCATCCAGTCCCGAAAAGAAGGGCGCTTTGATCCTCGTTATGTGAAACTGGATAAGATTCTCATCATCAATTATTACAAAAAGAATGGTTTCCTCGATGTTGCCGTCCGGGATAGTCTGATTCGCTCCGTCTCGCGGAGAAAAGTGGATATTTTTTATACCATAGAAGAAGGACAACGATACTATTATGGCGGCGTGCGATTTAACGGAAACAAAGATTTGCCCGCTTCCACTCTGGCCGATGCCTTTGCGCATCTTGAACTCTATCGCCCCTTTGATGAAAGTCTGGTTTCCGAAGGGGAACAAAAGATTGAGAATCTTTATTATAATTCCGGTAAACCCTTTGCCGACATAAAGGTCAATTATCTGTACGAACAAGATTCGCTGATTGTCGTTCTTTTACATATTGATGAAAAACAAACCGTTTATATCCGTAATATTCAGTATCAGGGTTTAAAGCTGGTCCAAAAATTTATTATCCGTCGCGAATTGGAAATTCATAAAGGGGATCGATATAGTCGGGCCAGGATGGAACAGTCCCAAAAGAACCTTTACGGAACCGGACTTTTTCGCTATGTCCGTTTTGAGATCGAGCCGATTGCTGACGATCCTTCGCAGGTTATCCTAAAAATCACAGTGCGGGAAAAAGATCCGCGCTGGATCGGTTTTCATCTGGGGGTTACCCATGAGCAGGAAACTTACTATGGTAATAAACTGGAATTCTCTTTGCAGGGCGGGCATCGAAACTTGTTCGGAACCGGACGTAGCATCAGTTTACATATCACTCCTTCCCTTATTTGGGATATCAGCGAAAGAAAATTGCGTAATCCGGATAATAAGATTTCCCTGCGCTTTGTGGAACCATGGATTTTAGCTACCCGCACTCCGGGAACTTTCAACCTGGCCTATGAACAATTTCGTCCTTTGCATAGCGGGCACTTTGATTTGTGGCGGGCTAAATTTGATGTACGACGCAAGATTACAAAGTACCTGGAATTTACTACTTCGCTGGACGCCAAGTTAATCAAGAATATCTCTTCAGGAAAGATTGACAGTTTACTGGCCTTAAAAGTACAAGCCAACCGAAGTAATGTATACTCGCTCATCTTTTACGGGAAACGGGATAATCGTAAGAATCTGTTCAATCCTCAAAATAGTTCTTATACGGATTTAAGTATATCCTATTCCTACAGCAGGGGATATAATCGTCTTCACCGACTGGAAACCAATAATTATTTTAAGATTACTTCTTCCTGGCAGCGTTATCAACCCTGGCGTCCGAAAATATCCACCTTAAAGCGATGGCATTTTACCCTGGCCACACGTATAAAGGCCGGTGGACTTATTGAACCGTGGGGCCCTAAAATAATCCCTTTAAATGATCTCTTTTTCGCCGGAGGCGCTACATCGGTGCGGGGTTACCAGGAACAGCTTCTCGGAAAAGCCGCTTTAAAGGATGCACAGGGACACATCATTCAGGCCGCCGGGGGCAAGTTACTTTTTCTAACAAATGCCGAAATCCGAATGCCCTTGTTTTGGATCGTCGTGCTGGAAACTTTTGTGGATGGAGGTTATGTCTGGCCGGAAATCAAAGATTTCAGGCCGTGGGATGTAAAATTCACAACCGGTCTGGGATTGGTGCTTTTGAGCCCTCTCGGTCCTATTCGTCTGGATTACGGATACAAGTTAATACCTACGGCAGAGGATGCTACGCGGTATGCCTGGCATATCGGAATTTACTTTGCTTTCTGATTGCTTCAAAAGGGCATGGCCACTTCGGCAATCAGCTGAGATTGCAGTTGTTCATTAAAGGCCAGATCAATTCTGAATACCTCCACATAAGGTAACAGGAAGTGTAAGCTGGCCCCAAAACCGCTAATAAAGTTCTTCGGTTGAAAATCGGCCCGTTTCGACCAGACCATCCCGCTTTCAATAAAAAAGCCTCCGTTCAAACCGAACTTCAGATTCTGGGTGGTCGACTTGGGAAGCAACACAGATGGTACATCGAAATAGTGCACTTTGATGAGCGGAAAGCGTAACCCCAGTCCACTAAAAAAGAGGTGTTTTCCCTCATGAAATTCATAAAAGTGACCCCGAATGCGGTTCTGGAAACCGAGATAAACCCGATCGTAAACAGGGAGCCGACCCAAGGACTGTTTGGTGTAAATACGGGAAGCCAAAATCAGTTTATTTAAATGCAGATACTTGCGCACATCCAGTGCGTACTGAAAATAATTGATATGTTTGTCGAATAAACCGCTTTTTCTTAAAGATAAATTAATATACCAGCCCTTACTGGGGTATGCATAGAGATCCCGGTTATCGAAAACATTTACCAGGCGCAGACCGTTATTGATATCCGTAGCGGTTTCACTGTTTAAAAATCGGGTAAAGGGTTGGGCGACGTGTATTTGATCCCTGTATACAAGCAATTGACTGGCGAGAAAACGCGTCCAGTATTTTCCAACGGATAAAGCCGAATAAAAATGTTTTTCTTCGAAACCGAACGAACGGTTATTTAAAGAAAATTTATTAAAATAGACTCCTGCGGTTAAATGATGTTTGCCCGCGATCCAGGGATTGAAATAAGATAATTCAAAGCCCGATCTATTCCCGAATAATACATTCAGATATAGCTTTTCATTCCAGCCCCGGAAATTGAGGTGCGCAAATCCGAATCCATAGGTCACTTTTTTCCAGTCACGGTCATCAATCTGCAGAATGGGATAGGGATAAATAAACAATCGTTCCGTGACAGAAATCAGGATACTTACGCTGTCCCGCCGGGGCAGAGTAAAAAATTCTACCCGATTAAAGAGCCAAAGATTTTCAAGGCGTTTACGGGAAGCTTCTAAAAGAGAATCGTTTAAGAGGTCGCCTTTTTTGAATAACAATTCCCGTTTCAAAACCTCGGATTTTGTGTACTTGTTTCCTACAAAGATAATGGAAGCTACCGTTTTTTTGTGATAACTCTGGCTTAATATCGCTCCCGGCCGAAAGAGTAAGAAAGCGAATAGTATAAGTGCGAGAACAGAAAGCATATTTTTCTTAGGAATCATTATTTCCTTCCAATATCCAGATCGGGTTTGTGATTGCCCTGAACAACAGACCCTCTTTCCGGGTGATGACTTCGGCCCGAAGATAATAATTTTCCCGCCCGTTTACTAATTTTTCGACTTTGGAGAAGGAGTAAAGGGACTCTCTGGGTTGCATTTCAAAGAGGACGGTTTCCCGGGCGATATCCAGTTGTCCTTTGAACAGGGTCACGCGTTGAATGGTACCGAAATCTATGGAGGAAAGCACATGGATTTGATAAGAATTCGCTTTTAGCACCAGGGCCCCCATAGAAACGAGGGAATCACCGCTGGTAAGGTTCAAGCGGATAGCAGGACCGTTGGTCATAAAACAATTGCCGCTCTTAATGGCCCGGATGATAGTATGGGGAGTAGGATCGGTTGCGGGCAGATATAATACCGTTCGCCACAGACCCAATAAATGGGAACGGTCTTCTTCTATGGAAAGGAAGGGCAACTTAATATGGATATTTCTGGCAAAATTACCGTGTGAATCATTCCCGGCCAGGATATAAGCCCGTTGCCCGCGCAGTAAGAGTATTTTCCATTGTTCTATGGATCGCTCGGTTTCCTGTTCGGAATATCCGTTTAAAAATTGAAAGAAATATATTTTTTGTGATTGTAAATCTTCCATTTGCCATTCACTTCGATTTAAAAGCTTACGGTGTAAGTAAGGGGGGCGTTCCGCAGGATGGGCAGCAACTGCCAGCGCTTCGGCCTGTAAACGGTCAATAATCTCTTTAAGGGTGTATTCCGAATAGAAGTGAAGCCATTTTTCACCGCTGTCCCCGCTGCCCGGATAAAAGTTGGAATCATTTAAAATTAATAGATGAATATTTTTTTGATGGTGGTTACGCACGCTCACCTCTTCTCCGGGGAGGATACAGAAATCCGGGTGCGTGTTATTAAAGCGGTCCACCTCCTCTTTAAAAGCCTGCCATTTTCCGAGGGACGGATCATTTTGCAGATAGTTATTCTGCTGATCATCCAGGTCATAAGAATGATCTGTAATCGCTAAAAATCGCAAGCCCAGAGAACGCGCTATGGCTGCCGTCGTCTCCACGGATGCCCCGAATTCGATCTGATCATTGGTGTAATTGGAATGGCTGTGAAGATCGCCGTGAACAAAATGTTCGAAGGTCGGAAAAGACTGTCTCGCTACCTCTACTTGCAGGGCCGAATGGGAACGGCTCCGGTAATTATGATTGAAACAGATAAAGGTCTTTCTGCCGATTTTATATTCAATTTTAGCCTGAATCTGCAAAAGGCCGGATTCGATCGTACAGGGAAGTGAAAAAATAAAATCCTGATAGGGCATGATCAACGGTTGATTCATGTTTTTATCCAGAACTATTTGATCATTAAAATAAAGGGTAATGTGTTTCAAAGTAGCCGGATAGCGGTGAGCATCCTTGATGATGAGCACAACCGGAAATGTTTGTCCGGTCACGACACGATAGGGTGCATCGATGATGATTTCCGGATGGCGTTTTTTAAGAAAGCTAAAAAAATAACGGAAACGGTAATGCATTTCAGCATAGGCTATGGGAAAAAGTGTCGGAATCAACATGGTTCTACTTGGAAAAAGTTAAATTCGGGATCGTTATAGTTACGGTTGTTCCATGCCCGGGCGCCGATTCGACTTTAATGGAACCATGTAATTGCACGATCAGATGTTTGGTGATAGCCAGTCCCAAACCGCTTCCGGTTTCTTTGGTCGTAAAAAAGGGTTTGAATATTTCTTCCATTTGTCCGGGTTCGATACCGGGTCCATCATCTGCAATCTGAAATGAAATCTGTTTTCGCTTTTCGGACACCACGGTCAGAGTGATATGCCCGGAACCAGGAATAGCCTGAGTTGCATTGCGCAGAATATTGAGTAGGGCCTGTTCCAATAAATTGACATCCGTTCGTATGGTCCTAAGCGTTTTTAAGCGGTTGATAATCTTCAACCTTGGTTGATCATCCGCGGACAGGCTTAAGGTAATACGATTTAAGAATCCCTCCACATCGAGAGGAGCGAGTTGTAAATCCTGAGTCCGGGATAGTTTCATAAAATCATCGATCAGTTTGTTGAGCCGTTTTATTTCTTTGGGTATGTAAGTGAAAATTTCATCATCGGAAGTTCCGTATTTTTTGTGGAGTAAATCGTTGGTTGCGCTTATAATTCCCAGGGGATTGCGCAACTCATGGGCCACGGTCGCTGCCATCGTACCCAACTGTACCAGATGTTCATGATCTTTTATTTCAGCCTGATATTGCATGCTGCGACGAATCATTCGGAAAAGGGAAAAAGCGGTAATCACAATGACCAGGAAGCTAATGATGCTGAAAAGAAAGAGGCGGTTTTTTAACTGTTGCAGGACGGTGAAATAATCGGCCCGGGCTTCTGTCATCAAAATAGCAGTGACAAAGCCATCCAGATTGGTAACGGGGGCCAGGGAAGTCATAAATTTTTCACCTACATACTCCTGAATGTCGCTCACAACGGTATTTCCCTGAAGTGCTTTGGAAAAATTAGGGGTTTGACTAATGGTGATGGAGCGTTGCTTAACGATGCTTTCCGGTGAAGCAACCAAAATTTCACCCTGCGGAGAGAGTAAAAGAATAGCCTGTAAATTACTCTTTTGCCGAATATCTTCAAATGCCTGCTGATAAAACAGGTACGGCAGCGAATTAGGGTTGTCAGGAGTAAGAAGACTGATACTGACGTCGTCATTGTATTCGTTGATCAGTTTGGTTAGCAAATGATCCATATCCGTTAATCGTTCCTGTATACCCTGTTTGAAGTGATTCTCGATCTGATTTAAATAAAGCCAGACAAGAACATTTAAGATAATCACAATGGTAAAGCTGATCCAGAAGAAAAATATAAATCGATGGGAAGAACCTTTTGGATAAACCGGTCTCATTCATTCTCTCCGAATATTTTCAACCAATAATCCATATCAATCTGTTGCGGATTGTATTTTTTTTCTGTGGCAGCCGATTGTTTCCGATTCCCCCGTGCCGGAAAAGTCGCTAAAAAATCAGAAGAGGTCAGGGTCCGGGCACCCATGTCATGGGCTGTATTCAAAATCTCATGATCAGAAGTCACAACGACGCATTGCCGTACTTCGGCTGTTTTGCGGATGAATTCGCGAATGATATCATCGGCTTTCTGTGGTGCCCGGGAGAAGAGAATTTTAATATGTGCAGAGTGATTAAATTGTTGCTGAATAAAGGGCTGGCCATCAAACACGATAATTACTTGTTTTACCTTCTCGGTAAGCCGGGTCTGCACCGCCAGGATAATAGCCTGAATTGCAGAGGACAGATTATTTTGCTTCAGCTTTGCTGCAATTTGCGGTACTTTGTAGCCCAGGTTAAAACCGTCAATAATATATTTTCCCGCCATCTGTTTTTTCATATTTATGATTTAAAAAAAGTAATTTTAAAGTGCTTGTCTTTTTCCGCTCACATTCTGAATATACGGAAATATTGGCATAATATTTAGTGTTTCCAAAAATGAGCCGTTTTGAAAAGTCGGCCAAAATCCGCCATATTGGCAAAAAATTATAGATCGTGGTAGAATATTGTGTCCTGAAATGGGATTTTGACCTTGATATAACGGTTGGCATAGTCTTTGCCAATTTATAATTTGGTTTTGAAAAGATGAACTTTTTGATAATGGGTTCGTTAATAAAGCTTGAAAATCATGTTAACGGAAACTTAAAAGTCTGAGAATAGAAACTTAACAGGAAAGGGAACGGAGATGAACAAATTAAAAAATTCTTTTGCATTGATTCTGGGGATGATTACCCTTGGTGTGATTATTGGAGTGGTGTTGACCACCGGATTTAATATGGATTCAAAGACGATTGCCGGACCGGCCGGTGAAAAAATCTATACGGAAGCGGAATCCGCTCCTTCCGGAACTACGATGACGGTTGCAAATTTCAATCCCAATTCGATGTTTGTGGATAATGTTAAAAAAGTTCGGCCTGCCATTGTTTCCATCTATACCATTAAAAATGTAAAAATCCAGCAAAATCCTTTTTTCTTCTTTTTCCGTGATTTTCCGGGTCAAATGCCCAACGATCAGTTTCACAATAAACAACCGGAGATGAAAGAAAAAGGTCTCGGATCGGGTATTATTATTAGCTCGGATGGCTATATCTTAACCAATAATCATGTGGTTGCGGACATGGATGAATTGAAAGTAAAGCTGATCGATGGCCGCGAATACAAAGCGAAAATTGTCGGAACGGACCCCTCTACAGAGATTGCCCTCATAAAGATAAATGCCAAAGGTCTTCCTACGGCAGTATTGGGAAATTCGGATAATTTACAGATCGGCGAATGGGTGATGGCTATTGGCAATCCCCTGGAACTTACTTCCACTGTAACGGCCGGTATTGTCAGCGCTCTGCATCGTAGGATCAATATTATAAGTGATAAGAACGGAGTGAGTAGCATAGAGAACTTTATTCAGACCGATGCTGCTATTAATCCGGGAAACAGCGGCGGTGCGTTGGTAAATCTACGCGGTGAAGTAGTCGGCGTAAATACGGCCATTGCCACGGAAACCCGTTATTATATGGGTTATGGCTTTGCCGTTCCCATTAATATTGCTAAAAAGGTGGTGGATGATCTGAAGAATTACGGAGAAGTACGGCGCGGATACCTCGGAGTGTATATTGCTCCGGTTGATCCGGTAACGGCCAAAGGCGTTAAGCTGAAAAAACCCCGGGGTGTATTTGTAACCAGTGTCATGAGCGGTAGTGCCGGTGAGAAAGCGGGTATTAAAGCAGGGGATGTTATTTTTAGTGTAAATGGGAAAGAGGTCAACCATCCCAATGAGTTGCAGGCCAAGGTCGGTAGCTATCATCCCGGTGATCAAATCAAACTGACCATTTGGCGTGACGGCAAGACCAAGGAGATCAGCGTCACGCTTCAGGGTAAAAACGGTTTAAGCGGAAAATCCAAGAAATCCGGTAAAAAACCGGAGAAGAAAGCCATACCCGATCTGGGAATGAAAATTCGCGATCTGAACAGCGACGAACAGGCTGAATTGGATGTAAACGGCGGAGTAGTTGTTTTGAATGTTACCGATGACAGCCCGGCTGCTCAGTCACGCATTACTCGGGGTGATGTAATTGTTGCGCTGAACGGGAAACGGGTGAAATCGGTCGACGACTTCAATAAACGTATCGAAAAGTTTAAAGCCGGCGATGTAGTCAGGCTGAAATTAAGGACCAAACAGGGTAACGAGATATTCGATCGGTTGGTCTTTTTGGAAATCCCTGAGAAATAGTTTAAACATCTGCCATCAAAGCCGCCGGATACCGGCGGCTTCTTTTTTTCTGCCTTAATCTGACTTAATCAGACAATATGACATAAATAAGATTTGATGATTACATCCGAACAAGCAATAAAATAGAATGTAAGTGCTTATAAAATAATGATATATGATTATTCTGGCAAAACATGGCATGATATTTGCACTTAAAAATAAAGAAATTTATACATACGATTGAAACATGCATACATAAGGAGATAGGAAAGTGGGAAAAATAATAGGTATTGATTTAGGTACAACGAACTCGGTTGTTGCTGTTATGGAAGGCGGTGAACCGGTAGTGATCCCGAATTCGGAAGGAGCCAGAACAACACCTTCGGTTGTGGCATTTACCAAAAAAGGCGAACGTCTGGTCGGTGCACCCGCTAAAAGGCAGGCCGTTACCAATCCGGAAAATACTATATTTTCGATAAAACGCTTTATGGGTCGCTTCTATAATGAAGTGGGCACGGAAATGAATGAAGTACCCTATAAAATTGAAAAAGGAAATAACGATGTGGTCGTCGTAGATGTGGGAGATAAAAAATATACACCTCCCGAAATTTCCGCCATGATTTTGCAAAAAATGAGACAGACGGCAGAGGATTATCTCGGTGAAAAAGTAACGGAAGCGGTTATCACGGTTCCGGCTTATTTTAACGATGCGCAGCGTCAGGCCACCAAGGATGCCGGTAAAATTGCCGGATTGGACGTCAAACGGATTATCAACGAACCGACGGCTGCCTCCCTGGCATATGGTCTGGACAAAAAGAAGGATGAAAAAGTTGCCGTATTCGATCTCGGTGGCGGTACTTTCGATATATCCATTCTGGAATTGGGTGATGGAGTATTTGAAGTTAAATCGACCAACGGTGATACCCATCTCGGTGGTGATGATTTTGACCAGCGTCTTATCGATTGGATGGCCGATGAATTTAAAAATACGGAAGGTGTTGATTTACGAAAAGATCCCATGGCTTTGCAACGCCTGAAAGAAGCAGCGGAAAAGGCAAAAATTGAACTCTCCTCGTCCATGCAAACGGAAGTCAATTTGCCTTTTATCACAGCCACCGAATCCGGACCGAAACATTTGAATCTTTCTCTCAGCCGCTCCAAGTTTGAGCAGTTAACCGATGATTTGATACAGCGCACGGTCGGTCCTTGTGAAGTCGCTTTGAAGGATGCGGGATTAAACAAATCGGATATTGACGAAGTGATTTTGGTTGGCGGTTCGACCCGAATTCCCAAGGTTCAGGAAGTGGTAAAGAGCTTTTTCGGTAAAGAACCGCATAAAGGGGTGAATCCGGATGAAGTTGTTGCCATTGGCGCCGCGATTCAGGGTGCGGTCTTAACCGGAGAGGTGAAAGATGTGCTGTTACTGGATGTCATTCCTCTTTCCCTGGGTATCGAAACACTGGGCGGAGTGTCCACCAAGCTGATCGAAGCCAATACGACCATACCGACCAAGAAAGCGGAAATTTTCTCCACGGCCGCTGATAATCAGACAACAGTTGAAATTCATGTCTTGCAGGGCGAGCGACCCATGGCGGCCGATAACCGAACTCTGGGGAAATTTATCCTGGATGGTATTCCACCGGCACCGCGCGGAATCCCTCAAATCGAAGTAACTTTTGATGTGGATGCCAACGGCATTCTGAATGTGACGGCCAAAGATAAGGCCACAGGCAAAGAGCAAAGCATCCGAATCGAAGCTTCCTCCGGTTTAAACGAACAGGAAATTGAGCGCATGAAGAAAGAAGCACAGGCCCATGCAGCGGAAGATAAGCGTAAAAAAGAAGAAATCGAGACCAAAAACCAGGCCGATACAATCATCTACCAGACTGAAAAACAGATGGAAGAGATGAAAGATAAAATAGAAGCCGAGGATAAGACGAAGATTGAAACCGCCCTGGGCCGATTAAAAGAAGCTCAGAAAAATAACGATCTTAATGAAATGAAGTCGGCTATTGACGGAGTTAACAAGACCTGGAACGAAATCGCTCAGAAACTGTACGCTCAGGCGGGTGCACAAGCCCAACCCGGTGCCCAGCCGAATGCCGAAGGCCCGGCAGCAGGAAGTGCGGCAGGTGCTTCAGAATCCGAAGGGGAGGCCAAAGTAGAAGATGCCGACTATGAAGTGGTCGATGAAGATGAGAAAAAATAACATTTCAAAACAGCAATAAACCCTAAAAAGCCTCTTTAACAAGAGGCTTTTTTTGAATCTTTTTTGAATAATTTGCGTAATTAATTGTATTACGGATAGACAAAAAAGATTAGCTACGGCCGTTCATTTATAGAAGAAGGGTCGTTTAAAAACCGTTTACGGAGGATAAATGGAATTACTCAGTGTATTACTCATCGTAGTATTGGCCGTAATAGTATTGAAATTGTTTGCTATTTTTTTACATACGGGTATCGTGCTCCTCGTGCTTCCGTTGAAACTCCTAGCCATTGCTTTATCGGTTATACTGGTGGTCTTCGTGGCCTTACCGGCCGGACTTTTGGCAGGTCTGACCGGATTAATTATCCTTCCTTTTGCTTTATTAATTCCTCTGGCGCCTTTCCTATTGGTGGGTGCCGGGATATGGTTTTTATTGCGAAATAGTTGATCCGAATTACGGGCAAAGTTAAATTTGGCGTATTGTGAAATACGGCAAGAAATTAAAAAATCTTAAATTTTATGCCATGACCGGCGGTTTTCTGGTTATCGCCCTTCTTTTTGAAATTTTTATTGCAAAATTTTTACGCTAATTTTGCAGATCCCCATAAAAAGAATGGCTCTACCGGGTCTTTTGTAGTTAAACGCCGCATCCTTAAATCATTTTTCTAAAAAATTAGATTTAATTCACACCCTATCTTTAAATCATCACGAAGTGATGTAATATGAGTAGCCACACCCGTCAGCCGCCGGGCAGGAGCGGAACCGATGGGCAAGATGCAACCGAATAGGGTTAAAATAAACCAGGCCTTTCAATGTATAGGGTCTCCTATTTCGTTAGAAGGCTCTGTGTTCCATATTCGACGCCTTCAGCGTCACGCTCGCTTTTTCCGCTTTACCACAGGCTCCGCCTGTGGCTACTCATATTAGTATCCTTCGGATACTATTGTTTTTAAATACAAGATGAACGAAACAATAAAAAATTGTTTAATTCCTTTTATCAGTCTTCAGTTGATATACGGCTTCACAAGAAACCCGGTAGAGCTATTTTTATAAAATCTATTGTAATTCTATCCATATTTTGTAATTTAGTATAAAAGTTTTCGTGTTCGTTTTTTGCGAAAGAAGAATATGCTGAGAGGAAGTTTTACACTTCATCGTGCTCCTTAACATTGTTTGCTGATTCTTGTGTTCCGGAACAGGATATAGTTATTCTAAATTTTGTTTTTCTTTGAAAAAAGGGAATCTATGATTGGTAAAACCATATCCCACTACAAGATACTTGAGAAACTCGGCGAAGGCGGCATGGGTGTGGTCTACAAAGCTGAGGATACCAAACTTAAACGGACGGTTGCCCTCAAATTTTTACCGCCGGAGCTGACCCGCGATACGGAAGCCAAAGATCGTTTTTTACGCGAAGCCCGGGCGGCCGCCGCACTGAACCATTCCAACATTTGCACGATCTACGAAATAGACGATACGGAAGATGGCTGGCCCTTTATTGCCATGGAATTCATTGAAGGAAACAGTCTGAAAGACAAGATTAAAGATGAAAGATTAAAGATACAAGAAGTGGTTGAAATTGCCCTGCAAATAGCCAGTGGATTGCAGGCAGCCCACGAGTATGGCATTATTCACCGTGATATGAAATGTGATAACGTGATGATCGCAGAGAAGGGCGTGGCAAAGATCATGGACTTCGGCCTGGCGAAACTCTCCGGCCGCACGCAGGTGACGCAGGAAGGCACGACACTGGGGACGATCAGCTACATGTCCCCGGAGCAGGCGCGAGGAGAAGCGGTCGATCAGCGCACCGACATCTGGTCCTTCGGAGTAATGCTCTATGAAATGATTACCGGGCAGTTGCCCCTCCGTGGCGAGTACGACCAGGCGGTGGTATATTCCATCTTGAACGAAGAGCCGGAACCGGCAACAGCTTTACGAACTGGCGTGCCGCTGGAGCTTGAACGCACCGTAAACAAATGTCTGCAAAAAGACCGCAGCTTGCGTTACCAGCATCTGGATGAGCTGATTGTAGATTTGAAGACAGTTCAAAAAGGGTTGGAAATTTCCAACTCATCATCCGGCAAAGGAAAACATCCGGAACTACTCTCGCAACCTTCCACCACACAAAAACTAACACGGCAGCGTTCCTGGCTTTTAGCAGCCACTGCATTCCTGGCGGTCATATTGATCTTCGGTTATTTCTGGCTGCAAGGGAAACACCGGGAGGCAGCTCCTGAAAGAAAGAGAATTGTGGTGCTACCTTTCGAAAACCTGGGTTCTGCAGACGATTCTTATTTTTCTGAAGGCGTTACAGAAGAAATTACCAGCCGCTTGGCTTCTGTTCATACCCTGAGTGTGATTTCCCGCAATAGCGCCCTCCGCTATGCTAATACAGATAAATCCATCCGAAAAATCGGCAAGGAACTGAACGTGGCCTATATATTGGAGGGGACGGTACGGTGGGCAAAGTCTTTCGGAGAAATGGACCGGGTGCGGATCACTCCTAAACTGATTCGGGTGGCTGATGATGTGAATGTTTGGTCGGATGAATATGATCGCACTATTTCAGATATATTTACCTTACAATCCGATATTGTCCTGAAAATAGCCGAGCAACTTGCCGGAACTCTGTCGGGAGCGGAGCGGGAAGCGGTAGAAATTCGCTTAACCAACAATTTAGACGCCTATCATGCCTATCTTCGTGGTAACTATCTGGCCTGTAGTCCTCATTTTACCGTTGAGAACTGGCGGGAGGTAGAAAAATGTTATGAGCGTGCTGTCGAGCTGGATCCAAATTTTGCTCTGGCTTACGCCAAACTCGCCAAGGCTCATGCCCGGTTTATTTTTCTCTGGGTGGATATATCAGAAAAACGTCGTCAAAAAGCAAGGGAAGCGGCCCGCAAAGCATTGGAACTGGCTTCGCAATCCGGCAGTGTGCACATGGCAATGAGTTACTATTATCTCTGGGCACAGCGAAATCCGGAAGAGGCGCTGGCAGAACTGAGGCAAGCAGAAGAGAAAAAGGCCGACCGGACGGAGATTATGAATGCACGCGCCTATATTTTCGAACTTCAGGGACGTTGGGATGAAGCAGTTGATGCTTTTCAATATGCATTTAAACTCAATCCCCAGGATGCTGATTTACCAACAGAACTGGCTCTTGCAAATTGGATCATGCGGCGGTATAAAACAGCCATGGAAGATGCCAATCGAGCCATCGATCTGGCGCCTAGCGCAAGCTGGCCTTATATGGCAAAAATCTTTATCCTCTGGAGCTGGAAAGGAACGACAGATGAAACCAGAAAAACCCTTTTAAATGTTAATCCTTCGCACGAATGGGCACCCTGGATATGGTTCTGGCAAGAAGCTTTCGAAGGTAACTATCGGAAGGCGATAGAACGCCTAAAATTGAGTCATGGCGCCTGGATTCAACTTAAAATGTGGGCGAGACCGAAGAAGCTGCTGACCGCTTTTGCCTATGAAAATATGAACAAGCCACAACTGGCTCATGACTGCTACGATTCGGCCCGGGTTATGCTGGAAGCAGAAGTCCTGAGATGGCCGGATGACCCGCGTTACCACAGCTCTTTAGGCATCGCTTACGCTGCCCTCGGCAAAAAAGAAAAAGCGATTGAGGAAGGGAAAAAGGCCCTAACCCTGCTTCCCCTTTCCCATGATGCTTTTTACGGAATCCCTTATGTGATCGATATGGCTTTCATCTACACATTAATTGGTGACTACACCACCGCCTCTGATCAACTGGAATATCTGCTTTCGATTCCATCCTGGTTTTCAACCACCTGGCTAAAAATAGACTCCCGCTGGAACCGGCTGCGTCATTATCCCCAATTCCGGGAACTGCTGGAGAAATATGCAGAGGGGAACTCATGATGAGTAAAGAAATATCACATTATAAACTCATAGAGAGGCCTGGTGGGGCCTACCTGCTAATGATTTGCTTAAAAAATAGAGATGGTGAAAATGGCTGATTTGATAGGCAAAACCATTTCGCATTACAAGATACTTGAGAAACTCGGCGAAGGCGGGATGGGCGTGGTCTACAAGGCCGAGGACACCAAACTCAAACGGACGGTTGCCCTCAAGTTTCTGCCGCCGGAGCTGACCCGCGATACGGAAGCCAAAGAACGCTTTTTACGCGAAGCCCGGGCGGCCGCAGCACTGAACCATTCCAACATTTGCACAATCTACGAAATTGACGATACGGAAGATGGCCGGCCCTTTATTGCCATGGAATTCATTGAAGGAAACAGTCTGAAAGACAAGATTAAAGATGAAAGATTAAAGATACAAGAAGTGGTTGAAATTGCCCTGCAAATAGCCAGTGGATTGCAGGCAGCCCACGAGCATGGCATCATTCACCGTGATATGAAATGTGATAACGTGATGATCGCAGAGAAGGGTGTGGCAAAGATCATGGACTTCGGCCTGGCGAAACTCTCCGGCCGCACGCAGGTGACGCAGGAAGGCACGAAACTGGGGACGATCAGCTACATGTCCCCGGAGCAGACGCGGGGTGAAAAGGTCGATCAGCGCACCGACATCTGGTCTCTGGGCGTGGTTTTGTACGAGATGGTAACAGGACAGTTGCCCTTCAAAGGTGAATATGAACAGGCGGTGATCTATTCCATCTTGAACGAGCAGCCGGAGCCGCCTTCGGCCCTGCGCAGCGATTTACCCCCTGCCCTGGAACAGGTTATTCTGAAAGCGCTGGCCAAAAATCCGCAGGAACGCTATCAGCAGGCGACGGAGCTGTTGAGTGCGCTGCAGGATTATCAAAAGCAATGGGAATCGCGGCAGGTTCAAAGAGAGAACCAGACAAAACCGCTGCCTTCCATCGCCGTGCTGCCCTTTACCAATATCAGCGCCGACCCGGAACAAGAATATTTTTGCGACGGTATGGCCGAAGAAATCATCAACGCCTTAACGCAAATCGACGGCTTGCGGGTGGTGGCGCGCACTTCCGCTTTTGCCTTTAAGGGGAAAAGCGAGGACGTTCGGGAAATCGGTCGCCGATTGAACGTCTCCGCGATTCTGGAGGGCAGCGTTCGTAAGGCAGGCAACCGCATTCGCATTACCGCGCAGTTGATTAACGTGGCTGACGGCTACCACCTCTGGTCGGAAAAATACGACGGCAATCTGGAAGACATCTTTGCCGTGCAGGATGAAATATCGCAAAAAATTACCCATAAACTCAAAGGCAAACTGTTAGGCGAGGAAAAGGAAAAGCTGGAGCGCACACCGGTGAAAGATTTGCAGGCCTATCAGCTTTTGTTGAAAGGCCGCTATTTCATGAACCGCATGACTGGCCAGGATATCGATAAAGGTATTACCTACTTCCGCCGGGCCGTCGAGCGGCTACCCGATTTTGCGGATGCTTATGCAGGAATAGCCAGCGCCTACGCCATACTCGGCCTGCTGAATTATATGCCCGCATCCACGGCCTGGGACAAAGCAGAAGAAGCTGTGTTAAAAGCTCTGGCCATAAACCAAAACCGGGCTGCGGCGCACTGTACGTTGGCGTTAATTAAGCTGTACCGGGATTGGGATTGGCCGGGTGTGGAAAAGGAACTGAGCCTGGCCCGGCAGCTCAATCCCCATAGCGAGGCCATACATACCGATTATTCCCTGTATTATATGGCGCTGGGCAAGATGAAAGAAGCCTTAAACGAAGCCCGGCAGGCGCTGGAGCTTGATCCTATGTCCGCCCGTACAAATTTGACCATGTCGGTTCATCTGATACGCGCCGGCTATTTTGAAGAGGCCAAAGAGCAAGTCTCTAAATTGATGGAGCTGGTGCCCGATCATTCTTATGCCCATTATTTATTGGGGCAAATTGAAATTCTGGAAAAAAATTATAAAGGCGGAATGGCCCATCTGAAAACAGCGCTGCGCTTATCCGGCAAAACCCCTCTTTTGTTGGCGGCTCTTGGCTGGGCCTACGCACGCTCCGGCAATCGGGAAAAAGCTCAATTGTTTTTGAAAGAATTGGAAACGAAAGCCCGGCAGGAACCCGTCAGCTTGACTTTTTTTGTGCGCGTCTATACGGCTTTGCAGGATTTCGACAAAGCCTTTGAATATCTGGAAAAAGCTTATGAAGAAAGGGATTCGATCCTGGTCGGTATCAAAACGGAAGAAAGCATCCGCGAGCTGCACAGCGACCCGCGTTTTGCCGCTCTTTTAAAAAAGATGGGGCTTGAAGATGCCCCTGATTGATATTTGCCGCTACGGATTTAACTTCCGGGAATTTTAACGCTAACAGAACCGATTCCGCCCCAGGCACCGCGCAGCCCCGCTTTCTTTCCTTTTCCAACTTTTTTGACTTCGGCTTGTATTTAATATGGAAAAATTATTACGCCAAAAACAAAAAAATCTTTTATAAAGGATAAGACCTGTGCCTTCGAGTCATTTTTATCAACTCAACGAGATTGTGGAATTGATTGCTTTTACCCGACCGACAAGCATTTTGGATGTGGGCGTCGGGTTTGGTAAATACGGATTTTTATGCCGGGAATATCTGGATGTGCTTGACGGAAGCGAAGAATTATATCATTGGAAGCGGCAAATTGACGGAATTGAAATTTTTGAAAAATATATCACGCCTCTGCAGAAAACAATTTACAACCGCATCTATCCGGGCGACGCTCTAAATATTTTGCCGACGCTGCATAAAAAATATGACCTAATCTTACTCATCGATATTATTGAGCATTTTGATTTTGAAGGCGGCGAACGATTAATCGAGATGTGCCGGGAGCGCGGTCGAAATATGATCATTTCCACCCCCCGAATCGATCTGCCGCAAACGGAAATGTTCGGCAATCCGTATGAAGCGCACAAGGCTTTTTACCGTAAAGCCTATTTCAAAAAATTTTCCCGGCGCATATTTATTCCCAATATTTTTTCTCTGCTTGTCTATATGGGAGATGACGCCGCCGCGGTTCGAAAGGCGCTGTGGAGAAGACGGCTTTTACTGAACCTGCCGGCGCATCTAAAATTGTTGCCTCTTACGAAAAGATTTATCATCCGGTCAATGAAAAATGCAATGGCAGGTAAAGAGGGCTTTATCGGTAAAAATAAGAGAGGTATGTCATGAACAAACGCATTCTTTTTATCAGCGGCTCCCTGGGCATGGGGCATATCACGCGCGATCTGGCCATCGCCGCGGCGCTGCGCGAATACATTCCCGGGGTGGAAATCGTTTGGCTGGCCGCCCATCCCGCTAATCTGGCGCTGAAAGAAGCGGGAGAATCGCTCCTGCCGGAACCGTATCTGTGGGAGGATGAGACCCTTGCCGCCGAACAGGCCTCCGATCGCTTTAAGCTGAATCTGATCAAATACACTTTGCGGGTAAAAGAGGCCTGGAGAAAGCATATAAAAGTCTTCTTTCGGCTTATTTCCAACGAACCTTTTGATCTGATCATCGGCGATGAGACCTATGAACTGGTGATATACATCAAGGAAAAAAAAATAAACCTGCCGGTTCCCTTTGTGATGATCAACGATTTTATCGGTCTGGATGCGATGGGCCATAATCCCCTTGAAATATTGGGCGTGTATGGGAAAAACCGCGGCTGGAGCGAAGACCCGCCTTCCTGCCTGAGCTATCTGTTCGTGGGGCAGTTGGAAGATGTGCCGGATAAATCGTTCGGCTGGTTTTTACCCAATCGTCGCCAATGGGCGCAGCGTAATTGCCGTATGCTGGGGTACATTTTGCGCTTTCAGCCCGATGAATTCAAAAACAAAAAAGAGCTGCGTCGACAACTGGGCTATGATGACAGCCCGCTGGTGGTTTGTTCCATCGGCGGAACGGCTATCGGCAAATACCTGCTGGAATTGTGCGGCCGGGCGTATCCACTGTTGAAGGAAAAAGCGCCGAATCTGAAGATGGCG
Organism: Calditrichia bacterium; assembly: GCA_026983775.1. GTDB lineage: Bacteria > Calditrichota > Calditrichia > Calditrichales > Calditrichaceae > JALSTK01. The sequence continues at coordinate 24,147 of JALSTK010000167.1, forward strand.
CTGGTGTGCGGTCCGCGCCTGGACCCGAAAAGCGTACCGGCGCCGCCGGAGGTCGATGTTCTGGGCTATGTACCCGAGCTGTACAAATACTTTGCCGCCAGCGATCTGGCCATTGTTCAGGCCGGCGCTACCACCACCATCGAGCTTACGGCGCTGGGCGTTCCTTTCATCTACTTTCCCCTGGAAGGTCAATATGAACAGGAAGTACTTACAGCACAGCGCATGGAAAGACATAGGGCCGGCGTAAAAATGACCTTATCCCGGACCTCTCCGGAAAAGCTGGCCGAAAAAGCCTTTCCATTACTGGGTAAGAAGGTCGACTATGCGGCGATTCCCGTGGACGGCGCCCGTAGAGCGGCGGAGATTATCCGCGATATGCTGCAAAAAGCGGGACAATTACAGAGCTGATTTTTATTATTTTTAGTTGAATTGTCCCGCAATTTTTTATTTACCAATGTAGAATTTTGCCTGTTCTGCTTAATATTGATCTACCGTATCCCATAGGAAAATTATTGATCAACCGGACCGCTGGGTATGGTGATATGACCCCGGATACTCTGTTCAACCGTTTTGTTGTCCCCTATCGATTATCGTATAAAATATTCGACCAGCTCTCATAAACATGGGTATTATTATTATAGATACCGTCCCAATCACCATCCGCCGGGGAGGTCAGCGCACCATCGCCGTTGGTATCGCCACCATGCGTATCATCTTTATAGGAAGTAAAGAAAACGCCCGAGCCGTTGTAATTGAGGATATTGTCGCCTTCATAAACCATGCTTATGTTGCTCGCTGCAAATTTAATCACCGCATTATTGGCCAGAGTGAGCGTATTACCGGATGGGATATTCAGAGAATAATCGAAAATCACAAAAGGCACTTCCGTTTCCGACCAGGTGCGTTGCCCTTCGATATTGCGGGAACCGTTATAGAAAATACCGTTGAAGAGGTTGGTTTGCTGCGTATTCTGCGGGTTATGAAAGACGTTGGAATCATCCAGGTCAAACCGGCCGTTTATAAGCAAAGGCACTTCATTGTCGTAAAAAATATTATCGGTAATCTTGGTACCACTGCCTGCACTGTAAGCATCGATTACGCCTTTAAAATCGATTGTTGAAGCGCCGCCGCCTTTGTTGTGGGCCAGAGTGCAATGGCTTATTTGCACGGCCGTTCCGCTGTTCAATTCGATGGAATGGGTATAATCACCGGGCTGGCCGCCGCCATAGAGAAATTGGCAATAATCGAATTTTGAAGCATTATTAGCCCCTTTGATCCAAATAGTACGCCAGTCGCCGGCAGCCGGGGAAGTGGCTGCGCCGTCGCCGTTGGTATCTCCGCCGTGGGCGTCATCTTTATAGGATGTGAAAATAATCGGTTTTCCGGCCGGGGCATTAGCGATGAGCTGGCCTTCGGTCACATTGATCCCTTTACCATCCAATTTAATGACAACGCCCTCGTTTACGGTTAAAGAATTACCCGCGTTTATAGCGAGGGCATAATCAAAGACCACGTAAGGTACTTCGGTTTCGCCCCAGTTGCGATGTCCCGTAATATCCCGGTATCCGTTTATAAATATCCCGTTATGGGTATTGATTTGCGCGCTGTTTTCCGGATTATGAAAAATATTGGAATCGTCCAGATCGAAAGCGCCGTTGATTAACATAGGCACATCATTATCGTAAAAAACATTCCCGCTGATCACGGTACCGCTGCCGGCGTTGTAAGCATTAATAACCCCTTCAAAATCGATGATGGAAGTCCCGCCGCCTTCGTTATGAGCAAAGATACAATGGGTGATATGTACGCCGGTACCCGCGTTTAATTCCATGGTATGCCTGTAATCGCCGGGTTGGCCGCCGCCGTACAGGAATCGGCAGTAATTAAAAAGAGAAGCGTTGTTATTGCCGTTGACTTCAATAAACCGCCAATCACCGGAGGCGGGTACGGTTAAAGTGCCGTCGCCGTTGGTATCGCCGCCATGGGCGTCATCGCGGATGGATGTAAAAATAATGGGTTTCGAAGACGAAGCGTTGGCAATAAGCTGACCCCCGGCATCGCCGTCTACCACCATATGTATACCCAGTTCAAACTTGATAATCGTGCCCGCCTCAATGGTAAGGGTGGCTTTAATAGAGACCCATTTTTTAATAATATAAATACTATCGCTTTGCCAGGTAGTGCTTTCCGTAATATCATCGGTTATTACCACATAATTGACCGGCTGCAAAGCAAAATCCACCCCGGTTGTCTTTTTATCCTCTACCGTGATATGATTTGCTTCCCTGGGGATATATCCTTTCGCTGTGCAGGTGAAAGTATAGGTGCCGGCTTTGATTTCCGCCGAATATTTTCCGTCTTGACCCGAGGTGGCAATTGCCTTGCTACCGTCGTTGATTTCCGCCCCGGCCACAGGCTTGCCTGTATGGGCATTGGTTACTTTCCCGGAAACCATTGTTTTATCGCTTGTTTCGGGCCCGGTACTATTATCACATCCGTAAAAACTCAAACCGATGAACAGGAAGATAAAAACAAAGTAGGACATCGGTTTTACGATCCTTTCCATTTTTGAAGACATAACCTTACTCCTTTATTTTATTACTCATGTTTTAGCACAACATAATATTCCGTCATTTTAAAGAAGCAGACAACCCATGGTAACCTGAAGAAAAAAGTATCTATATCCTGTATTGGAAGGTTTAACTTGGCTATCTTATTTTAATCCAGTGTCCGAACGTTCACAATCCCATATTTATGGGATATTTTTATAAGATTTTTGCTTGATATTACGAATGGCAGAAGTAGGTATATGGTCAGCGAAATCTAATGGAACATGGCATGAATTTTAGTATCATTCACGGAATAGCAATTCGATATCCCGTAATTCTGCGGGACGGAAAAGGAAATTCAGGGAGTTATATTTAAACCGTCTGCCGGTCACAGGATGAGGCGGTGAGAATAGGGTGGGCTTACGACTGAGGATATCGGCCGGTTTTACAAATCCAACCACTAACAGACGATCAATATATTCAAACAGGGGAGGCCGCAAAAGATGCGCTTCTTTGCTAAACCGGGCGTTATCTGGAATCGGTACCACGTTAAAGATAATCCCTCCGGTATATTTGGGTAGATGATGTAAATGGGTTGCCGTCCAGACCCGGCATCCATACGGTTCATATTCTGATATATCACCATGGATAATCCGCTGATAATATTTTTGGGGAACGGCTTCCGTCTTAATATCAAACACCAAATCCTTGATCAGAATATCTCCCTTATCGGCTTTGGCTTCATTGTAATTTTCAGAAAGATACACCCGACCTTCCATCAGATAGTGAATCGCAATTTCCCCCAGCGCACCGATAAAATTACTCTCAATCGCGGAAAGCGGTGCATGATCGGGTACGAAACGCCGTTTTATTTTAAGACTGCGCTGACGGGCGTGAATTGCAGCCTGATCCTTCATCTGCGGAGTGAGGGTAATTTCGATTGATGCCATAATTCGGTCTCTTTATAAGTAAGATTACGAAATAGAATATTCCGGTTCAATAGGGTGTCGATTCCAATCATTTGGGCCTTCGAAAAATTTTAAATTTATTTGTAAAATCAAAGGATTCCATGTAAATTAAACATCTTTTTATTAATTAACCCTGTGCCTGTGGCGCAGATAAACCGTTCAATGGAGGTATTATCTTAATGACAGAAGAAAAAAACGAAACTGTAGCCGAAGAACCGACTACAGAGAGTCCAACCCCAAACCCACCTCAGGAAGAACATTCCGTTACCGAAGAGACCGAGGTGGAAACAAAAGCTGCAGAACCTGTTCAAACTCAAGAAGAAACTGAGGAAGATACGCAAGATTTTGAAGAAGTAGTTGTAAAATTGGAAGACCTCAAAGAAGAGCAGGAATACGCGGATAAGGAATTAGAAGTATTAACCAATTTGTATGAACAGACCATGAACCGGATTACCGAAGGTGAAATTGTCAACGGCAGGATTTTAAACATTACGGATTCTGATGTGGTTATCGATATCGGATTCAAGTCGGAAGGTCTGGTTCCAAAAGAAGAATTTGATAATATTGATGAATTAAAACCCGGGGATGAGGTGGAAGTATATTTGGAAACCCTCGAAGGTTCCGATGGTCAGTTGACCCTTTCCCGCAAACGGGCTGATTTTATCCGCGTCTGGGAAGGCCTGGTTGAAAAATACGAAAATGACGAGGTGATTCCCGGTACGATTGTCCGTCGTATTAAGGGCGGTATGGTCGTCAATCTTTCCGGCGTGGATGCCTTCTTACCCGGATCACAAATAGATGTGAAACCGATTCGTGATTTTGACGCCTATCTCGGCAAACAATTGAATTTTAAAATCGTTAAAGTGAACCATGCCCGTAAAAATATTGTGGTATCTTCCCGCGTGCTGATTGAGAAAGAGATGGAAAGTCAGCGCAAAGAGATTTTAAACACACTGGAACGCGGTCAGGTCCGTAAAGGTACGGTTAAAAATATTACCGATTTCGGTGTGTTCATCGATTTGGGTGGCGTGGATGGTCTTTTGCATATAACGGACCTGAGCTGGGGAAGAGTCAATCATCCTTCCGAACTGGTTAAGTTAGATCAGGAGCTGGAAGTCATGATTCTGGACTATAATGAGCAGAAGGATCGTATTTCTCTTGGTTTAAAGCAATTGCAGCCCCATCCCTGGGAGAATGTCGCTGAAAAGTATCCCGTCGGTTCCAAGGTGAAGGGGCGCGTGGTCAGTTTAACCGATTACGGCGCCTTTATCGAGCTGGAGAAGGGGATCGAAGGACTAATTCATATTTCGGAAATGTCCTGGTCGCAGCACATTAAACATCCCAGCCAGCTGCTTACGGTCGGGCAGGAAATTGATGCCGTTGTCCTGAATATTGAAGCCGATGCCAAAAAGATTTCTTTGGGTCTTAAACAGTTGGAACCGGATCCCTGGGATCAGATTGAAGAACGGTATCCGGTTGGTTCCACCCATAAGGGAACGGTACGCAATCTGACTCAGTTCGGCGCCTTTGTGGAGTTGGAAGAAGGAATCGACGGCCTGGTCCATATTTCCGATTTATCCTGGACTAAGAAAATCCGTCACCCCAGTGAAGTGGTAAAGAAAGGTGATGAAATCGAAGTTGTTGTTCTGGGAATCAACCGGGAAGAACGGCGTATTGCTCTGGGCCATAAACAGATCGAGTCCAATCCCTGGGATTCCTTCGAGGAAAATTACGCGGTAGGTACGGAAACTAAAGGAAAAGTAGCCCGGCATATTGACAAAGGAATGATCGTTACTCTGCCGTTGGGCGTCGATGGTTTTATTCCCAACCAGCAATTGGCTTTGCCGCAGGGTAAGAAAGCCAGCGAGGTTTACGAGATCGGTTCCGAAGTTCCTGCCAAAATCATCGAATTCGATAAAAACAATAAAAAAATCGTCCTGTCGATTTCAGCTTATTTTAAGGATAAGGAACGGCACGAGTACGAAGAATATATGAGCAAGCAAGGCGTTGAAAAAACGACTCTGGAAGAAGTGGCCAAGACAAACGATGCCAAGAAGAAACCGGAGGCGAAAACAGCGGCTGAGAAGGAAACGGAAACCGAGATTAAAACGGAAGAAGACAGGGATAAGTCTTCCGAGACTCCCGCGGAAGAGACGAGAACCGATCAGGAAGCTAAAAACGCAGAAGTCAAGGAAGAACGTGCTGAGCAGCAATCTGCTGCCGAGGAACCGAAAAGCGAAGAGGAAGAAGAGAAGAGTAAAAAAGAAAGCTCCGAATCTATCGAAGAAGAGGCAGTTCCCGAGGAAAAACAGGCTGCTGCCGTAAAGAAGCAGAAAAAGACGGCTGCTAAGAAAAAAGCAAAGGATGAAGAGCAGCAAGAAGAAAAGTAGAAATAAAATCCTTCCTTAAAATACCCCCCGGGTGCCCATTTGAAAAAATGGGCACTTTTTTTTATTTTTAGCTATTGATTCATTGATTTAGTCCGAATATAAAGTTAAACTTCTCAATATTATGGCACTTCAAATATTCAAACATATTTTCCGGGATATCGGTATTGATCTCGGTACGGCCAATTCGATCATTTATGTGAATGATCGCGGCTTTGTTTTGAATCAACCTTC
>JALSTK010000168.1 GCA_026983775.1 Calditrichia bacterium
TAAATATTCCGCTTCAAAATAACAATACCCAAATTTATCATACGATCTCTGTTTTTGTTATACCGCTCTCCTGTTCGGCCGTTAATTTAACATTTGTTTAACTTGAACTTAACAATATATCCACACTTTTTTTAGGCTTATTTACCTGATTAATTTATTTTAAGGTATATAAACCTGTAATATGTCTCATTTTAAACCATTTCGGTTGGATTCTTTCTTCATGGCAGAATACTACATGACATTTTTTTAACAGTATGTAGGCAATTAGATATGTCTTTGTTCTAACGGCCTTTCCCGGTCGGTCAAAAAAAAAGCCCTTTTCTGCGATGAAAAGAGCTTTGATCAATTGAATATTTTCATCAACGAAAGAGTGCTTTGATTGTCCCCCAGGTACGAAAAATCCCGGAAATCTGAGGATGCACAAAGAGTGATGATTCATCCATAATATTTCCGGCTCTGTCTAAGGCTCTAATTTTATAGAAGAGAGGGGATATATCTTTGAACATCACATTCTGATCAACATATTCATAACGCGTACCCGGGCCCTTGGCAGCAAGGCGTTTGATTTCCACATAATGCTTATCGTCATTGCTGCGTAAGATTACAAACTGCCTGATATTCGTTTCGGATTTGGTTACCCAGCTTAAATGGACCTGATTGGTGCCCGGTACGGCCGTCACTTCGCTAAAAATGCTGGCGGCATAAACCGAAATCGTTGCGGCAACAACAAGGAAACTAATAAGTACTGTTTTACGCATTAATCCTTTAATCCCCTTTAATCCTTCAAAGCAATATCAATATAATATAATTTTTTAGCAAGTCAAGGAATTTTTCGATTTAGAATCAAGTATTTACCTTCCGGCAAGGGAGGGTTCACCAGCACCAGACTGTCTGCAAAGCCCACCCGGAACAGGGTTAAATCGATTTCCTCGGGTGAATGGACCCGAATTTTTTCATCGCTGACAAAATAGTCGGCAGAAAGAAAAGAACCTTTAATGATACCGCACTCTATCTCGCCGCTAATCTCCTGATCGACCTGAAGCCCCTTATTCGTCCCATCTATCGCGATTGTAACGATCCCTTTTTCCCGATCAACGTAATTTACATGCCCCTTTACACTCTTTTCACCGTTTAAAAATTTAACCCTCTGATCCCTCTTTATATAAGGTATTTTCCGGGCTTCCGGTTTTACAGACAGGATAAAGCGGCTCAGATCTTCTATTTTCAGAATCGTCCGGTTGGCGGGAACAATCTGATGCAATTTATAATTGAGAGCGGTAACCTGGCCCGAAATCGGAGAAAACAGATCGACCGGGGTCCATTCCGTCTGCCTATCAAGGCCCATCACGCTGGCCAGTAAATCCCCCTTCTTCACATAAGAATGCTCTTCAACAAGCAGGGCAATTAAACGGGTTTTTTGCGGAACGGCCAGGAGCGCCGTTTTCCAGGCTTTCAGAAAACCGTGGACAGGGATCTCGACAGGGAAGCTGCCGTTAATAATTTTTATGGTATCGGCTTGTGCTGCATATTCTTTCTTTGTAGGATTGTCTTTGTTCACTGAACTCTCATTACGGCAGGAGATAAAAAGGATATATATGAAAAACAGAAACAGTAAGGATTTCACAACCGAACTCCACCGTTTTATCCGTAGAATTGATTTTAAATTAAACGAAGGAATTGAAAAATGCAATTACAAACCGTAATTGACTATTGTACTTCCAGGCCGGGCAGCACTCAGGAATTTCCTTTCGACGACACCACCCTGGTCTTTAAAATTAAAGGCAAGATGTTTGCCCTGATCAGCCTGGATGAACCGCATCGGATTAATCTGAAATGTGATCCGGCGTATGCTTTGGTCCTGCGCCAACAATACCCACAGGTCCGGCCCGGATATCACATGAATAAAAAGCACTGGAACACCATCGAATTGGATGGCACCGTAACCGACGAAAATATGATGCAATGGATCGATGATTCTTATGAACTGGTCATCCGCAAACTACCCGAAAAAGATTGATAGACGACCCGATTACCCATAACACGGTTATTTGAAAAATTTAAAAAAATATTGTACATTAGTACTATAATAACAGAATGAAAAACAGGCTGTTTTTTCTCTTAAATGCCGGTCGGCCTTAATGTGAGGAAAATTTTCAAAAATTTATTATATTAACATTTTATGAAAAATAAAACAGAGCAAGGACTCATCGAATCTATGGCAAATCATCAGGATATTCTAAATTATACGGAAGAGAGCATTCGTTCTCTGGACTGGCGCGAGCATATTCGCATGAGACCCGGTATGTACATCGGTAAGCTGGGAGATGGTTCTTCACCGGATGACGGTATCTATGTGCTCCTCAAAGAAACGGTGGATAATTCCATTGACGAATTTATGATGGGATTTGGGAAAAATATCGAGTTGACCGTGGGTGAACATACGGTAACCGTACGGGATTACGGGCGAGGGATTCCCCTGGGAAAAGTATACGAATGCGTGGCTCAGATAAATACCGGCGGTAAATACGATACGGAGGCCTTCCAAAAATCCATCGGCCTGAACGGCGTGGGGAGCAAGGCGGTAAACGCCCTGTCAAAATATTACCGGGTACAATCCATCAGGGACGGAAAGACAAAAATCCAGGAATTTGAATACGGTAATCTGATTAAAGACCATAAAGTCCGTAAAACGGATGAAGCAAACGGTACGATTATTTCTTTCACTCCTGATGAAGAAATTTTTAAGAACTATCATTTCCTGACGGAATATATAGAGAACCAGGTCTGGAACTATGTCTATTTAAATGCCGGATTGAGTATTCATTTCAACAAAAAACGGTATTATTCCAGAAACGGATTAATGGACCTTCTGGCCCGAAAGACCGATCCGGAAACCATGCGTTACCCTATCATTCACTTTAAAGGCAATGATCTGGAAATCGCTTTTACCCATGGCAACCAGTATGGAGAAGAGTACTATTCTTTCGTAAACGGTCAGTTCACTTCTCAGGGCGGCACCCATCTTTTGGCCTTCAGGGAAGCGCTGGTAAAAACCATCCGTGAATTTTATAAAAAAGATTTTGATGCGGCGGACATCCGTTCTTCTATCATTGCCGCCATCAGCGTCCGCATACAGGAGCCCGTATTCGAATCACAGACAAAAACAAAATTAGGTTCCCAGCATATGTCTCCGGGCGGGCCTACGGTACGCAATTATGTGATCGATTTTATCAAACATGAACTGGACAATTTTCTCCATAAGAATCAAACCCAGGCCGAAGCCCTGCTGAAGCGCATCCAGCAATCGGAACGGGAACGCAAAGAGATTGCCGGTATCAAGAAGCTGGCCAATCAGCGGGCTAAAAAGGCCAATCTGCATAATAAAAAACTCCGTGACTGCCGTGTTCATTACACAGATATTAAAAATGAAAAACGGTTCAATTCCACCCTGTTCATTACCGAAGGTGACTCCGCCAGCGGTTCCATCACCAAAGCTCGCGATGTGGAAACCCAGGCGGTCTTCAGCTTGCGGGGTAAACCGCTGAATTCCTTCGGGCTCTCCAAAAAAATCGTTTATCAGAACGAAGAATTTAATTTATTGCAGCATGCCCTTAATATCGAAAATGATATCAACGATTTACGTTATAATAACGTTGTCATTGCCACCGACGCCGATGTGGACGGTATGCATATCCGCTTGTTATTGATGACTTTCTTCCTTCAGTTTTTTCCGGATTTGGTAAAAAACGGCCATGTCTATATTCTGGAAACCCCCCTTTTCCGCATCCGTAACAAAAAGGAAACCCTCTATTGTTATACCCCCGAAGAAAAAAGAGCAGCCATCGAAAAATTGGGTAAGCAGGCCGAAATTACCCGCTTTAAGGGATTGGGTGAAATTTCCCCTCAGGAATTCGGTCAATTCATCGGAGAGGATATTCGACTCCGCCCGCTGGTCCTGGACGAAAATACATCGATTCCGAAAGTATTATCCTATTATATGGGTAAAAACACGCCGCAGCGCCAGACTTTTATTATTCAAAATCTACAAATTGAAAAGAATATAATCGAAGAATTGCAGGAAGGATAAACAGCAACACCATGTCGGATAAGAAGAAACACAACGGTTCCATCAAACAAACAACGCATATCAACGGCCTTTATCAAAACTGGTTTTTGGATTATGCCTCCTATGTAATCCTGGAACGGGCGGTTCCTACACTGGGCGACGGTCTAAAGCCTGTTCAGCGCCGAATTCTATACAGCATGAAGCGAATGGATGACGGTCGGTTTCACAAAGTGGCCAACATTATCGGCCACACCATGCAGTTTCATCCCCATGGCGATGCCGCTATCGGCGACGCCCTGGTCAATCTCGGACAAAAAGAACTATTGATCGACACCCAGGGTAACTGGGGTGATATTCGTACCGGTGATCGCGCCGCAGCTTCCCGTTATATCGAAGCCCGCCTCTCTAAATTTGCCCTGGAGGTGGCTTTTAACGCCCAGACTACCGAATGGCAGCGTTCTTATGACGGACGACAAAACGAACCCGTCCAGTTGCCCATGAAATTTCCCCTGGTTTTGGCCCAGGGTGCCGAAGGAATTGCCGTGGGACTGGCCACAAAAATTATGCCTCACAATTTTATCGAACTGATCGACGCCTCTATCGATATCCTGCGGGGTAAAAAAATAAATATTCTGCCCGATTTCCCCACCGGAGGGCTGGCCGATTTTTCCAATTATAATGAAGGCCAAAAAGGAGGCAAAATAAGGGTCCGGGCCATTATCGAAATCGCCGATAAAAAAACGCTGATCATCCGCAGCGTTCCTTACGGAGTTACAACCCAGCAATTAATCGATTCCATCATCAAAGCCAATGATCAGGGTAAAATCAAAATTAAACGGGTCGTTGACAACACGGCCCGGGATGTGGAAATCGTAATCGATTTGCCCAACAATATCTCTCCTAATATTACCGTAGATGCCCTTTACGCCTTTACCGATTGCGAAGTGTCCATTTCACCCAACTGCTGCGTAATCGAGGATGACAAACCCCGTTTCATGAGTGTGAATGATGTGCTCCATGATTCCACCCGAAACACCCTGCGACTTTTAAAATGGGAATTGGAAATCAAGAAGGGCGAATTGAGTGAAAAACTGTTTTTTTCCTCCCTGGAAAAAATCTTTATTGAGAATCGCATCTACCACGACATCGAAGAGTGCGAGACCTGGGAATCCGTGCTGGAAACCATCGACCGTGGACTGGAGCCCTTCAAAAAGCAGTTATTGCGTCCTGTGACCCAGGAAGATATCATCCGTTTGACGGAGATCAAAATTAAGCGTATTTCCAAATACAACTCTTTTAAAGCGGATGAATTGATCCGCAGCCTTACAGAGGAAATCAAAGAGGTGGAACATCATCTTAGCCACCTGACCGATTATGCCATCCGTTATTTTGAAAATTTACGCCGCAAATATGGTTCGGGCCGGGAACGTAAAACAGAAATTCGTAACTTTGACAATATTGCCGTGGCTCAGGTTGCGGTGGCTAACCGCAAACTCTATGTAAACCGTAAAGAAGGATTCATCGGCTTCGGATTGAAACAGGATGAACTGGTGAGTGAATGCTCGGATATCGACGATATTATCGTCTTCCGTCGGGACGGAAAATTCCTCGTCAGCCGGGTCAGTGAAAAAGCCTTTGTGGGCAAGGACATTGTTCATGTAGCTGTCTGGAAAAAGAACGAAGAACGCCTGGTTTACAACATGATCTACTTCGATGCCAAGAGCGGAAAGAGTTATGCCAAACGTTTTAACGTGACCTCGATTATTCGCGATAAAGAATACGATTTGACCCGGGGAGCACAAGGCTCAAAACTGCTTTATCTTACCGCCAACCCCAACAGCGAATCGGAGGTGGTAACGGTTCATCTTAACCCGGCCTGCCGGGCCCGTAAAAAAACATTCGACTTTGATTTTAGTCAACTGTCAATTAAAGGCCGCGGCTCCCAGGGGAATACAGTCACCAAATGGCCGGTACGAAAAGTAAGCCAAAAAGAAGTAGGTGCTTCCTCTCTCGGTGGCAGAGACCTGTGGTTCGACGATACGATCGGGCGCTTAAATACCGATTCCCGCGGGAAATACCTGGGAAAATTCGATAACGGAGATTTAATCCTGGTCGTCTATAATGACGGCACTTATCAGTTAACGAACTATGATTTATCCAACCATTACGATATCGGCAAACTGGTTTTGATCGAAGCCTTTAATCCCGAAATCGTAATTTCCGCCGTGCATTATGACGGGGCCGCCAAAAATTTTTTTGTAAAACGTTTCCATGTAAAAACCCAGAGTACGGGTAAGGCTTTTCGTTTTATCAGTGAGGCACGCGGTTCCAGCCTCTTGGCAGCGACAACCGATCCGGAACCTGTATTGGAAGTTGAATATTTGAAAGGCCGGGCCAAACACAAGTTCAGCGAACGGGTCCGTCTGAATGACCTGGTAGATGTAAAGGGCTGGAAAGCGCGTGGTAATCGTTTGAGTCCTTATCGCGTTACTTTCGTAGATATTAGTGCCCGGAGTGACCGGTCCCAAAAGGAACAGCTGGAGCTATTTAATAACAAATAGGGATCATAAACTTCCCGGGTACTGCCCCCCATCAACCTGGATCGTTGTTCCCGTAATAAAGCCAGCCGGTTCGGAAGCCAGATAGGTAATCAGACCTGCCAGATCATCCGGCTGCCCCAGACGGCGCATGGGAGTATGACTGGTCCATCCATCCAGTACTTCCTTACGGCTCATGCCTGCCGACACTTTCCGGGTGATAATTCTTTCCAACCCTTCCGTTAAATGATGCCCGGGAGCTACATTGTTCACTGTAATTCCGAAGGGTCCCAATTCCTGAGAGAGGGTCTTAGCCAGGCCGACCACAGCCAGTCTCAGGGCATTGGAGTAAATCAAGTTCTCGATGGGTTTTTTTACCGAGATAGAAGTGATATTGATAATCCGGCCCCAATGCTGTTCTTTCATGGAAGGAAGAGCCAGGCGAACAGCCCGGACCACGCTCATAAAGGTCACATCAAACCAATAATGCCATTCTTCCTCATTGGTTTCATCAAAAGATTTTACAGGCGGTCCTCCGGCATTGGTCACCAGTATATCGATCCGACCCCATTTTTTTAAAACATGATTCATAAACACAGCCAATTGTTCCGCTTTTTGCACATCGACGACCTCATAATACACATCCGCCGCTTTTGCAGTTTTCAATTCCTCTGCCGTTGCTTTAAGGGCTTGTTCATTTCTGGCACAGATGGCCACTTTGGCCCTCTCTCTGGCCAGACTCAAGGCGGCCGCTCTACCCAGACCTTTACTGGAGGCCAAAACCACAACCGATTTTTCATTTAATCCCAGATCCATTATATCTCTCCTTAATATTAAATCCCTGCCGTGCATCCCGTAGCAATATAGGATAAATTCTTTAATAATGGAAAACCCTTTTTCCCTAAGAATCCATTGCAGGGAGTGGATTTTTAACGGTCTGTGTGTTATTTTAATCAAACGGATCGTGTAATATGCAGGAGCGGGAATGAAAAAATATATTCGTATCGCCAGCGGACAGGGATATTGGGGAGACCGTTTTGACGCCCCGCTGGATCAGGTTAAGGAAGGTCCTATCGACTATTTGGTTATGGATTACCTGGCCGAAGTCACCATGTCGATTATGCAAAAGCAAAAATCCCGTGATCCCAATCTGGGTTATGCCAAGGATTTTATTCCTTTGATGAAGCAGCTTTTACCCCTTCTGGTGGAGAAAAAAGTGAAGCTCATTACCAATGCTGGCGGCGTTAACCCGGTAGGCTGCATGATTGCCGTAAGGAATATCGCCGAACAAATGGGCTATTCCGGCCTTAAAATCGCCGCTGTTTACGGAGACGATATCTTAAATCAACTGGATCCGCTGATTGCCTCCGGAAATGAAATGAAAAATATGGAAACCGGAGAACCCCTGCAAAAAATCCGCAGAACGGTAAGCAGCGCCAACGTGTACTTTGGAGCTCGCCCTGTTGTTAAGGCCCTGGAACAAGGTGCGCAGATTATAGTCACAGGGCGGGTAACCGATACGGGTATTAGTCTGGCTCCAATGATCCATGAATTCGGATGGGAATGGGATGACTGGAACAAGCTGGCCGCCGGTGTGATTGGTGGCCATATTAATGAGTGCGGTGCCCAGGCCAGCGGAGGAAATTTCCTGGCCGGCTGGAAAGAGGTGCCGCGTATGGAGCGGATCGGCTTTCCCATTGTAGAGGCTTACCCGGACGGCTCCCTTATCATAACCAAACACGAATCGCTGGGTGGCCTGGTTAGCGAACGAACCGTGAAGGAGCAGCTGGTGTATGAACTGGGCAATCCTGCGGAATATATTACTCCCGATGTAGTGGCCGATTTTACATCGATCCGCTTAGAACAGGAAGCTGAAAACCGGGTGCGGGTTTATGATATCAAGGGATATCCGGATACGGAATTTTACAAGGTATCCATTTCCTATTTCGATGGATATACCTGCATCGGTCAGTTAACCTATGCCTGGCCCGAAGCACTGGAGAAGGCACAAAAGGCGGACGACATTATCCGCAAACGCATCGAATACCTGGGTCTTACTTTCGATGACATTCATACCGAATATCTCGGTTACAATGCCTGCCACGGCAGCACAGCACCTCCGATCAAAGACCCCAATGAGGTGGTTTTTTTAATCGGCGTCCGTGGACACGACAAACAGATGATGCAAAAATTTGCCAATGAAATTGTTCCTTTAGTGCTCACCGGCCCACCGACCGTAACCGGTTTCGGCGGGGGGCGCCCCAGGGTACGTGATGTGATTGCCTACTGGCCGGCCCTGTTAAAAAAGGATACGGTTTCTCCAAAAGTCCTGACCATCGAAGTGGTGTGAGATAATTAAAAACAGAATATGCCTGTTGTGAAAGAATCAAAACAAATCAACTGGAAAGACAAGTTTGTAGAATTGGTAGTTGTCGTTATCGGTATTACCCTGGCTTTTATGATGAATCGCTCTTACGAAAATCATAAAAACAAGCAGGTGGAATATCAATACCTGCAAAGCTTTAAAGACGACATAGGAAGTGACTTGAAACAGCTCGATACATTGCTCCGGCATCAGGAACGGCAGTTACAGAAAATCAAAAACTCTCAATCTCTTTTCTCCCGTTCAACTATCAATCCGGATAGCGCCATGACCCTGATCGGCGCCTTGACGACTATATATATCTATTCTTCACAGAAAACCACCTACGAAACTATTAAAAGTTCCGGAAATTTTAATATCCTTTCCGACTATCGACTCAAACAGGCCCTTATTAAATATTATCAGGGGATGGATGATTTAAAATATCTACGACAGACTACCAATTTTTATTATAATACCTTTGTCATTCCCTTTATTTTAAAAAATGTCGATTTGCACCGGAAAAAAATCGTCTCCCTTAACGCCCTTCGCAACAGACGATTCAGAAACATGGTGTATGGTTTCCAAAGTTTACTTATCCAAAAATATACGATGCATAAAGAACTCTATCAGTCAGCCCGTACTGTAATGACCCTGTTGAAACAAATCTAAGGGTGCAGATTTTTCGAATGAATCGAGGATATATACGATGAAGATACCATTATTAAAATTAGCCCATGCCCGCTCCGGAGATAAGGGAGATACGGCCAACGTAGGCATCATTGCTCTTAAGCCCGAATATTATGAGATTCTTAAGGAAAAAGTGACCGTGGAAAAAGTAAAAGCACATTACGGTGATATGGTTAAAGGAAAAATCGAACGCTTCGAGATGCCCAATATCGGTGCGATTAATTTTTTATTGCATAATGCCCTGGGTGGCGGCGGTACTCTTACCTTAAAACATGATGCTCAGGGAAAAACCTACAGCACTTCTTTCCTGCGCATGGAAATCGAAGTAGACGATAATCTGCAAATTGATTGAAAGGATCGTCCCTTGCGTATCATCTCATGGAATGTGAACGGAATCCGGGCCGCGATCCGCAACGGCTTTTGGGATTGGTTCGAACAGGATGGGGCGGATATTATCTGCCTGCAGGAGGTAAAAGCCCGGCAGGAACAACTGGACGGACAATTGCAGCCGCTCTCGGAATATCAAATTCATTGGAATGCCGCTCGCAAACCGGGTTACAGCGGTGTGGCCACTTTCTGCAAACCGCTTCCTTCGCAAACCACCCATGGCTTTGGTATAGAGGAATTCGATACGGAGGGCCGTATTCTGATTCATGAATATGAGCGATTTTTCTTGTTGAACATATACTATCCCAACGGACAGCGTGATCAACAGCGTCTGGATTACAAACTTCGTTTTTATGACGCTTTTTTAGAAAAAGCCGAAAAATTACGAAGCAGCGGTAAAGCCGTTATCGCCTGCGGGGATTTTAATACGGCTCACAAAGAAATCGATTTAAAGAACCCGAAAGCTAACGAAAACACCTCCGGATTTTTGCCCGTAGAACGGGCCTGGATGGACCAATTCATTGCACACGGTTATGTGGATACCTTCCGTAAATTTCATTCCGGGGGAGAACAATATTCGTGGTGGACCTACCGCTTCGGAGCCCGGAAACGCAATGTGGGATGGCGGATCGATTATTTTTTTATTGATCAGGAGCATGCCTCTATGGTAAAGGACGCATTCATTTTACAACAGGTTATGGGATCGGATCATTGCCCGGTTGGTATTGAGTTGCAGGTCTGAAAATTATTTTTCCATAATTTTCTTCATGATTTCTTCAATCTTCCGAATATTAAAACATCGGGTAGAGTCTGCGATCTAAATCACAGAGTAATAACCGTATACATTTATATTTAGGCAAATATTATTGTTTTTTTAAATGCCATTTTCAGGAGCTTATTATGAAACGTCTTTTGTTTATTTTTCTCCCTCTGATCTTCCTGGCAGGTTGTTCTCTGCCAAAAATCCAGGATGTGGTTCCGCCGGTCGCTGTTTTAGTCTATCCGTACGAAGGAGCGGTGATTTCCGGTGACATCAATATTAATGTTCAGGTCTCCGACGATCAGGAAGTAAAAAAAGTCTGGTTCTATGTGGACGGCATCGAGTTGGGAGAATCTCTCCAATCTCCGTGGGCCTTAACTTTAAATGTGGCCGGTTTAACCAAAAAAGTGCCCCATGTCATGTTAGCTGCCGCACAAGACAAAGAAGGGAATATAGGGTATTCAAACGCCATCCGCTTTACCATCGCCGATACTCCGGATATTTTACCTCCGACCGTGCAGATTGTAAATCCGCAAGGTGGTCAGGTAGTCGAAGGTATTGTAAACATTACCGCTTATGCCGAAGACGAGCGTTCGATCCAAAAAGTAGCTTTTTTTATCGATGGCGACTCGGTGGGTACGACCGCTGCCTATCCTTATGTTTACAACTGGAATACGGCCGGTTATTCGGATTCGACCAGCCATACTATTTTTGCCAAGGCGTTTGACGGCGGAAATAATGTGGCCGTCTCGCCGGTTATCCAGGTAACCGTTTACCCTCATACCGGTCCGGCAGGGGATAATGTTGCCCCCTTCGCCCTTTTCCTCTATCCTGTGGCCGGCAGTACCATCACCGGAAACGTGGATGTGTCTGCGGATTTGCGGGATAACGTGGGGGTTAGTAAAGCGGAATTCTATGTGGACGGCAAACTCACCAAGAGTCAGGATAATCCACCCGCTCCCTGGGTTTTTAACTGGAACACTTCATCCAAAGCGGATACGTTGCTACATTCACTTTATATCAAAGCCTATGATGCCGCCGGTAATGTGGGCACCACCGGCTTAATGACCGTAACCATACAATAAAACAGGAAGGACTCTTCGGTTGTATACAAAGAGTTAAAGATTAAAGAATCAAGATTAAAGATTAAAGATTAAAGATATAAAACAGAAAGGCCTCTTCGGTGACATCCAAAGAGGCTTTTTTTTAATCGTCGTCTTTATCCACCCGGAAGGTAGCAATTACCGGGCAGTGATCCGATATTTTTTCATAATATTCGGGAATAGCCGCTCCCTCATAGGAATCCTTTTTCTGGGCACACATCCCGCCCACTTCAACACTGTTACTTACAAATTCATCCTCTGCATGCCGGGAGATAAAAATCTGGTCAATGAGAGAACCCTGAATACGTGGCTGCATGTGATCCGGTTGCCAGAAATTTGAAAATTCATGCTTTTTAACCAACTCCGATGTTGCCCAAAGGAAATGTAACTTTTCCATCAGCGGTTTAAATTCGTTATAACCCAATTTCGACACATTGTTAAAATCGCCCATCAGCACAATATCCTTATCCCCCGTTTGTTGGGGAACCTGTTCTAAAATTCTCTTCAACGCTTTCCATTGTTTTAATCGCTTTTTCCAGCCACCGGGAGCAGCCTTGAGATGGACAATCACCGCATTGAAATCCATTCCATCGGGTTTGGCCTTGAAATAAGCACGGAAAGCCGGGCGTAGCCAGGAATCGGGATAAAGAGCAACTTCACCATAGATCTGAGGAGAACCGATTAATTCCAACACAGAGGAATCATACAGGAAACCGACTTTTTGAGAACTAACCGAAGGAGCATAAATATATTTATATTGCGAGCCCAGGTATTTTTGAGCCGAAGCCTGAAATAAATCCGTATCCACCACTTCCACGACTCCCAGCAGTTCCACATCCAGGTTCTTAATCACCTGAAACAAAGCCGGGATATCCGTCGAGTCTCCGTTTGGAGGCTGCCTCAAATTAATGCCGTATTTTTTCATCATATTGCCATCATCTTTACAGGGAAACCATTCCACATTAAACGAGCCGACCTGGATGGTCTTCACGGATTGAGCAAAAATAAATACAGGGAAGAGCATTAAAACAATTAACCATTTGCGTAACATCATCTTACTCCAATCAAATATGGGATTAAACAAGTGCGATTCTAACGGGCATCCGACGTCTCCGATACTTCCGCCATTTTCTGAAACGTCTTAAAATAATTGAGTACATTATCCAACCGGTCTTTCAAAGAATCTGTAACCTTCGCCCTGAAATTTAAATTATATATATTTTCATAGCGATTATCATCCGATAGGGTCAGGCGCAGATCCGCTTTTGTTAATATCGAAAGATAAATACATAATTTATCCGGCTGCCGGTTTAAATCAACAATTAAATCAAATTTCTCCTCCTGAAAATTCTTCAGATAAGTATCTTTGGGCAGACCGAACCAATTGCCGTCCGTGGGGCGGAAGTTTTGTCTTTCGAACAAGGATACCTTGACATCGTTAAAAACCTGATACAACGAAGCGGCAAAGGACTGGGTAATCTCACCGTATTCCTGACCAGGGGGTACGATCAGCAGGATATTTCTGATTTGCCGC
Organism: Calditrichia bacterium; assembly: GCA_026983775.1. Classification (GTDB taxonomy): domain Bacteria; phylum Calditrichota; class Calditrichia; order Calditrichales; family Calditrichaceae; genus JALSTK01. Next base: position 13,440 of record JALSTK010000168.1, read on the forward strand.
ATCCTTTGTGGAAAATTGTAGGTCTGTGCATCTTTAAAACGTTTTAAGCGAAGTTGAAGGTAGGTGTTCAGAAGATGTTTTTTCAGGTACTTGATCAATTTATTTTTCCTTATTCTGCTTTAATTCCTGTAAATAGGATTTAAGGCGCGCTTCCCGGCCCTGATCGGTCGGTTGATAAAAAGAGCTGCCCTCCAACCCTCTGGGCAAATATTGCTGCTTCACATAGTGCCCTTCAAAGGAATGCGGGTAACGATAGCCCGTTCCGTATTTGAGTTCCTTCATCAATTTAGTCGGCGCATTTCGCAAATGCAAAGGGACCGGTTTTACCCCGTTTTTATCGATCTCATCCAGAGCCGAATCAATGGCCCGGTAAGCGGCATTGCTTTTCGGAACCGAGGCCAGATAGGTGGTCACCTGAGATAAAACGATACGCGCTTCGGGCATACCGATATTCTTCACGGCTTCAAAACCGGCATTGGCCAGGGACAGGGCATAGGGCTCAGCATTGCCAATATCCTCCGAAGCAAGTACGATTAATCTGCGGGCAATAAAGGTGGGATCTTCTCCGCCTTGCAGCATAACCGCCAACCAGTAAACGGCGGCATCCGCATCACTACCGCGTACGCTTTTTATAAAAGCGGAAATGGTATCATAATGGTACTCCCCTTTCTTATCATAATAAAGAGGATTTTGTTCCGCCGCCTTTTGTAACATCTCTTTGGTAATCCGCACCTTTCGCCCTCTTTTGGGGGCCAGATAAAACGCGCTTTCCAGTAAATTGAGCATTCTCCGGGCATCCCCCCCACCATAAAGTAGGAGTTGATCCAAATCTTCAAAACGAATCTCATACTGCCTTAGAAGCCCATCCCTCTCCATAGCCCGCAGCGCTATTTGCTTTAGATCTTTAGAAGACAACGGTTGCAGTTGAATAACCTGGCATCGGGAGAGCAGCGGAGCATTAATCTCAAAGGAAGGGTTTTCGGTTGTGGCTCCGATCAAGGTTAACAACCCGCTTTCCACGGCATGTAATAAAGCATCCTGCTGGGATTTATTAAAGCGGTGAATTTCATCGATAAAGAGGACGGTTCGTTTTTGATAATAGGCAAGCTGCTCTTCCGCTTTTTCAATAATCCGTTTTACATCACGTACCCCGGCAGTGACTGCGGAGATGGCCTTAAAAAGAGAGTTCACCTCTTTGGCCAGCAGATACGCCAGAGTGGTCTTCCCGACACCGGGCGGACCCCAAAAGATGATCGATGGCAGATAGTCGTTTTTCAGTTGACGGGACAGTGCCGACTGCGGACCTATTACAGGCTTGTGACCGACCACCTCTTGCAGTGTTTGGGGCCGACATCTTTCCGCCAAAGGCTGACTGCTTTGATCGACTTTGAATAAATTTTCGTTCGTTCCCGCCATTTAAAGGCTGCTCTCTATTTGATCACTAATTTCCAAAGAGCCACATGGGCAGAAGTAGCGTTGGTCGTTGAAAATAAGATACGATTATAGCCCACATGTAAAAATTCATTGATCAGATATTTGTCGTAATGATCCGGGCCGATCTGCGTAAGCCTGTACTTCGGTTCAATCTGCTTCCTGAACTTTTGACCATTAATATCGATCCGATAAAAAGATTTCCCTTTAATGACCAGAGGATAGTAATCTTTGGTCTGATAGGCATAAACATATAGATAAATGGGTTCCGATGTATCAACATTCTCCGGTACCTCAAAATTAAACAACAGGGCGTCTTTACCGGGTGGGTTCCGATACTGGAAAGCATATCCGACCATCCACACCGAATCCTTAATTTTCGCGTTTTTCTTTACTTTCGGACCCGCTTTATTGCTCAGGCGGAACCGGTCGTCATTTAACAGGTAACCGGTTGCCACCGAACCCCGGCCTGCCCGGGGAGGGGTCCCGCCCGGTGAAAAGCTAACAAAAAAATTCAATATATAGTTAAAAACAAGCTGATCCGGAGTCTGATCGGTAAGATTGATTATTGTATCCTTTGGTTTGTGATAATGGGGAATCGGGCCGAAATCGATTTGATGTTTACCGAGAGGAACCGACAGTTTAACCGACCCCGATCCGACTTCCTTTCCATCCAGAATTATGGTTCCTTTCACCGGCGCCGTCTTGAGAGTAATCGGCCGGAATGTACTGGTCAGGGTAAAATTCACACTGACCCTTTTTTGTTTGGAAGACAGTTTAATGCGCTTTTCATCCGGATAGGCTTTATAGCCCTTTTTATAAACCGAAATCCGGTGCTGGCCAAATGGGATACGTTGCAAAACATAATCGGTTTGAAATCCGGTTTGTTGACCGTCCAGCAGGATATCGGCATTTTTTATATTGCTATGTATTTCCACCAGGCCCCCTTTAAGCAGATTTGCCGTTTTCTTTACGGCCGAAGAACGGGAGCGCCGGGAAAGATTAAATACGACCGATAGCGTATCACCGGCATGTAAATTTACTACCCGCTGCGGGGGAGAGGGGAAATAGCCGCCCTTTTCCAGGGTAATGGTATAGGCTCCGGGTGGCAATTTCAGCAGGGGCTGGCTGGATATGGTTCCTTCAAATTCTCCATTGACCATCAAAGCCGCATCGGAGTATGGGGTCTTTATTTTTACTATACCCGTTTGCCGGTCATCGATTTTTTGAAAACGGAAAGCGATTCGGGCCGTATCGTTCTTGGCCAGATTCACCTGTTGCACTTTGGGCTTTGTTGTGTATCCGGAAAGAATCATCGATATTTCATGGGGTCCCGGTTTTACAGGATAAGGGATACCCGGCCGGAAGCCAATGGCCGGATTTTTATCGATATAAAGAAGTCCGCGTTGTTCATTTTCCTCAACCAGTAGAAAGGAATGAGTTTCTTCATTTACCCGGTAATATTGGGTTAATTGCCAGATTCCCGCAGCAACCAGAAGAATCACCAAAGCCACAGCAATCCGACGTCGGACAATTTGCCCGGTGGAAAGAACTTCTTCAAAATATTCGTCCTGATTCAGGAATTCCTCTTTACTCATCCAGCGTGTTTCACCGGCATGATTACGATATTTTTTGTAACCCGGTTTTTTACGGAAGAAACGGTCTATTTCTTCTTCATAAATTTTTCTTTCTTCCTCATTGGCGAATTGTTTCTTTGCCCGTTCCCGATATTGACGGTACTCTTCTATTCTACGTTGAACGTCTTGCTCAACCTCGGCCCGAATCCGTTCTACACGGTCTTTGATTTCGGGATCATTCAGAAACGACTCTTTTTTATATCCGAAAAGATGTTGTTTAAAGCGCGTCCACCACCCTTCTTCATAGGGGTAAAATTCGAAATCCTTTTCCAGCTCCGCGGGGGTCAGCCAGCGCACTTCTTCCAAATGGTTGGAACAGCGAATGAATTCCGGATGACGGGCACAAATTTGCCTACTCAAAGTCTGACGAATATGATCGTCTGTGGGAAAACCTGTGGAAGTAGGGAAGAGTCCCGGCTCCGACTTCAGGTCAGTCGTTCGGCCGTTTTCCGATGTCTCCTTTTCCCGGCCATATTTTTTTTCCAGTTTATCTTGTATTTTTCGGCGTAATTCCTGCTCGTTCAGGTCTTTTTTCTTCCTATGCATAATGTTCGCTTACCACTTAGTTACATACTCCATCGTTAATTTTTTTTCGGCATTGGCTTCCAGAGGGATGTCGAACCGAAGGTAATCGGCACGTTTTTCCGCTACTTTATAATTTGCCGATATCAGCCTGGTCTGCTGATAACGATTGATGCGTTCAAATACCTGAACCACAATTTTTTTCTTTTTATGGTTACGCAGCGAGAACTCAACCGTTTGCTGCATGGCACGCTTTTCCGGCCGTTCCGTTTTTAAAACCTGGCGCTCGGCAACCACATCAAATGCTTTTCCTACCCGGATATCAATCGTTTCATCCCGGGGGGTGTGGTTAATACGATCTTCTCCTACAAATTCCACATCCTTGCCGTCCGCCTTGTACAGGCGGATTTTCCCGGCAGGAAGCGCAAAGCCCAGGTTGTTCTGTTTTGTATTCTTAAAGGATACGATCACATTCACCCCGTCACCGGCCTGTGAATCCACCCGGTAAGTTTTTTTTACCGGCGTTTTAACTTCCTGGAAAAGCTGAATCTGCTTGACCTGATTATTTAAAACATCGGTTGGCTGTTGCAGAGCATAGAGATGATATTCGAAAAACGATTTTTCTTTAAACATACTTTCCGATTTGCGCATGGCTTTTGCGGTCAACATATAGGAGGGCCGAACTCCGCTTCTCACACGATGAATATCACCGGCCATCAGCTTAAGTCGCGCCTTTTTAAAAGATTTGCCGCTGCTATTGCGAATGGTTACCCATCCGGCCAGCACGATTTTATTATCTTGTTCGTTTAATTTACCCACATAATCGGCATTCCAGTTCAATCCGCCCGTCAAATAGGAGATCTGGGCCTGATCCTGTGTATTCTTTTTGCCTCTGATTTTCCAGACCAGGGTCGGCCGGACAATAAAGTCACCGGCCCGATGGGAGTAGTCTTCCAGAATAATTTTTTGCTGATCATTCCGCGGCACGATTTGCAGGTTGCCGGCACTGTTTAAAAGCATCAGATTGTTCGATGAAGCAGCCAGCAGTTTCCCTTTTAGAAGCTTTTCCTTGGGGTTGGAGACCAGAATTTCCTGGTTCAACGATTTATTTAACACCTTGTCCACATTGATCAGGTCGTATTCATAATTTTGTTCCATTACTGAAAAATAGCCGTCTTTGCTTTCGATCAGCACCGAAGTGGGTTGAATTTTGGAAGGAATATCCTGCAAATTCATTAGGTGAATGCCCTTCTGAATTTTGAGTGTTCGAATCTCTTTCACCAGGCCCAGATTGCCATTGGTAACCGTTATGGCCGTTTCATCCTGGGCCGGTAAAACAGAGGAAAAAAGCAGGATGAAAAAAAAGCTAAACAAATTTCTCATAATTATCCCTCACTTTCTGTAAATTTTGCTCAATCTGTTTTAGCTTCTGCCGTTCTGCTTCAACCACCTTAGGCGGAGCTTTTTGTACAAAATTCGCGTTTCCGAGCTTGGCCCGGATCGCTTTCTCCAAACCTTGCAGGCGTTGTAATTCCTTTTGAAGCCGGGCTTTCTCTTTCTCCCGGTCGATCAGCTCCGCCATGGGAATAAACATTTCAACCGATTGCACCACAACCGTTCCCGCGTCGGCCCGATCAAAGGCATCCGGGATCGACTTGATTTCGGAAATTTTGGCCAACGCGTTAAAATGATCTTCATTATCCTTAATCAATTGAAAATGTTCCGGCGAGGCGTTTACAAACAACGGCGTTTTCTTGGCCGGCGGGACATTCATTTCGGCCCGTAAATTCCGGATACCACCGATGGCTTCCTGCAAAATACCCATCTCATTCTCAGCCGATTCATCAATCCAGCGTCTGTCCGCCTGAGGCCAGGAGCTAAGCATGATACTCTCTTCTCCCTCTCTTCTGAAATGCTGCCAGATTTCTTCGCTGATAAACGGCATAAAGGGATGCAGCAAGGCCATACTCTCCTTCATAATAAAAGAAGCAATGCTCAGAGCCGTCCGGCGCTCTTGCGGCCGATCCGTGCGGTACAATCTCTTTTTAATCATTTCCAGATACCAGTCACAGTAATCGTGCCAGAAGAAATGATAGACGCCGTTTAAAGCATCATTGACTCTGAATTTATCGATATTGTCCGTCGTATTTTGCACGGTCCTGGTAAAACGGCTTAGGATCCAACGCTCTTCAAGAGTAAAATAATTTTTATATTTATTAAAATCGAACTCCGGCTGCTCATCTAAGTTCATCGCTAAAAAACGAAATGCGTTCCATATTTTATTGGAAAAATTACGGCCGATTTCAAAACTGCGTTCCCCCAGATTGATATCCTGGCCTTCCGAGCTGAGTATGACCAGTGTAAAGCGAACCGCATCGGCACTGTATTCACGGATCATTTCGCTGGGATCAATGCCGTTGCCCAGAGATTTGCTCATCTTTCGGCCCTGTTCATCGCGGACAATACCGTTAAAATACACATGGCGGAAGGGAATCTCTCCGACGAACTCCAGCCCGGCCATAATCATTCGCGCCACCCAGAAAAAAATGATATCCGGACCCGTAACCAGAGTATCCGTAGGATAAAAATAGTGCAACTCTTCCGTCTCTTCGGGCCAGCCCAACGTGGAGAAGGGCCATAACTGAGAAGAAAACCAGGTATCCAAAACATCCGGATCCTGCTGCCATTTTTCATCGGCTGTAGAAGGGTCCTCCCTGGAAACCTTGACTTCGCCTTTTTCATTGTACCAGGCCGGGATACGATGTCCCCACCACAATTGACGTGAAATACACCAGTCACGAATATGGGTCATCCAGTGTTCATAGGTTTTCTCAAAACGTCCCGGCGGATGAAATTTTACCTTACCCTGCTCAACCACCTTTAAAGCCTGCTCGGCCAACGGCTGCATCTTAACAAACCATTGAACGGAAAGGTAGGGCTCTACCGGCACCTTGGAACGATAGCTGTGGCCCACGGCATGCAGATGCTTTTCCACTTTTTCCAGCATGCCGGCTTGCTGCAGGGCTTCCACGATTTTTTTGCGGGCCACAAAACGATCCTCTCCGGCCAGAAAATCCGGCACGGTGCGCTCATCGCGATATTCCCCGTCCTCAAAAACCTGACAAACCGGAAGAACACGACCGTCCCGGTCCAACATGATAACCTGTTTCAAACGATGCCGCTGACCGATTTCAAAATCATTCGGATCATGCGCCGGAGTCACTTTCACAAAACCGGAACCGAATTCCTTGTCCACATGCTCATCGGTAAAAATTTCAACCGGACGATTCACAAAGGGTATAATCACTTTGCGACCGATATACGCTTTTTTGGAATCATCATCCGGAGCAACCGCCACACCCGTATCGCCCAACAGGGTTTCCGGACGGGTAGTCGCAACCACAATATAATCATCGCTATCGGCGAATTTATAGCGAATATGATAGAGATGCCCCTGAATCTCTTTATGATCGACTTCATCATCCGCCAGTGCCGTGCCCGAGGCCGGGTCCCAGTTAACAATACGCAGCCCTTTGTATATGAGGCCCTTTTCATACAAACGCACAAATACTTCCTGTACGGCATGGGACAATCCTTCGTCCATGGTAAAACGTTCCCGATCCCAATCCAGAGCGCAACCGAGATGTTTGAGCTGTTCGATAATCGTGGAACCGTATTTGTGTTTCCATTCCCAGACCCGTTCCACAAATTTTTCACGTCCTAAGTCGTGGCGGGTTTTACCCTCAGCCGCCAACTGCCTTTCCACCACGTTCTGGGTAGCGATACCGGCATGATCCGTGCCCGGAAGCCAAAGCGTTTCGTAACCCTGTTTTTTATGATAACGAATCAAAATATCCTGCAGCGTGTTGTTAAAAGCATGTCCCATATGCAGCTTAGCCGTTACATTGGGAGGCGGAATGACAATCGTATACGGCTTTTTCTTCTTATTAACTTCCGCATGAAAGTATTTACGTTCCAGCCAGATCTTATACCATTTATCTTCAACTTGTTTCGGATCGTACCGTTTTGGAATATCCTTGTGCATTTCCTCTCCTAAGCAATTAAAAGGGGTTACGGATGCCGTGCAATCCTGTATCAACAATGCCTTAACGCCGAATCGCAACGAAACAGGAATATACTGAATTTTGCATTGATTGTCATCTAAATGTGAATGCGGCCCTCAATTATTGGCTTTAATTTTCCGAACTGCTATTGCTTCGAAGGCTTCGCGCCATTAGCTTTTAAGACCAACGGAGTATTGAGTATTCTTTATGGCCATTAAAGTCGACGGAAATCATGTTTCTTTAAGCGTTCGCGATTTGCTCACGCCCTCTTCCGGCGTACAAATCACCTCGTCATTTCCCCTGCCGCAAAGGGGTATGCTGGGACGACAGGCCCATACCCGTCTGCAGCAACAGAAAGCCCGGCGCTACGGTCTGTTTCATAGCGAATATACGATTGGCTATCAATTCCCATACCGGAACTTTGTGTTCCATATCCGGGGAAGAATCGACGGACTCTATCGGCTCAAAAACCGGGCCGAAATCGAAGAGATTAAGACGGTTATTCTGACCGCCAAAGAATTCAAACAAGTTCAACTGGAGCACTATCCCCAGTTTACGGAACAGGTTTTATTTTATGCCTATCTGTTGCAACAGGAACTGGAAGGCATGGAAGTCGGCGCCTATTTGATTCTGGTTAATTTGATTAACGATGCCCGGCGAACTTTTACCGTGCCCTATCATCCCGCTGTTGTAGAAAACCGGCTCATCCATCGTTTTGATGTTCTGATTGCCAATCTGAAAAGGGAAACGCTTGAACAACAAAAGCGATCGGCTGCTCTGAACAACATCGATTTTTCTCTGCCCGAGATTCGTTCCCAGCAGCAGGAAATGATGACCCGCATCAATCTGGCCTTGCAGAACGGAACCCATTTGATGGTTTCGGCCCCTACCGGAACCGGGAAGACGGCAGCAGCCCTCTATCCCGCCATTCGCTATGCCTATACCAAATCCAGGAAAATTTTTTTCGTAACCTCCAAAACCTCCCAGCAAAACATGGTCTTCGAAACCCTCTCCCCACTTATTGCTCAGGGATTGGATCTAAAAATCATATTTTTGCGGGCTTCTCAAAAAATGTGCGCCAACGATATCTATTTTTGTCACGAGGCTTTCTGCCCGTATGCTAAAGATTTCCGCGAAAGAATGCTGGATTCAAATATTCTGTCCCGCCTGTCCGACCGTTCCCTGCTCACCGCCGACTTCATTTTCGATGCCGCCAAAGAAGAGAAGCTCTGCCCCTTTGAGGTTTCCCTGGAAGTAGCCCTGACCGCCGATATTGTGATCGGTGATTTTAACTATGTCTTCGATCCGGCGGTTTACCTGCGCCGCCTGTTCCGCCGCAAAGACTATTCCGACTGGATTCTGATTATCGATGAAGCGCACAATCTCTATGACCGGGGCATGCAATATCTTTCACCGCATATCACTCGACACAGGGTGCAGACCCTTTGGGAACAATGTTCTCACAAAAAACAGAAGGTGTATAAGCAACTGACTTTCGCCCTGGAACAAATAAATGATCTGTTCGCCAAGCTTAACCTGGAAGGTGAAGTGCATTATAGCGGTCGGCAATATTTTCAAACTCAATTAAATGTACAGGAATGGCAGGACGCCCGCGCTGCTTTTGAAGCGGCCTTTATCAAATATCAGATTTACAAAATTAAAAAACGCCTTCTATTCATCGAAGACCCCATCGAAAATTTTTATTACCGATTGCGGCGGTTTGTACAGATTGCCGCTATTCAAGATCGGGCCTTTGTCCCTTTTTACGATGCCGGCGAAGGCGGTATCCTCAAAATTCAGTGCTGCGATCCCTCGGCCTATCTGGCGGAACGAATGGATGGTTTTCATTCCGTTCTGGCCATGTCCGCCACACTCGATCCCATGCCTTTCTATAAAGAAGTCCTCGGCTTTTCAACCGAACGCACCGAAACCCTGCAACTCGATTCACCTTTTCCGGCCCATCACCGCCAGATTGTGATCGTTCCCAATATTTCCACCCTCTATAAGGATCGCCTGCAAAGTTACCCTAAAATTGCCCGAGTGATTGAAGAAGTAATCCGTATTAAGGAGGGGAATTATCTGGTCTTTTTCCCGAGTTTTGATTTCATCCAACATGTTAATCTTTTTTTGGGAAAAGTACGCTGCAAAAAAATTCTGCAAAATCCGGGCATGAAAGAAGCGGAGCGGAATGCTATTCTGCGGGAACTCCGCAAAAACGAAGAACCCACCCTGCTGATGGCCGTAATGGGCGGTGTGTTTTCCGAAGGCGTGGACTACAGCGGCCGGATGGCGATCGGCGTTATTATTATCAGTCCCGCTATACCGCAAATCAGCTATGAACGTGAACTATTGCGCCGCTACTATCAGGAGAAAAACGGAATGGGTATGGAATACGCCTATATCTATCCCGGTATGAATAAGGTCATTCAATCCGTGGGCCGCCTGATCCGCTCGGTGACGGACCAGGGAGTCATTGTTCTCATCGGCCAACGCTTTGCCCAGGATCATTTTAACAGTATTTTACCGGAGTACTGGTTTTCCGGAAAGGACGATGTGCTGATCAGTGCGGACTATGTGCCGGTCATTCGTGCTTTCTGGCAGCGAATGGATTCGACCGGTTCAGAAACTGCATAGCCGTGAATCTTTCTATGCGGACCGATGCCGTTTTATTGCTTTAAGCAAAATTTTATCGTAAATTTGCGCTCCGATGCGAAAGTGGTGGAATTGGTAGACGCGCTAGGTTCAGGGTCTAGTGGGCATGCGCCCGTGGGGGTTCGACTCCCCCCTTTCGCACAATCCCTGGGATAAATCTACAGGGATTTTTTACTTGAGTCCTACCCGTTAAAATTGTCCGTTTCCTTTATAAATCGAATGATTCGAAATTTAGAAACCTTTGTTTTATTTTTACGTAGGTATTCAATAAATCCATGGGTTTTTGAAAACTTTAGAAGGATAAGTAGATCCTATCATACGGGCTGATGCAATCAGATGTTTGAAACACTGCCCCTCCAGAGTTCACGTAAAGACCGGATATATACAATGGAATCTCCCGGCTTTCCTTTTATGCGTGCAATTCATGGAGTGGATCCGTTGATTCCATCGGTTCAGTTCAGGAAAAAAATCTACCTTTTGATTATGGTCGGCAAGATTCTTATATTTCGAATCATTCATCACTTACCAAAGGGTATACTGTGATAAACTTAGAGACATCGATATTGACACTTTGCGAATTTTCATGGAGGCGCCATGTATAAATTCTTTACCCGATCCCTTCTTGCGGTCTTCTTACTCACCTCATTCCTTTTCGGATCCGGCTTTTCCATTTACGAACAAAATGCCCGGGCCACGGCTATGGCCGGAGCCTTTGTGGCCCAGGCCAACGATGCCGGGGCTGTTTTTTACAACCCGGCCGGACTCAGTACCCTGCACGGTTTTCACCTTCTTCTCGGTACAACAGCCATTGCCACCGATTTTGCCTTTACCGGACCGGCAGATATCGACAACAATCTATACAACGAGGCCAAAAAAGGCTTGTTCTTCCCATCCCATTTTTATGCATCATACAGATTCGATAGAAAATTAAGTCTGGGATTCGGTCTCTTTGCCCCTTTTGGCCTGACTTCACAATGGGGAGATGACCAGCACCCCTGGATCGGACGTACGCTAACCACCCGGACCAGCCTGCAGGCTATTTATTACAACCCGGTTGTATCCTACCGCCTCTTCGATCATTTATCTCTTGCCGCCGGTCTCGCTTTGGTTCAGTCCCACGTGGAGCTGGACAAAGACCTCTATTTTGTACCACGCAATCTTTATGGAAAATCTCAACTTAAAGCCGACGCCACCGGCTGGGCCTTCAATTTGGCTTTTCTTTACCGACCGATTCAACGACTGAGCATCGGTATCCATTACCGTAGTACGGTTAAGTTAAAATTCAAGGACGGAGAGGCTACTTTCAGCTTTCCGGTTGCGGATGACACAACCATTAATCGCGAAGTCAATACCTATTTCCCATCCAAAACCCGGGGAAGTTCGGAGCTGACCTTACCCTCCATGTTGTCTTTGGGGCTGGCTTATCACTACAGTGAAAACCTGACCTTTGAACTGGATTATCTGCTCACCGCCTGGCATGTTTACGATAAACTGGCGATTCACTTTCAGGACCCCGTTGCCGGACAGAATGAAGTGGTTTCCCTGCGAAATTATGAGGATTCCTACAGCATCCGCTTCGGGCTGGAGTATAAAGTCACTCCGTCTTTTGCCACTCGTTTCGGCTATGCCTGGGATCGACACGCCGTTCCCAATGCCTATGTGGAGCCTTCTCTACCGGAAGGGAATCGTCACAATTACACCATGGGCTTAGGATATGCCTGGCATCATTTAACCGTGGATACGGCGATTCATATCCTGTTACAGGATGACCGGGAAATCACCCGTTCCGCTCAGAATTTTAACGGAAAATACAGCGGACTGGCCACTATTTACAGTTTAAGCATCGGCTATTCTTTTTAGATTGAAGGAGCGATTCCATGTTTTTTAAAAATATACTATTCGTTTTATTGAGCGGCGCTTTGTTTCTTTCATCATGTACCTTACAAACGCCGGAGATTACCAAATCCGGTTTAAGTACCAATGATAAAATGTTATTCAGCCGTTTTATGGCCCTGGGCGATAATATTGTTGCCGGATATCAGAACGCCGCCCTGACCGAAAAGCACCAAAAATATAGTTTCGTGGCCTTAATGGCCCGGCAGGGAGCAACACCCGATTTCAAACAACCCCTTCTGGCTTATCCCGGCCTGGGATCCGAGTCTTACGGCGGATACGGAACACTGGAATTGCGCTATCTGGATAATCCCAACACCCCGCATACCATTAATCCCGATCCGATTGTGTATGCGGTTCCTTTTTCCGATTATCCCGATTTTGATCCTGAGAATATGCCCTATGTTTCCACGGATATTATGAACTATCCTTTCCCCTATAACAACCTTGGAATTCCCGGAATTTTTGTGGATGATGTCTACAAAGCAAAGAGCAAATTAAAGAGTCGCAGTCACAGCGGTTTAATCGACGTCGTATTGCGGAATGCCGGCAATCCCTATGGTGAAATGTCGCCTTTTGCTCAGGCCAAACTTTTCCAGCCCAGCCTGTTGGTCTGTTGGGTCGGCATGTACGACGTATTGGGATATGCTCAGTTTAGCGGAGGCGGACAATCCTTTTCGGAACCGACTTCGGATGAGGATTTTGCCACGTATTATGCCGCTTTAATGGATTCTTTGAAGAGTACCAGAGCGGCTGTGGTTGCAGGCAATATCCCGGATATTTTGGATATGCCCTATTTTAACATTGTGCCCCATGTGGTAATCGACACGGTCACCAATACTCCTTATCTGGATGCCAATCAGCAACCCATACCCTTAATCGGCGTCCACGATGGCGACAAGCTTCTGATGCCGGCCCGGCTGGCCATGAAACGGGACGGAGACGGTATTCCCGCCGGAGTTCTGAACGGAAGCGGTGACCCCATTCCCGAAGATATGGTCCTGGATGCCGATGAAATTTCTATGGTTGAGAATGCTATCGGTAATTATAATACGATTATCGATTCGGTTTGCAGCCAGCGAAAAATCCCGGTAGTCGATATGTATTCGTTTTTCAAACAGTTACAGAGCGGCATTGAAGTGGCCGGACAGACCTTTACGGACTCTTATCTGAGCGGAGGCTTTTACAGCCTGGACGGAATTCACCCCACGGATTTAGGCAACGCCTTAATTGCCAATCAGTGGCTGGAAATGGTTAACAGTAAGTTTCGTGTCAGTATCCCCGGCGTGGATATTCCGGCCCTGATGAGCGAGCTTCAACCTCTAATGGCAGGCACAATCTCCGCACAATAAAACCGTTAATCATCATCCAAAAGAAAGATGAGTTCATTCAAACCCCTGGCTACTTCCTTGTAGAAATTCAGCGTGGTCCCTCTGAATATTTGCTCATTCAGACGGGGTAAAACCGGCTTCAAATAGGTGTTAAAAAAGAGCTCTGCTTCTTGCGGTTCTTCCTGAATAAGGGATGAAAAATAATCCAAAATCAGCGGTATGGAATCGGGATGGTCCTCCAGTTGCATATAAAAAGGGCTTTCCAGCAACAAATCATTTAATTCGGAGACATTTATTTCCGGGGCGATATCCGAAAGCTGCAAAGAAATGAAAGGCGGCTCTTCTCCGATAGGAGTGAACATACGGGTGAACTCCGCCTGTAGAGTGCCCATTTCTTCTCCCTGATAAAAATTCAATATATCAAGAATTTTTGCCCCGAGCGTGTTATCGATATCCCCCCGGATATTTTTCTCTATCTCACGAAACAGATATTGAAATTCATGGGTCAGCTCGTCATAAGGAAAGATGAGCGCGCGTCCGTAAAAACGAAAGGCCAGACTGACCGCCAGTAAACTAAATTCGAAATTCATCTATTTCACATCCTTAAAAATCCGATTGCGCCACATCTTTTTCATATTGTACGGCGCTTTTTCTCCACCCAAATACGTATGAAACCAGTCAAGATGGGCATTATAGTAAAAAGGCATGGACTTAATATAATCCGGCCAATGACCGTCATTTTTAAAAATAATCAATCGCGAAGGAACGCGCATCTTTTGCAAAGCCGTGAAAAATTCGAGGCTCTGGGTATAGGGGACCCGGTAATCACGCTCACCGCTGATGACCAGACAGGGCGTTTTAAAACGGGTTACGTAGCTGCTGGGTGAAAAATTTTTATACCCTTGCGGATTTTCCCACGGGGCGCCTCCCAGGTCCCAGGTGGGAAACCACAGTTCTTCGGTAGAGCCGAACATGGAAGTCAAATCATAAACGCCCATCATGGAAACCAGGGCCTTAAATCCTGGGTTGTGTCCTTCTAACCACATCATCATATATCCGCCCCAGGACCAACCCATGGCCCCCATTCTTTGATCATCCACATAACTTAACTTAGCCAGGGAATCCGTCACTGCTAAAATGTCCCGGTACACCTTGCCACCCCAGTCCGTGGAAATCTCACTGCAAAAGGGCTGACCATAACCGGTAGACCCATGAGGATTGGGAAATGCCACGATATAGCCGGAGCCCGGGTAAACCTGCCAGTCCCCCCGGAAACCGTCATACCACTGATACTGCGGGCCTCCGTGAACATTAAGGATTAGAGGGTATTTTTTATGCGGATCAAAGTCGTGCGGCTTAATGATAAAGGTATGGATCTTCTCCCCGTCCGCTGTAGGGATCCACAATTCTTCGGCAGGACGAATGTCAACCGAATCTTCAAGCGCTTTGTTAAAAAAGGTAAGACGGGTAGCTTTTTTATTGTTTGCCGAACCTGTAACCCGGGCTTTAACAATTTCCGAAGGATGTTGGATGGTCCGTCTGCTGATGATTAACCAGTTGCCGTCCGCAGAAACATCATAAGCATCCGGAGTTTTTACATCAACGATTTTTCGGATTGTACCGCTCTGCAGCTCAACCCGGTAAATAGGGAAGTGTCCTTTCTGATGTTCTCTGAAATAGATGGCACGGGAATCCGGTGACCAGTGAAACTGCTCCACCCAATTATCGATACCCTTACTTATAATCCGCTCCTTTTTTTGTTGCAAATCATATACAGCCAGCCGTTTCAAATCGGATTCATAGCCCGGCTGCTTCTGTGTTTGGTATGCTATATAGCGTCCGTTAGGCGAAAATTGGGGCTGACCGTCATAGGCCGGATTTTGTGCCGTCAGATTGGATCGGGTACCTTTGTTAAGATCGATCAGGAATAGATCCTCGTTGGTGCTCTCCGCCGGGAATTCATCATGATTGGATTCTACACACAAATATCTTCCGTCTGCAGAAATCGTGAAACCGCCCCAGAGAGAAGGGTAATCGTAATCATCCGGCGTTAGATCCTTATATTGATTCTTGTCGGGATCGAACAGGATCAGATGCCGGCGGCGACCGTCCTTGTAAAAGGTCCAGTGTCGGAAGAAGAGATGATCGGCCATATGGGCCTGGAGAGGGCCGTGCTCCATGTCATCCAAAATCTCCTGATTACAGGCATTATTCGCTCTGCATTCCGGGAAGACCCGGCTGCTGAACACGACCTGGTTAAGGTTGCCTGTCCACTGGGCGCTTTCGACACCCGTGTAAAAATGGGTTAATTGCCGCGCTTCTCCTCCCCGGACGGGCAAAATCCAGACCTGGCTACCCTCTTTGCGGGTTGAAATAAAAAGTAATTGTTTCCCGTCTGCGCTCCAGCGGGGTTGAAAATCCTCCGCCGGATTCATGGTCATCTGCCGTTGATGCTTTCCGCGGATATCCATCAAATAAATATCCGAATTGCTGCTGCCTTCCTTTAAATTATATCGGGTAACGACAAAAGCGATTTGCTTAACGTCCGGCGAAATTTGCGGATCCGCGACTCCCTTTATTTTGTATAAGGCATCGATACTAAACGGTGCTTTTGCGGCAAAAATATTAACTGACAATAACAGGGTCAACAACCATATTTCAACAAAACGCATAACGATCCTTCCTTTGATTGACAACGCATCAATTTACACAGTTTCGCCTGCAATTTCCATTGTAGTTTTAAAAAATTTTCATTACATTCGGGTAATACTTTTCCCGACTCTCTTGGGGATAAGTATCGTGGGGAACAGATTACAATCGCGTATGATTCACTCTTCCCATCAATTCATTACAGCAGTGTGAGCATGCCGGAATACAACCCAAGGAGGGGTATTTGTATAAGAAATGCAAAATATGTATATTTTTTTATTCTGCTAATGGAAAAGATCGCATAAAAATTTAATCCAGAGTGCATTTTATAAATGCCTGTACAGATAAAAAAAAATAAACCGATTTCTCAGGGAAACGGTTTAGATATTATTGATAAAATCCGCAATGGAGACGAA
>JALSTK010000169.1 GCA_026983775.1 Calditrichia bacterium
CGGCTTGACATTGAAAGAAGTGCTTTATAGTTTGAGGTGTGACTAAGGCAAAAAATCGATCCCTTTTATGATAAGGAGAAATGAAATGAAATTTTTTACCCTGTTGTTTTTGTTCGCGCTGTATTTGAATAATTTATTTGCCGCAGAACGGCATCCCATTACCTTTGAAGATTTTTTTGCCATGAAACGCATCGGCAACGTGGCCGTTAGCCCCGATGGCAGAAAAGTGGCTTATGATGTTAAAGTACCCGATATCGAGCAGAATAATTTCAAAACGAACATCTGGATATTGGACCCTTCGTCCGGTAAAAGTTTTCGGCTAACTAATGGCGACGTTTCCAGTAACGGCCCGGTTTGGACTGTAGACGGGAAATCCATCTATTTTAACCGTAAAGGGCAGGTCTGGAAAATCCGTATCGACGGCGGCGAAGCAACCCAGGTTACCCATTTCGCCACAGGAGCCTGGGGAACGGTATTTGATGGTCAGGGACAGCATATGTTGTTTGCTTCGGAAGTTTTTCCGGATTGCCGGACGGAAGAGTGCAATCAGCAACGTCTGGAAGCAAAAAAGAAGAGTAAGGTCAAAGCGCGGATCATCGATCATCTGTTTTACAGACACTGGAATCGCTGGCTTAACGGTAAACGCAGCCATGTGTTTTTAGCGAATATGGACGGCGGGAATATCAAGGATATGACACCCGGTGATTATGACACGCCTCCCCTCGATTTGGGCAGTGATCACGATTATACATTCTCTCCGGACGGCAAGGAAATCTGTTTCGTGCGCAATACGGATGCCATGGTAGCCGCCAGTACCAATAACGATTTATTTATCGGCGATGTGGCCTCGGGAACGATCCATCGCTTGACTACCAATAAAGGCGATGATGCCGCGCCCCACTATTCGCCCGACGGCCGTTATATTGCTTTTACTTCCATGAAACGGCCCGGTTTCGAAGCCGACCGTCAGCGCCTGATGCTCTATGACCGAAAAAATAAATCTTTTCGGGAACTGACCGGGAACTTTACCCTCTCTGTGACTTCTTTGGTTTGGCATCCCTCCGGAAAAGAGATTTTTTTCACGGTAGCTGAAAACGGTTCCAACAGTATTTACAAAGTTAATATCCGTTCGGGTAAAACACAGCCCATTCTCAAGGGACATTTTGTAGCTGCCGTCCAATTTCTTAATAAGAATGAATTGATCTTCAAAGAACAGGCCGAAGATATGCCCTATGAAATATTCAAGCTAAATTTAAAGAACCATCAAAGAGTGCAGCTTACCCATCTCAATACGACTCGTCTTGCCCGACTACAGTTATCGAAATTACGGCCTTTTTCGTTTAAAGGTGCCAAGGGAGATCTGGTTCACGGGTTTATCATGACTCCGCCCAATTTTGATCCCGCAAAAAAATACCCGGCGATTGAATTAATCCACGGCGGACCGCAGGGAGAGTGGGGCAATGATTTCCATTATCGCTGGAACTACCAGATGTTTGCCGCCCCGGGATATGTGGTGTTTATGATTAATTTCCACGGCAGCCGTGGGTATGGGCAGAAGTTCACGGATGCTGTTTCCAAAGACTGGGGCGGTGCGCCTTATGAGGACATTATGATCGGTACACAATATGTTTTAGGCCATTATCCCTTTATCGATAAAGACCGGGTAGGCGCGGCCGGTGCTTCTTACGGCGGATTTATGATTAACTGGATTGCCGGCGCCGATAACCCCTTTCAGTGCCTGGTCTGCCATGACGGCGTATATGACCAGGTTAGTATGTACGGTGCCACGGAAGAACTCTGGTTCCCGGAATGGGAATTCAACGGCACACCGTGGGACAGCGCTTCACTGTATCGTAAATGGAGCCCTTCCCGTCCCGATCGTGTAATTAAATTTAAGACACCTACCCTGGTTATTCATAGTGAACACGATTTTCGGGTACCTTATACCCAGGGGATGCAGATGTTTACCGCTTTGCAACGCCAGGGAATAAAATCAAAATTGCTTTTCTTCCCGGATGAGGATCATTTTGTACGAAAACCGCAAAACGCCCGTTTATGGTGGAAAACAGTCCACGAATGGTTTGCGGAATTTTTGATGAATTAGCGCTGTGTAAAAGGAATCCGGTTTTTTCCTGGTAGGAACGGCTTGTCTTTTCACCGAGGCTCCCTTCGAACCCTGGCAAGAAATCTATTATTTTTAAAAATGAAGGGGTGTATAACATTTCCTTTGCAGGTACAGATTGCATGCTAAAATCGCAATTGATTCGTATCAAGTGGCCAGACTCTGCTATGCGTTTTCCGTTTGATATAAAGATCGGGACGGTACTTTTCCTGTCCTTTTTCCTGTTGCGCTGTTCCGGTTCATATCAGGTTGGAGGGAAGAGCGGTGAAGAGGTGAAATTACCGGTTCTCGAATTTAACGGTTCTGCCGATCATATTTTTACATTTACCAACAAAATCGCCGGATTCTTTGTCGGACACAGTCTCAGAGAAAATCAAAACGGATTCGAGGGCTGGACCGTTAATGAATTTCACTATTTGAAGGATTACCGTATTTGGTTTAAAGGCAAACCTCTGGATCGTGCCCGAATCAGGAAATTTCGTTATTCTCCTCATCAATCTGAGCGTTTTTATGCCAACGGTTTATGGGAACGTTTTATGTTGCTGGACTCGTTGGATGCCATATTGGTACAAATAACCGGAGGAAAAGACAAACAACAAATAGCTCTGCAGCCGATTCTCGCCCAAAACAAGGCGGGATTATCCCTCCGGGTGGATCGGGATCACCCGGAAATAGACATACCCGCCCCGGTGCTCACTTCATCAACGGGGCAGGTTCAGGATTTCCATCTTCGCTATCTATCCGGATTAAACGATACCATAAATTTTGTTTTTTATCTGGGTAAACAGACCGTTTCCCCGGATTGGATCCGGAATCGGATTCGTAAACGAAAAAGTCGCCTGATACGATTATTGGCCGCTCAACCGATCGAAACGGACAATCGGCAAGTAGAGCAGGCCTTGCTGTGGGCCCGGTTTGCTTTAGACGCATTGATCACCCGTCAACGCGGAATCGGCATCTGGGCCGGTCTACCCTGGTTTAATAATTATTGGGGACGCGATACCTTTATCTCCTTCCCGGGCGCTCTGCTTGTTTCGGGCCGCTTCGATCCGGCCGGACAAATCCTGCGAAATTTTGCAGCTTTTCAGTTAAAGGATACACAGAATAGGTTGTACGGACGAATCCCCAATCGCATTACCAACCGGGAAGTGATTTATAATACGGCCGATGCCACCTGGTGGTTTATTCGCGAATTATACGAATATGCACTGTACAGAGGTGATAGGCGCACCGTGCAGGAATTAATCCCTACTGTCAGGCGAGCCATAGAAGGCGCTCTGCGTTATCGTACCGATGGCAAGGGATTCCTGTTGCACGGAGCGGCCGATACCTGGATGGATGCCAAAGGTTCACAGGGGGCCTGGTCACCCCGCGGAAACCGGGCCGTGGAAATCCAGTCCCTATGGTATACCGCTTTACGAGTCGGCGCCCTGCTGACGAAAGGGCAATCTTGTTCGGCAAAATGGAATAAACAGGCGGAAAAGGTTCGGGAAAATTTTAATGCCTTGTTTTGGGATGAAAAGAATCAAAGATTATTTGATCATCTTAAAGCCAACGATCAGCCAGACACCAGCCTCAGGCCGAATCAGATTTTTGCCGTAACCGTTCCGAACTTGTTTGGTGTTGCACCGCTTCTGGATGACGATTGCAGGAAATCCGTAGTCAGGCTGGTAACGGAAAAGCTAACTCAGCCCTGGGGCGTCATGTCGCTGAGTCCTGAGGATACGAATTTTCACCCCTGGCACCATTATGAGCCCTATTACGTCCCGGATGCGGCTTACCATAACGGCATGATCTGGACCTGGCTAGCCGGAGCGGATATTTCCGGGTTACGGTCATTCGGACAAATAATACCTGCCGCAAAGCTGTATGAACATGAAAGCTTACAGATCCTGGATCTCGACGCTATCGGTAATTATTCCGAATTGCTGGAACCGGTGCTGCGTGAAGGGCGGAAGCGTCCGCGCATCTCCGGTACGGTTTCACAGGCCTGGAGTCTGGCCGAATTTATACGAAATTTCTATCGGGATTTTATCGGTTACCAGCCTCTGGCTATTGAAAACAGAATTATTCTACACCCTCATCTGCCGCCGTCTATGAATCAAATTCATACGCGGCTTCTTTTTAAAAACAGTTGGATCGATCTGTATCTCAGGCAAACGGAAAAGGATTTATCGCTGCAATTAAAAATCGATCATGCGGATCAGACCATAACAGGGATATTTATCCTTCCCGGGCGTTCCGG
The DNA here is from genome assembly GCA_026983775.1 of Calditrichia bacterium. Lineage (GTDB taxonomy): Bacteria > Calditrichota > Calditrichia > Calditrichales > Calditrichaceae > JALSTK01. Next base: position 4,368 of record JALSTK010000169.1, read on the forward strand.
TCGGTCAATCGAATTTACATTGAATGATTCGCATCGACTATGGAAACGGACTTTTCATCGTTTATCTTCCGAACATCCGCTTTCTTCCTGGAGTTTAGCTCCGGAAATCGGTAACAAAACATTCCCGGTTATTCGCCGGCCCGAATATGTTTTCCTCAAAGGAAGAGATGTATTTCAATCCGGCCCGTTTAAAAAGAGAGCCCTGATCTTTAAATCCGATACTTTAAACGACGATAGGGGGCCGAACGGCCGGTATACTTATCCTGAAAATCCGGTCTTCAAAAAAGGAATTCTGGATTTGAAATCCTTTGCTCTGTACGATTTGGGGCGGGACTGGGGCTTCTGTATCCGCTTAAGGAACCTGACCGATCCCAACTGGCATCCCGAATACGGTTTTCAACTGACTTTTTTGGCTGTTGCTGTTCAGGATGAATCGGCTGGCAGTAAGCGAACACGTAAAATCGGACATCAGGCCGATTACGGTTTACCGGCGGAAAGGGCCTGGAATCGGATCGTTTACATCGGCGGCGGCCTGGAAGTTTGTGATGCACAGGGAAAACGTATAGCCGTTTATGCAGCCGCTAAAGCAGAGTTTCCTCTGGGATTTCCCGCAAGAAATGAAATCCGCTTTCGTCTTTCCAAGCGTTTTTTGAAAGGATTATCGAAGCGAAGCGTCATTTCGGTTTTATGTGGTGCCCAGGACGATCACGGTGGGAGCGGGATCGGTGACTTTCGAGCGGTTCGGAAAAAGCGTACCGAGTGGGCCGGAGGAGGGGCGGATACGGATCGACAGGTTCCGCGAATTTACGACCGGTTGTTCGTGAACTAAACCATTGAGAAGTGGACCGCTTCGCAAACGGTTATCATTTAAATGAGTCGGATTATAATTGATTTCAAAATAAAAAGATCACATGGTTTTGAAAAAAATTTTCCGTTTTTGGAAATACGTGTGTAGATTTAATGAAATTACCCGTAACTTAATTCATAAAATTGGTTCCATTTAAAGTAGATTTTGTGGATACTGTACCTCTTATATTCCCGTGTTTATAGATAACGGAATAAACTTTGGGAATATCTATGAATACAATAATAAAATTAAATCCATTAATATCAATAATCATTTCCTCTCAAACAGAGTATTAAAGCAGTTACATCATTACGGTTTTAAGGTAAATGTTTGGACCGTTAACGACTCTTCCAAAATCGAAGAATTTTTTAGAATGGGTGTGGATGGAGTAATAACGAACTGCCCAAATTTTAAACGAAGTACATTATGAACTTATCCTTTAAATAAAAACACCTTATATAACTAAAAAATCTTCTTCGATTACATGATTAAAATCCTTAGGTTACGTTCCTGAAGTTATTTAGAGCGGGCTAATGGCCCCTTCTGACGGATGCATGTTTTTATATTAGAACGGCTAGATCATTGGACAGAATCCCGTACCCAATCTGTCTATGGTATCCCGGCAGACGGATTTTGCCCCTAAAAGAGCGGATGATTTTTTAGATCGGATTTTTCTGCTATTCGGAAAAAGAAAGAGCCCGAATATTCGGGCTCCGGAGGGGATGCTCGTAAAGCAATAAACCGTAATAGCTGATTTAATTTACCGGATCAGAATCATCTTTTTAATCAAACTTCCTGCGCTTCCGGTATCGAGCTTGTATATATAAATCCCGCTGGCCAGATGCGAAGCATTAAAAGAAACAGTATAAACCCCTTCTTGCTGATCGCGGTTTACCAGTTCCTGTACCACCTGTCCCAGGGCGTTGTATACGGTTAGCCGTACATGATAATTTTTATTTAAAGTGTAACGAATCACGGTAGATGCCTGTCCAGCGATTCCGTTGCCATTTCCTGCTCCCGGGGAACCCTCGCCAAAGGGATTGGGATAATTCTGCATTAATTCGAAATTCATCGGGGAAACAGACCGACCGGAGAGAGCACTGGTTACATCTTCCCAGCCGCTTAAACGGGCCATTAACCACCACACGGCCCGCCCTTTTTGTTCACAACTCTCATACGTGGTATGCCCCGATTCACTGCCGTTAAAATGCTCATTCTCCACAGGAACCGTATGGCCTTCGTAATCATAGGTGTTTTGTTCCCATTGTCCCGTATCCGAATTATACCACCAGGCGTCGAGATCGGCAAAATCGTACAGGACTTTATTGTGATCCCGGCAATATTGGCGGATTTGCTCGTTACGCAAATAACGATTATAGCCTTCGCTGCCGGTAGCCTGGGCATTCCCGGTCATATAGACAAAAGTCACGTTGGGGAATTCCGCTTCCAGAGTAGAGATGGAATCCAGATAGCCGACGACATCCGCCTCGGAGTAACTGTTGAGCTGGGTGCACCATGACCATTGGGATACGGTAATTGTGGGATTATCA
>JALSTK010000170.1 GCA_026983775.1 Calditrichia bacterium
GCTCCGTTTACGTCCCAGTAAACATTCCGCGGCTTTTAAATAGCCCAGCAGACGAAAAGGCCTGATTTCTGTTTCCAGAATACAGATTTGATTCAGGTATGGCGGTTGCTGCTGAGGACCATAGGGATCAGATTCGAAAAGTCCCGATTTCCCCTTAACCGTACCTAATGCGGACAATACCTGAATGGCCCTGTTTATATGTTCCTGCCGCTCGGGCAGGTTACTTCCCAGAGCGATGTAATAGATCACACCGGGGCCTGCTTCTCACGATTAATCTCAACTTCCACATAATCGAGTAAACCGTTCAACGGCACATGCGGTTTGCGGACACGAATCATCACATTATATATATCGGGTAAAAGCAAGATTTTTTTAGCCATCCGTTCGGCTACGGTTTCGATTAACTTGAATTTATTATTTTCAAATGATTCTTTGGCTATTTGGTAGACGGCGCGGTAGTCCAATGTCTTTTTCAGATCATCATTCTGCGCGGCCTGCCGTAAGTCACAGCCGATTTCAACATCTACTTCAAATTTCTGGCCCAGTTCCCGTTCTGCTTCATAAAAGCCGTGATGGGCATAAAAGGTCATATTTTTAAGCCGTATGGTATCCAAAAGTCCGCTTCCCGATTTTTTAATAAGAAATAAAATAATCAGATTGTCTAATCGAGTCAACCTACATCGTATTTTATGTGCTTATAAAAACAAAAAAGCCCGACAAATGCCGGGCTTTATAGAAAAAAAGAACCATAATCTTAATACATACCGCCCATTCCACCCGGAGGCATCGCAGGAGCCGCCGGTTTTTCTTCCTCTTTTTCAGTAATCAAAGCCTGGGTCATTAAGAGCAGACCGGCCACGGAGGCTGCATTTTCCAGAGCACTGCGCGTTACCTTGGTCGGATCGATCACACCGGCTTTTAACAGGTCCTCATACGTTTCGGTCTGAGCATTAAAACCATAGGCATCCTTTCCTTCCAACACCTTATGGACGACCACAGAGCCTTCCAATCCGGCATTATTCACAATCTGACGAATCGGTTCCGACAGAGAACGGCGTACAATATCTACACCGATCTGTTCATCTTCGTCGGCTTTAATACCATCGAGGAATTCGATAGACCGTAATAAGGCCACTCCACCGCCGGGTACGATACCTTCTTCCACTGCAGCGCGGGTTGCATGCAAGGCATCTTCCACACGGGCTTTCTTTTCTTTCATCTCGACTTCGGTAGCGGCGCCGATTTTAAGCACAGCCACACCACCGGCTAATTTAGCCAATCGTTCCTGTAATTTTTCACGATCATAATCGCTGGTCGTATTTTCGATCTGGGTACGAATCTGGCCGACTCGGGCTTTAATTTCATCCGAAGAACCGGCACCTTCGACAATCGTCGTATTATCTTTATCTATGGTAATACGTTTGGCCTGACCCAGATCATCCAAAGAAGCGTTTTCCAGCTTAAAACCGGTTTCCTCACTGATAACCCGGCCACCGGTAAGGATTGCGATATCTTCCAACATGGCTTTGCGGCGATCGCCGAAACCGGGAGCTTTAACGGCAGCCACTTTTAAGGTACCACGCAGTTTATTTACGACCAGAGTGGCCAGTGCTTCACCTTCGATATCTTCGGCAATGATCAATAAAGGTTTGCCGGTCTGGGCACCTTTTTCCAGAATAGGCAACAGATCCTTCATCGCACTGATTTTCTTATCATGAATCAGGATCAATGCGTCCTCCAACACGGCTTCCATGGTTTCGGAATCGGTTACAAAATAGGGAGAAACATATCCACGATCGAACTGCATACCTTCAACCACTTCGAGAGTGGTTTCAATGGACTTGGCTTCTTCTACGGTAATCACACCGTCTTTACCAACTTTATCCATGGCGTCTGCAATCAAATTACCGATTGTCTCATCATTATTGGCTGAGATTGTACCGACCTGGGCAATTTCTTTTTTGCCGGACACTTCGCGGGAGATTGATTTCAGATGTTCGATCACCTTGGCAATAGCCAGGTCAACGCCCCGTTTAAGAGCAGCGGGATTCGCTCCGGCGGTTACATTTTTTAAACCCTGGGTAAAAATAGCCTGGGCTAAAACGGTGGCCGTTGTAGTTCCGTCACCAGCCACATCACTGGTTTTAGAAGCTACTTCTTTCACCATCTGGGCACCCATATTTTCAAACGGGTCTTCCAATTCAATCTCTTTGGCAACGGTGACACCGTCTTTGGTTACCGTAGGAGCACCGAATTTCTTATCGATAACCACATTACGACCTTTCGGTCCCAGGGTCACTTTCACTGTTTTGGCCAGCGTATCAATACCCTTCTTCATGCTCGCTAACGCATCCGAATCAAATTTAATAATCTTTGCTGCCATTTATTCCTCCATCTGTTTTTAGTACCATTAGTAAATTTATATATTCGCTTTTATTAGATTTATTTTTTTCTGAATAGTTACAGGAAAAATGTAACTTTTTTTCTACTTTTTATTCCTTGTAAATTAAAGAGTTAACTCAATTAGCACTCTTTTCCGTAGAGTGCTAATTTAATAAGTTTTTCTCTTGGGTGCAATAATGATTTCCCGAATCGCGGATATTTTAAAAACATTAAAATTCCGATTTATCCAAAAAAGTTTTTAACAAATGGGTCCCTACAACGGGTATGGAAAGGTGTGACTAAAAAATCTGCCGAGAAAGATTGGCGGTGATTTGTTTGGCAAACTTATAAACGGGAAGCGTAAAAACGAATTCAGTCCCTTCTTTTACTTTACTGAAAACAGAGAGTTGCCCCCCATGTGCTTCCACGATTTTTCGGGCGATGGCCAGGCCCAAGCCGCTGCCGCTGCCATGGCCGGTTCGACTTTTTTCTACCATATAAAAGCGGTCGAATATATGAGCAATCTCATCTTCGGGTATACCTGCCCCTGTATCGGAAACGGAGATTTGCACCTGCTCGCCCTCTCTCTGCAACCCGACCTTTACCCTGCCTGCCGGCGGAGTAAAGTTCAGGGCGTTGTCGATGAGATTGGATATGACCCGTTCGATCATACCTATATCAGCCAGCACCATAGGCAAGTTAAGCGGCAATTTACTAACCAGATTCACTCCCTTTTTTTGCGCTTTAGGCTGAAATTTCAAAAGAACATCCTGCACCAGCTCTGCAATGGAAAAAGGCTCGGGATGAGGTTCCGACTCTTTCGCGTCCAACTTGGATAGCTCAAACAGCTCCTGAACCAGATTACTAAGATGAACCACATTTTTAAGAATGATTTCCAGATATTCTTCCCGCTTGGTGTGTGCTAATTTATCCCCTTTAATCAGAACCGTTTCAATATAACCCTGAATAGAAGTCAGCGGACTTCGCAAATCATGGGAAATATTGGCAATCAGTTCTCTGCGCAGGTGATCGTTTTTTTCCATCTCCCGCATATTCTGTTCAATAGTCTCGGCCATATGGTTAAAGGCTTTGGCCAAATCACCGATTTCATCGTCCGAAGTAACTTTAATACGCTGATGATACTGTCCGTTTTCAAATCGTCGCACCGCTTTGGTCATCCGATGCACCCGTTTTGTTAAAAAGAAAAAAACCACCAGACCGAACAAGCCGCCGAACAGTAGGGTTGCCATTAGAGAGAGGATGCTGTTACGTAAAATATAACTACTGGAAATATCGTTTTCAGAAAGATCATATCGCACACTGGGCAACGTTACATAGAGATAACCCATTTTACCCGGGGCAATCATCATCCGCGCTGCAGAGAAAATAATCTTTTTGTTTTCCGAAAAAGGATCCTCTCCCATAATGGGCAATTTTTTAAAGGAACCCTTTTTGAGAAAGGCCCGGATCGGTTTCAAACCGACTTTGCTTCTCTGTAAAATCTGCCCTTTATTAAAATAGGCCAATACCTTACCTTGCTCATTGAGCAAAAAAATTTCCACATGGGGGTTCATACTTTTTAGATTGGTTATGGATTCGGACATAAGCGTACGTTTGCTACTATCAGCCATCATCGGTTCGCAACGCTCTGCCAGCTGCTTAGCCATGCCATAATTCAATTTCTGGGTCGTTTCACAGACATAGTTCACGGCTGCATTTAAAGACAAGAAAACCTGTATGGCCCCGACTAAAAAAAGTAAACCCAAAAAAATGGAGGCCACTTTACCATAGATGGTTTTAAAGGGGTTTTTCACGGCACTAATTCCTCAAGCTCTGCGAATTTATACCCTACCCCCCAGACCGTCTTAATGTAAATCGGATTGGCCGGATCTCTCTCGATCTTTGAACGTAAGCGGTTAATATGAGAATTCACCGTGTGCTCATACCCGCCGAACTGGTATCCCCAAACGAGATTTAATAATTCTTCCCTGCTGTAAGCCTTGCCCGGATTCAGGGCAAAAAGAGTAAGCAGTTCAAACTCTTTGGCGGTACATTCCACCCTTTGTCCGTCCACCTGAACTTTGCGTTTGTCCAGATCGATGATCAGCCCTCCATGTTCAACAACAGAGGGTTGCTTGTTTGGGTACTGATCTTGTTTGATAGAAGAGATTCTACGGCGAATGGATTTGATTCTGGCCAGAAGTTCCCTGATACTGAACGGTTTGGTCATATAGTCATCGGCACCCAACTCCAGCCCCAGCACCTTATCCAGTTCCTCGGATTTTGCAGTCAACATCAAAATGGGCATTGTTTTCTTCTTTTCCCTGATATTTCTGCAAATTTCCAGACCGTCCATTCCCGGAAGCATCACATCCAGAATGACCATTTCATATTCATTATCCAATGCTTTCCGCAGGCCTTCTCTGCCATCGCCTACACTTTCCAATTCCACACCCAGATCGCCTATATGGATATCCAGAAGGGCGGCAATATCGGGGTCATCTTCGATTAAAAGGATCTTTTCCATTTTTCTCTTAATAAAATTAAATTCTACCGTTTTTCATCATGCACATCTTAAGATACAAAATATCCGTCACAAAAGGATCACGAGTATTTCAAATCTATGTATCCTCACAGATAATAACGGCAGATCGTCCAAAATATTCCCGAATGGGTTTCAACGGGAAGGATTAAAATTACTGAGTAAAATGCAAATTCTGTCCTGGAATCGATTCACATAAGGAGTGGGTACGGAATAATTGTTGATCATAATAACAAACAGGTAGGGATTCTTTTGTTGATCATATACATAACCGGCGAGAGACCGCATGTGTTTCACATACCCTGTTTTTGCATGAACATTGCCCTGGGCTGAAGTACCTGTCATGCGCGAGCGTAAGGTACCATCCACTCCGGCAACGGGCAGGGATGAATAAAAAGCAGGGAATTGGGGTTGATGGTACATATATGCCAACAAGGTTGCGGTGGCCATCGGTGCTACAAAATCTTTGCGTGATAAACCGGAACCGTCCACATTAATAAATTCATCCGGTGAAATTCCAATGGATTGCAACCACAGGCGCACCACTTTCGCACCCCCTGCAAACGAACCGTCGTGCTTGTAAATCGCGCCCAATGTTTTTAATATTTGCTCGGCATAAAAGTTATGACTCATTTTATTTAGAGTATGGATAATTTTAGCCAGGGTTACGGAACGATGTTCGAATAATGGTCTGACCTTCGAATAATCGATTGAACCCGTTTGTTTAACAACCTTAATTTTACCCTGGACGGCAATACCCTTATCTTTAAGTACCTTGTATAAAGTTTGAAGAAAGTATTGTGCCGGTTTTTCCACAGAAACCGATTCCTGCAGTGTATCTGAAGTTAATGGCAATGTACCATAGAAGCGGATTCGATTGGCAGCTCTCTCCCGTGTATAATCAAAAGTACCGGTAGAATCATCTTTAGTTACCGCTTTATTGTCAAAAACAACATCTGCAAAAGAAGGTTTCATCAGCAACTGGACCGGAGCCCCGGCCCTGGCGGCAGGTATAACCGTAAAATCAACGCAATTGTCGTTAAAGGCCAGAGCAGAAGTTTGTGCCGAATACCAGAAGGGCTCATCATTCCAACTCCATCCTTCACCCAGGCCGGAGCCTGAAAAGAAGGAATTATCACCGATTAAATCTCCGGAGACGGTTGTAATCCCTCGTTTTTTAAGGGAATCGGCCCAGGATTGAAAGACAGACAGACGATTACCGTGATAAAATCGTCCGGAAATAGTCGGATCCCCGCTGCCCCGTATAATAAGGTCTCCTTGCAGGACATGAGTTTTGACGGCCCCGTTGGACCAAATCGTTGTCCGGTATTGATACTGAGGCCCCAATTTCATCAAGGCGGTTGCCGAAGTAAAAAGTTTCATATTAGAGGCAGGAACAAACAAGCGGTGTTCATTTTGATGAAAGAGAATTGTGCCGTTTTTCAAAGATTCGATATATATCCCAACCAGAGAATTTTGCAGATTGGGGTCTGTTGCCAGATAACGAATCTGTGCTTTTAACTCCCGGAGAGGGGTGGCAGGAATCTGAGAGCGATAGGAACGGGTACAACTTGTCATGAGCAAAAACAGGATAGTCAGACTGATTCCTTGCGCAAACCGATTATTCATATATTTCACCTGGATGTAAACATTTCTAAATTATTTATTTCTTTCGGATCGGTAAAAATAAAAAAAGCGAGAACAGGGCCCTCGCTTTTTTAAAAAGGATATGGATCAGACCGCGTCTTTCAGTCCTTTACCCGCCTTAAATGTAGGAACCGTACGAGCCGGAATATTAATTTCAGCACCGGTCTGCGGATTGCGGCCTTTACGGGCAGCACGTTTTGAAGTACTAAAAGTACCAAAACCCACTAAAGTAACGTTTTCACCTTTACCTAAACTTTTTTTAACCGAATTGATAAAAGAAGCAAGGGCATCTTCGGCAGCTTTTTTGGAAATATTTGCATCCGCAGCCATTTTAGCGATCAGTTCTTGCTTTGTCATTAGAGTTCCTCCAAATTATTTTAATTGAGTTAAGATATTATTAGATCGTGTTTAAATATCTATATTGAGATCATTAAAAGCAAGTAAAAAAAGAAATGAATAGCTGTTTTTTGGGTATTTGAGCCCATAAATTGGGTTTATTAATTTTTTTAATCAACTAATTGTGGCGCTTTATTCTTTTTCATATATTGCCGCCAATCCACTAATTATAAAGAGGCAGGCATGGCCAATAAAAATAAAAATAAAAACTTAAACTTAAATTCACGTGTGGAAGCGATCGCCCTGGAGCGAATCGGTCAGAAGCTGATCTATCCACCCGTAGAAAAAATCGGAACTATTTTAGTTGATAATTTCCCTTCTCTGGGCCGGTTGACGGCCATGCGCTTTCTGGAATGGGCTCAGCAAAACGAAGGATGGACCATTTCGTTGCCAACCGGAAAGACTCCCGAACATTTTATCAAATGGGTAACCCATTTGCTCAAAACCTGGAATGAAAAGAAGACCCAAAAATTACTGGAAGAACATGGCGTGGACCCCGGCCACAAACCGGATATGAAAAGTTTCCATTTCATTCAGATTGATGAATTCTATCCGATCAACTCATCCCAGCACAACAGCTTTTTCTACTATGTAAATAAGTTTTATATCAAAGGTTTTGGCCTCGATCCACAAAAGGCCATGCTGATCGATCCCAATCGAATCGGCATTGAACCGCCTTACAAATTGGACGACATCTGGCCGAATCACATCGTTAACCTCGATTTGCGCACCAAACAGGCTAAAACTCATCTGGAAGAACGTCAACAGCGGGTTTTACAAGCAGTCGACCAATTTTGTACGGAATATGAAACCAGGATCAGAGCCAAAGGCGGAATAGGCTTTTTCCTGGGCGGCATCGGTCCCGACGGACACATTGGATTTAATGTACGCGGATCGGATCATTACTCGACAACCCGTTTGGCACTGACCAATTATGAAACCCAGGCTGCTGCTGCGGGCGATTTGGGCGGGATCGAAATTTCCCGGAATCGCCTGGTCATTACCATCGGTTTACAGACGATCGTTCAGAATCCTTCCACTACGGCTCTTATCATTGCAGCAGGAGAAGCCAAAGCAAGGGTCATAAAAGATGCCGTTCAGTCTCCCAAAAGTAATTCAACTCCGGCCTCCGTATTGCAGGATTTGCCCAATGCCCGTTTCTATATAACCAGAGGAGCTGCCAAGCTTCTTAACGAACGTCGCTTCCTGGAATTACAATCAGCCGGGAAGCTCTCCAAACAAAATAAATTTCGTGTCATCACCGATCTGGCTTTGGAGAAAAGAAAACGCTTTGTTGAATTGAACAAAACGGACTTTCGTTCCATTCGCTCCAGTAAATATCTTCTGGAAAAAGAGGGCGAACAATACAAAGAGCTGCTTCAGGAGGCAGAGAACGATTATACCGAACGCATCCTGCGTACTTTACAAATCCCGAAAGATACGACCTTCCTGCATACCGCTCCTCACCATGACGACATTATGCTGGGCTATCTTCCGTATCTCGTCAGGTTAATGCGGGAAAGCAGCAACACCCATTTTTTCAACTACCTTACCAGCGGTTTTAATGCCGTAACCAATGATTATATGGAACGTCTCTTAAAATATGCACAGAGCTTTCTTCACGGTCCGGAATTCAAACGTCTCCTGGCTGAAAATTATTTTGATCCCGGTAACAAAACATATCGCAACAGGGATGTATTCCAGTATCTCGACGGCCTGGCAGCCAATAGTGAAGAAGATATGAATGAAGGAACCGCCCGCCGCTTGCTACGTAATCTGGTGGAGATCTTCGAAGAAGATGCCTTTGATAATCTGGAGAATCGAATCGATGAATTACTGAGCTATTTTCGAACCCAGTATCCGGGCAAAAAGGATTTGCCTTACATTCAGCAGCTTAAAGGAGTAACCCGGGAATGGGAAGCGGATATTTTGTGGGGGTATTTCGGCTTTAGGTGCGAATCGGTTATTCATTCCAGATTGGGATTTTACAAAGGAGATATATTTACGGAAGAGCCCACCGTGGACCGGGATGTAATGCCCGTGCTGGAAACCATCCGTCGTACCAAACCGGACGTGGTGACCGTTGCCTTTGATCCTGAAGGCAGCGGACCGGATACCCACTACAAAGTTCTACAGGCCATCTCCACCGCTTTACGGATGTATCAGCAAGAGAGCGGACGGAAAGACATCCAGGTCTGGGGTTATAGAAACGTTTGGTATCGCTTCCATCCCTCCGAAGCGACCCATTTCGTTCCGGTTACTCATAACACGAGCGCTATTCTCAATCACGCTTTTCTCAATGCTTTCGGTTCACAAAAGGAGGCTTCTTTCCCCAGCTATGAATATGACGGCCCATTCTCCGGTCTGGCTCAAAAAATTCAGGTCGAACAATATCAACAACTGAAAACTCTCCTGGGACGGGATTTCTTTTATCAAAATCAGGATTCACGCATCCGATCTACCCGTGGATTGGTTTTTCTGAAAGTGATGAATCCGGAGGAATTCTACCAGAAATCCAGCGAACTACGTAAAAGCACGGAAAATATCTGACAGGAGGTAGGATGAAATCTTATAGAAAAGAGCTTTGGTTTAATACTCCCCACCGGCGTGATTTTATCAATATCACCGGCGAAGTGGAATCCTGTTTGCAGGAATCCGGAATACGGGAAGGTCTTTGTCTGGTAAATGCCATGCACATCACGGCCAGTGTCTATATTAACGATGCGGAAAGCGGATTACTGCAGGATTATGAAGACTGGCTGGAACGCCTGGCACCCCACGAACCGGTCGATTTTTATCGCCACAACCGGACCGGCGAAGATAACGGCGATGCTCATCTAAAAAGGCAAATCATGGGCCGGGAAGTAGTGGTAGCTATTACCGAGGGCCGGTTGGATTTTGGTCCCTGGGAACAGATTTATTATGGGGAATTTGACGGACGGCGCAGAAAACGGGTTCTGGTTAAAATCATCGGTGAATAAAAAAAGCCGTCTTGCCGACGGCTTTTTTATCTTCTGTTTTACATCTGAGGTAGATTCTCTAAAGCATCTTTTTCAATATCTTTGAAATACTTGACCGTGCCTACCTTCAGTTCCATAGTGGATTCATTATCACAACAAATAATTCCATGTCTGTGCAGTTGCAGCATGGAGACCGTCCACATATGATTCACGCCTTCCTCAACCACTTTCTGCAGGGCACGGGCCTTGTTATAGCCGCTAATCAAAATCAACACTTTGCGGGCATCCATCACCGTTCCTACACCGACGGTAAGAGCTGTTTTCGGAACTTTATTGATATCATTATCAAAAAAACGGGAATTGGCTTTAATGGTGTCGAAAGTCAGTGTTTTGATACGCGTTCGGGAAGAGAGAGACGAACCCGGTTCATTAAAGGCAATGTGTCCGTCCGGGCCGATGCCGCCGAGGAACAGATCGATTCCACCGCTGGCCTTAATTCTTTCTTCATATTGCTGACACTCGGCTTCCAAATCCGCGGCATTTCCGTTGAGGATATTAATATTCTCCGGTTTAATATCTATATGATCAAAAAGATAGTGATGCATAAAATAGTGGTAGCTTTCGGGATGATCCTCTGAAATACCTACGTATTCATCCATATTAAAGGTACGTACATTTTTAAACGAGACTTCACCGGCTTTATACAGTTTAACCAGCTCTTTGTAAGTTCCGATGGGAGAAGATCCTGTAGGCAGGCCCAATACATAGGGTTTTTCGGGGGTTGGTTTGGCTTTATTAATTTGACGGGCTACATAATGAGCGACCCATTCACTCATCCGGTCATAGTCGTCGTGGATTAAAATACGCATACTGTGTCTCCTTCACTGTTTTTTGATAAAGAATCTATTAGTTGGTCAAGAAAATTAACTAAGCCACATAAGATACATTTTCAACCATTAAATGCAAGAAAAAAATGATCCGGAAGTCATTTTTTTCGCCTTATTCCATCATAAACGTTGAAATTCTAAAAAAATAAAAGAGATAGGCTGCCCATGAAAGGCCTGAAAGCAACTATGGCCGGCCCGCCCTTATTTCTGCACGCTCAAGTGCCGGATCACTTCCAGATATTCATCCCTCAAACGTTGCCATTCCATTTTAAACCAGGGCGTAAAGTGTTCGGGATGATTCTTTAATTCCCTGTTCAGATCATCCATGGAAATGTATTTCCAATCCGAAATCTCCGTGCGGTTAATCACCGGTGCCCGGTCCGTTTTAGCGATGTAAACCGAACATACTTCATTTTCAGAACCCTCATTACCGAAACGAGCCTGATATTGGAATTTATATAAATACTGCATGGGAATATCCAATCCCACTTCCTCTTCCAACCTTCGGTGGGTAGCTATTTCGTAGGTCTCTCCTTTGCGAGGATGGCTGCAACAGGTGTTTGACCAGTAATTTCCCCAAAGACGTTTTTCCGGACTACGCTTTTGTAGTAATAATTCGTTTTTACTATTAAAAACAAAGATGGAAAAAGCACGATGTAAAAGGCCCGCTCCATTATGACAAATATCTTTATTCTCATATCCCAGCACCCGGTCATTTTCATCAACCAGAATGAGTTTCTCATCATCAAATGAGACCCGTTCGTTCTTCAAATCCATATATCCCTCAATAAAATGTTTTAATTAGCCTATGAAATTAACGATTTCATTCGAACTATCTGCAAACAGATATTTTTAGATAAGTCTTACCCTTTCCCCTTTTGCTTTGAGAATAACAACCATTTGCGACTCGTAAAGTTCCAGGTATATACCAGCGCGGCGGCAAATGCTTTGGAAATCAAGTAATAAAAATGAAGAAAATCGGTAAAAGTCCATATTAAAAGTTCGTTAAATCCCAATCCGACCGCTCCGATCAGAGCAAATACCAGAAATTCTTTTTGATGGCTATCGAAAGCCCGTACCGGAAATACCCAGGAAATACTGAGAATATACACCGTAAACGTGCCAAAGGTAAATCCCAGCGCAGCCGATATCAGGTAATAGAGATGAAACCACTCCGTCAGTGTATAGAGAATACTTACATCCACTACAAAGGCGGTTGCACCGGAAATCGAATAGCGTACCATTTCGCTGAACAGATGATCGGATTTTTTTGAGAGGACTTTTCCTAACATAAATTTTTAAATCCTTTTGAGTCTTAAGAATTAATGAATTTCCGTAATCAATGTCTTGTAGCCGGCTTTCTTCATGGCGGATGCGACTTTTTCGGCATGTTCGGGACACAGGGCGATCATGGCCCCGCCGCCGCCCCCACCGGTTAATTTAGCACCCAGCGCCCCGTTGCTCCGGGCAATGTCGATCAGATCTTCCAGATCCTTACTCGAAACCTGTAAAGCATTGAGTAAGCCCTGATTAATATTCATCAATTCCCCCAATTGCACCAGATCATTTTTTTCAATAGCCTGCACCGCTTGCAGGGTTAGTTGATCGATTTCATTAAAAATATGGTTATACAGGGTTTTGTTTGTTTCCCAGGAGGTTCGCACCTTAGCCACCATTTTGGCCGTAAGACTTTCGGTCCAGGTCATGCCGATCACGATGCGGATGGGTTCCTTTACTTCCAGCGGTTTAATAAGCGGCGGTTCCCCTTTTCGGAACAACAGGAAACGGCCGTAGGTAGCCAAGGTATTGTCAATACCGGAAGCAGTGCCGTGGACAATGGTCTCGGATTCATAGGCCAGTTTCGAAATTTGTTCGTCACTCAAACCGATATGGAATTGCCCGGCTAAGGCCCGGATAATCGCCACGGCAAGGGCGGCCGAGCCTCCCAGTCCCATGGCTCTGGGCACCTGGGGGAATACCTCAATCTTCACATTCCGATCCGTAAGACTCATCCGCTCAAGAATCAGTTCCAATGATTTAAATATGGAATATTTATGTTCGGCACCCATTTGCAATTGTTCTTCAACTCCCCAGCGCGAAATGATCAAATGAACTCCCGGACGTTCCGAAGGAGTTGCCTTGGCTTGCATGGCCAGCGGGATGGGTGCTGCGATGGCATGACTCCCGTACACCACGGCATGCTCTCCGAGAAGAATAATCTTTCCGAACCCTGTGGGTAAATCTCCTGGCGGAGCTTGCAATAGTTCTTCCCTGGGCTTTCTGACCGGGGTCGCTTTAACTTGTTTAATAATTTCTTTAGCCTTCCAGATCTTGATCTCGGATGAGTCGATCAGTTTTTCTACGACCGTCTCAAATATATCTGCATCGGCTCCGGCAGCCATGGCCACGCTGCGAGCGTGCAGGCTCATGTGGCCGCGCTGGATTCCCTCCGTGGCCAGGGCTTTTAAGGCCGACATATTCTGGGCCAATCCCACCGCAGCCAGTACTTCCGCCAATTCCCGCGCCGAAGTAACTCCCAATAAACGCAGGGCGATAGGCACCATGGGATTGCTCTCCAACGGTCCTCCCACAATACCGACCCGAATAGGCAATTCGATACTGCCGATCAGATTTCCCTGCTCGTCCTGCTGCCAGCGGGTTAAAGAGGTATAGCGTCCGCCGCGGGCGGCATAAGCATGGGCCGCCGCTTCAATGGCCCGCCAATCATTTCCGGTAGCAATCACCACCGGATCGATCCCGTTTAAAATACCCTTATTATGCGTCGCCGCCCGGTAGGGATCGGCAGCAGCAAATTCATAAGCAAGAATAATCCCGTCACATACATCCTGTCCGGAATAGCCGTTATTGGACAGTAAATCCAATGGTATCTTACATTGAGAACGAACCATGGAACGGTCTGCCAGATTGGATAAAATGCGTAAAAACACTTTACCCCCGGTAATCTTCTCCACTAAGGGGGCGACTCCCTCACACATGCTGTTCACCAGATTGGCGCCCATGGCATCCCGGGTGTCGACCATCAAATGGACAATGATCATATCCCCCCTGGAGCCGGCACTATTGATGATGCGTACTTCCACATCACGTACGCCTCCCCCCCTGGCAACCATCTTGGGATGCAGGTTGTTGGCCAGACTGATGATTTCGTCCTTATTTTGTAGAATCGCCAATTGGGCACGGGAGGTGTTTTTTACATCAACCACCTGGATTTGACCGATAAGAATCATTTCCGAACTCGTGCTTAAAAATCCTCCCGATTCACGGACGATCTTCGCGGCAGAACTCACAGCGGCAATGATTGAAGGTTCTTCCACCACCATGGGAATGATGTAATCTTTTTCATTAATCAGAAAATTAAGACCAAGCCCCATAGGCAGGGCGAATGTACCGATTACATTTTCTATTATTTTATCGGCATCTTCCGCCTTCAACACAGCCGATCTGTCTAACAGGGCTTTAAAATCTTCTTTGGATAAAAAACCCAGTTGATTTAGAAGGCGTAAACGCTCCTGAATCGAGTGCTTGTAAAAACCGGATATACGGGAATTAGCCATAACTCACTTTCTATTCTTCACTCAATTTCATCCAATTTAATTCCAATCCTATATTTTTTAAAATCTCAAATCCGTTTACTCATTTTGCCGTTCGGCAGCCTGAACTTCGATGATCTGAAACCCGGCTTTTTGAGCTTGCAGGGCAAATTGATCTGCTATCCCAGGATCATTGCCGAAGGCGATGCCGATATCTCCGCTTCCTGCACCGGAAGGTTTGTACACCAGTCCCAGCTTTGCGGCCAGTTCAGCCAATTGTTGGTGGCTTTCCGAAATAATGGGCATACCGCTCTTCCGGCCCAGTTCAATTTGTACCTGAAAAAAATCGTTTACAGCTTCCAGAAAGAGGTTCATCTCCCGTTCTATAAAAGCCTTACAGCCCGAACGGCTGATTTCGGTTAAAGAATCCATGAGCGAACCGTATAGTTTTGGGTTTTGTTGATTGAGTTGTTTGACTCCCTTGACCAATTTTTTTGTTGAAACGGATCTTCCCGTCCAAACCACGCGCATACATAGTTCCGGCCATTCCGGTATTCTTTCGGCAAAACGATCGTCTTTAGCCGGATCAGCCGGCAAGGTATAGCGAATAATCCCTCCAAAGGTACTGGAAGCAATATCGATACCGCTCCCCGTGCTGTCCTGGGCATAATGATGAGCTTTGCGGGCCATATTAAAAATTTCGATCGTATCCTGCCCTGAGGAGGTTATTTGCATCAATCCTCTGACAAGGGCAACCGTTAAAGCCGCGCTTGACCCGAAACCCAGTTTGGTCTTTAAGCGGGAGGAATAGAAGTCGTCCGTTCTTAGCGAAAGATGCAAAGGCGGAAGGGTTATCTGCTTTTGACGAAAACTATTCCCCAGGGATTCATAGACCAGTCTGAAAAATTCCAGACGCTGTTGGATACTTGTTTCGGCGTTGGGATCAAAGCGGACATGTCCGGATGGGGTAATAACAAAGGGCTGGGCTTCAATACCCAAAGAAGGAGCTTCAACCAATGATTCTGAAAGGGTGCGCTCGGCAAGCACGACATGGGCTTTTCGGTTGATGGCATAAACCAAAGCCGGGGCACCTTCCAAAACGGCATATTCGCCGATTAAAATCATTTTACCGGGAGCGGAAGCCGAAACCATTATGAATTCTCCACAAGGCGAACACCCCGGCCCGGTCCGGTAAGAATTACGTTTTGTACTCCCGGATATGCTGAAAGCAGGTTATGTATTTTTTGCTCAAACCCGGGCTGGCACAGAACTTTTACCTGGGGACCGGCATCAATCGTAAAATAGACCGGAATATTTTCCCTGCGCCATTGCCGGATCTGGTGGATCAAATCAACGGTTACCCTGTTCCAGTAAAGAATTCCCGGTCGTGCCGAAAGGGCCAGGGCATGCATTTTTAAGGCACTGTATTCACACAACTCACCCACCTGATGAAAATCTTTTTGCAAAATAGCCTGACGCATCTCAGCCAGATCTTTTTCGGAATATTCCACCCAGGATGCATAATAGGAAGAAGTCCGGGCCGTACGGTTCATTCCTTCGGTAGAAGCAATTCGTTTTGTTTGTTCCGAAGTCACCGCCACCAGCAGGCGAAGGTCCCAATAGTTTTCATCGGCCACTATTTCGGCGAAGGAATCGCTGCCATCAGCAAGACTACCGCGATGCATTTCCACAAAACCTCCAAAAACGGAACGGGCCGCCGATCCCGATCCCTGACGCGCTAAAATACTCAACTCGCGATCATCCGCTTCCCATCCTGCGGCAAGAGTTGCGGCTCTGGCCAACGCGGCAAAACCGGATGCGGAAGAAGCCAGTCCGGCGGCTGTCGGAAAATTATTCTTACTCTCTACACGGGCAAATCGGTTTAATTCTTTTTTTTTCCTGATCAGATCCAAAAAGCGGGAGACACGTTGCAACTCCTGAACGGGGGCCGGAGCACCATTCAAAATAAACCGATCGCTGTTATATTCCCGACGGAACTCCACCGATGTGGATGTGCTAAGACCTTTTAATGTTAGAGAGATAGACCCCACTGCGGGAATATTTAAGCGGGTATCCCGCTTACCCCAATATTTAATAAACGCAATGTTGGCATTCGCCCGGGCGGTTACCTTCATTTTGAATCCTTATCGAGATAAACCGAAGCCATGGTACGGAAAATCGTATCCAGATCGGAATACTCCGGTTGCCAGCCCAATAATTCTTTGGCGAGATGATTACTTGCGGCCAGGGCCGGTGGATCACCGGGACGACGATCCGTGATCGTATAATTTACTTTCTTACCGGTTACTCTTTCTGCCGTTTGAATAACCTCCTTTACGGAGTGTCCTTCTCCCGTACCGAGGTTGACTACCAGGTTTTCATCATTTTCCAGAAGATATTCCATGGCTTTAAGATGAGCTACGGCCAGATCACTGACATGGATATAGTCACGAATACAGGTTCCATCGGGTGTTTCGTAGTCGTCGCCAAAAACCTGCATTTCATGCCGTAAACCGGCAATGGTTTCCATGACGACCGGAGATAAATTAGCGGGATTTTTTTCCTTGCCGCGAATTCGGCCGTGAATATCATAGCCGGTAGCATTAAAATATCGAAGAGCTGCATAGCGGATCCCTTTTAAGCGACTATACCACTGCAAATTCTCTTCAATGGCTAATTTGGTATATCCATAATAATTAGCCGGATGCAGAGGATGCTTTTCATCAATTGGGGTATATTGCGGTTCCCCGTATACAGCCGCCGATGAACTGAAGACAAAATAACGTATATCATATTCCAGCATGGCGTTTAGTAGTCCCAAGGTACCACAGATATTATTCGTGGCGTATTTGGCCGGATCGGTCATCGATTCTCCGGCCGCCTTCCAGGCTGCAAAATGAAAGATAACCCGAGGCTGCACGGATAATGCTTTTCTTAAATCATCCCTATTCAGAATATCTCCAACAAGTAAAGAAGCCCGTTTATCCACGTTTTCTTCACGACCTAATGACAGGTTGTCCAACACCGTGACCCGGTGGCCCATTTCGCATAAGAGCTGAACAATATGGCTGCCGATATAGCCGGCACCCCCGGTAACCAAAACAGATTGTTTATCTTGCATTTTTTTCCTTTTTCAAATAATTGAACAGAAATCATTCCTTCCGATTTTTCATTGAATCGCAACGTCAATTTATCAATCAATTGAGAATAATTCAATAAAACATTAAATCGATAGTATGATGAAGGATAACGCGATGTATACAACATACGTAAATGAAGTCGGTAATAATAGATCCACGTGACAGATAAGGTGGGGCATGCAAATGTCGCAACTGGATACGGGCGGCTTGCCCACTCCGGCCGCAGGGATGGTTTAATTCAAATAATATCATCCGATTTATTAACTGTAAACACAACTGAAATTATGTTTCTGAAAAAATATAGCTTATGTTGGAATCAAAACACGAATTCTTTAAATTTGTTCATCTTAAAATTTTAAACAGCTCGGAGAACAATCATGGCTCAGAATTTAGTAGAAAAAATCGTTCAAAAATTTGCCGTAGGACTAAGTCCGGACACCGAAATCCATAGCGGTGATTTCATTACCATTCGCCCGGCGCATGTCCTAACCCATGATAATACCGGAGCCGTGATTCCAAAATTCCGCAGTATTGGCGCAAAGCGCATGGCGAATCCCCGGCAACCTGTGTTTGCTCTGGATCATAATATCCAGGATACGAGCGAGAAAAATCTTCGTAAGTACCGGAAAATCGAGGCCTTTGCTCTTGAGATGGGTGTGGATTTTTATCCTGCCGGTCGGGGCATCGGCCATCAAATCATGATTGAAGAGGGATATGCTTTTCCCGCCTCCCTCGCTGTCGCTTCCGATAGTCATGCCAATATGTATGGGGGCATCGGCTGTTTAGGCACACCGATCGTCCGCACAGATGCGGCTGCTATCTGGGCCAGCGGGCGTACCTGGTGGCAAATTCCTCCGGTAGCGAAAATTATTTTAAAGGGATCGTTACAAGCAGGAGTGAGCGGCAAAGATGTAATCATCACTTTGGCCGGGTATTTTAATCACGATGAAGTGTTGAATCACGCTTTGGAATTCAGCGGAGCGGGCATCGGTTCCCTGTCTATCGATCAGCGCCTGACGATCGCCAATATGACCACGGAATGGGGCGCATTAGTAGGTCTCTTTCCCATTGACCAACGCACTCTGCACTGGTTACAGGAACGTTCCTCCTATATCAAAAAACGAGGCGCCGAGGGAGTCCCCTCCGACGAAGACGGTCATGGCCTGCATCCGCGGATTAATGATCAAAAGATTTCAGAGTTGGAAAGAAATATTCCGGTGGCCGATGACGGCGCTTTTTACGCCAGGGAATTAACCATTGATTTATCCACGATCCGTCCTTCGGTTTCGGGACCCGATACGGTAAAAGTAATGACGCCCGTGCGTAAAATCCGGAATAAAAAAATACACATCCAAAAAGCCTATCTGGTTTCCTGTGTCAACAGCCGTACCGAGGATATCGCCCGGGCCGCAGAAATTATCCGCGGTAAAAAGATCCATCCGAATGTTAAATTCTATATTGCAGCGGCCTCCAGCGAGGTTCAAAAGGAGAGTGAAAAACGGGGCGACTGGCAAACTTTATTGGAAGCGGGTGCCATTCCCCTGCCTCCGGGTTGCGGACCCTGCATCGGGCTGGGAGCCGGTTTATTGGAAGACGGCGAAGTAGGCATTTCGGCCACAAACCGTAATTTTAAAGGAAGAATGGGCTCTCCCAATGCCCGGGCCTATCTGGCATCACCGGCTGTGGTAGCTGCTTCGGCCGTAAAAGGTTATATCGACCTTCCCGGGGAAACGGATGATGCAGATATCCATGGGGATATTACTGTTCATAAAGGAAAAACAAGCGGACCCTTATCCGTGGAATTATTGGACGGCTTTCCGCAAACCATTACCGGAAACCTGATCTATTGCCCGCAAGATAATATGAATACGGACGGTATTTATCCCGGAAAGTACACCTACCTCGATGACATCACTCCTCAACAGCAAGCCGAAGTAGTCATGGAAAATTACGACCCCCAATTTAATTCCATTGTGGAAAAAGGCGATATTTTGGTAGGCGGTTACAATTTCGGGACAGGCAGCTCCAGAGAGCAGGCGGCAACGGCCCTTAAATACCGGGGGATTCAATTGGTGATTGCCGGATCATTCAGTGAAACGTACAAACGGAACGCCATCAATAACGGCTTTATTGTACTGACTGTTCCTGCCCTGGTTGAAGCCCTGAAAACACAATTCAAAACAAGCCGATTAACTATTAAGACCGATTTAGCAGCGGTCATTGATTTTTCCAGGGCTGAAATCCTTGTAGGCGATGCCGGCTATAGATTTGCGCCTCTCGGTAGGGCCGCCCAGGAAATCATCGTTGCCGGAGGCCTGGAAAGTTGGGTAAAACAGCATTCATGAATCAGAATTTTTTATTTTAATCGCCCATACAGATGCCTATACCGCGGGCAGTACGCAATAATTGATCGTCCGGTCGGATGCGATTATAGACGGAAATTGCCTCGGCGATCGGGACGCCGATAATATTGGGATGTTTGTAGGACACCATCTGCCCGAATTGTTCTTCCAGAATCAGCTCAAAAGCCTTTACGCCGAACTGGGTTGCTAAAATACGATCATAGGCGGCAGGGATTCCCCCTCGCTGTAAGTGGCCCAGAATCGTTACCCGTATATCGGTTTGGCAACCGGCATCTTCCAACTGTTTTTTTAAGCGGGAAGCGGCCCCGCCGAGATGTTTATGTTCATAACCGGCCTGACCCAGGTCTTCGGCGACCACATCACCGCCTACCGGTTTGGCACCTTCGGCAATTACAATAATCAGAAATCCCCGGTCGTGCACAATACGTTCGTGTATACGTTCCATGATGCTATCTACCGTGTAGGGTATTTCCGGAATGAGGCATATTTCGGCTCCACCGGCTACCGAGGAATGCAAGGCGATCCAACCGGCATCCCGACCCATTACTTCCAGAATAAAAATCCGGTTATGGCTTTCGGCTGTTGTTACCAGTTTATCCACGGCATCGGTAGCAATTTCTACCGCGGTTTGAAAACCGAAAGTAAAATCCGTGCCCGCTAAATCATTATCGATGGTCTTCGGCACGCCGATGATATTCAAGCCTTTTTCATACAGTCCCTGGGAAATTCGCTGGGAACCGTCACCGCCGATATTAATGACCGCTTCAATATTCTGATACTGAAGACGACGAATCAGCTCGTCCGAACGATCCACGGTTGTCCAGGTTCCGTCCTTTTCCTTAATAGGCCAGGAGAAGGGTCCTCCTTTATTGGTTGTACCAATGATTGTACCGCCCTTGACATGAATTCCGGAAACCTTCTTTTCATCCAGAGTAATCAATTCCATAGGCTCTCGCAGCACCCCGTTAAAAGCCTGATAGCTTCCCAGTACTTCCCATTCCCGCTCCTGTGCAGCACGCTTGACCACACCGCGGATGACCGCATTTAATCCGGGACAATCTCCGCCTCCGGTAGCAACTAAGACACGTTTCATAAGGACCTCTTCATAATTCGTTTGATTTTTATCCTTTCTCGACCTATTTGCCGAAATTTTTAATTTCTTTCCTTTATCCCTTCATCGGGCAAAGAAACAATACCCGCCTCAAGCAACTTTTTTAAAGGATCCATTTTGCGCACACTATGCCGAATCAATTCCCTCTCGAATTCTTCATTATTCGTATAGACATAACCAAGGGAACGTTCCCAAATGGATGCTTTTTCCATACACAGATAGAAGAACACCCGATCATGCCAGGGAGAAAATGTCTGGTACATCGTTGTAAATTTCTCAATTTTAATATCATCGGCATAGGTCAGTTTCCCATGTGGATCCGATACAAAATTCATCTGTAAAATTTTCGAAGAAATGCCCGTAGCCCGAATCTTTTTGATAACCGGTTTAATAAAGGTGACCGATCCGAAAGAGATGAAAAGAATTTCCTGCGGATCAAATTCCTGCATAATACGTCTGGCAATAGCCGGATATGCACTATGCCAGTGATCATAGTAAATAATCGGATGAAAATGAAAGGAAACTTTCATTCCTTTGTCTGCCACGGCACGAGCCGCCCTTAGCCTTGCCTCCAGGCCGGCTGTGTAGTATTCTTCCCTGTCAATAATTTCCTGAGGATTCAAGGACCAACTGCAGAATATATTTTGCGGTACATCATGATCCAGGAAATAATCGATGTTATCCGATTTGGTTTTCAGTTCCAAAAGTACGTTGGGCCTTTGCCGGGCAAATTGCACCAGATCATCCAGCAGACCATTGCGGTTACCCCAGATTAGAGAATCGGAAGACTGGCCTGTTCCGATATGATAGAATCGGCCTGCGTCCAAATCGATGGCCTGTAATTTGTCTTTCAGATGGGCGTCAAAAACATACTCTTCCCGGTAGAAGGTCTGAATGGTACAATAACTGCAGCCAAACGCACACCCCTCCACCGCATCGATGGTCCGTAAATTACAGCAGACCGTTTTTTCGGAGGCAACCGGACACCAGCCAAAAATATTTTTATCCGATTCCTTTACCACTATTTTTTTACCCGTATATTTTGGATAAGAGGGATGAAGTTGATCATAGGATTTGGCCATGGTGCGTAAAGTATACAGATGGGCCTGAAGATTTTGCAGCCGGGCCTGTTTTAGCTGTCGTAAATTGGCATCCTTTTCAGGCTCGGGGAAATGCGATAGCCACCAGTTTTCCAGACTCTCTTCTCCCCACATATCCAAATCCCGGCAAGCTTCCACTACCTGACGCAGTTCCTGCATGGTAAAACGATAGCGATGAGCCAAACGGCGGATAAAATTTTGCTGTTTTTCTTTTAACAATCCGAATAGGGTTTGCCCTGCGATACGTTCAAATTTTTGATTATATGATTCTCTGTACTGCATATTCGTTACTTTTATTGATAACTCTTGAATTCGAATGATACATAGCAATCGGTCAGACAGATTGTCTTTCCCGTCCCGCTTACCGGAGCAGAGTAAGGACGGAATTCAACTGTATCACTCACCCGCAAAGCAGTCTTGTTCAACAATTTTTGACTGCTGGGAATATAATAGAAATCGCTTAGAGATGAAATCAAAAATAAAATATAATTTTATGGATAGAGGGAACCTTGCGTATTCAGACCCGGTTGACAAGAATATTTCCGGATTCCCGTTTGCACGGGAATGACACTCTGCGGAGGGTGCTTTTCTGGGAAAAAGGGTATAGGGGATGCGTTAACTCCCGCGGTAACTCACCCTAAATCCCTCTCTTAGAAAGAGAGGGACTTGATTTCCCCTTCTCTTCGTAAGAGAAGGGGGCAGGGGATGAGTTATATGACTTTTCACAAATATTTCCGGATTCCCGTTTGCACGGGAATGACACCTGCTTTCGTGGGCAGTATCCTCGTGTCATGCCCGCCCGGCTTTGTCGTGGCCTGCCCGTCCTTTGGCGGGCCCGACCTGATCGGGAATCCAGACATAGACCCAAGAGTGGTGAGAGCATCTCTGGATTCCCGATAAAAGCATTCGGGAATGACACTCTGCAGATAGCGCATTCCGGGAGAAGGGGTCAGGGGATGAGTTCTATGAATCCACCAACATTTCTGGATTCCCGATAAAAGCATTCGGGAATGACACTTTGCGGATAGCGCATTCCGGGAGAAGGGGTCAGGGGATGAGTTCCATGACTCCACCAACATTTCTGGATTCCCGATAAAAACATTCGGGAATAACACTCTGCGGAGGGTGCTTTTCTGGGATAAAGAGTATAGGGGATGCGTTGAACTTCTATGGTAACTCACCCTAAATCCCTCTCTTAGAAAGAGAGGGACTTGATTTCCCCTTCTCTTCGTAAGAGAAGGGGTCAGGGGATGAGTTATATGACTTTTCACAAATATTTCCGGATTCCCGTTTACACGGGAATGACATCTGTTTACTCAGGTCATAATCATTGTGTCAGGGTTGCCCGTCTACCGATGGTTTTTTTTTGCACCGCACGACGAGAATGAATAGATTGGGCCTGAGAAAACGGAAGCGAGCTTCTATTCCTGTCGGGTCTGAGCGATGACTCTTCCCGATGCCCGGGGTCCGAATGGACGGAGCTCAGGAAAACTGAAAATTTTATCTATAGAACTTCATAGTCCCATGAACGAACCATCCTACTTAGCATTATATAAGAGCGGTGAACTAAAGAATCGACTTCATCGACTGGAACAAAATCTGGCTCATTGTACCATCTGTCCCCGAAACTGTGCCGTCAATCGTTTGCAGGATGAGCCGGTGGGAATCTGTAGGGCCGGATACCGGCCTTATATCACCACTATTTGTGACCATCACGGTGAGGAACCGGTGCTTTCCGGTTCCAACGGATCGGGAACGGTCTTCTTCGGAAGCTGTAATCTGCGCTGTATATACTGTCAAAACTGGCAGATCAGCCAGGATCGGACTTTTTTCAAATCCCAAACCATGAATTTTCGAACAGCCGCTGAGCAAATCGTCCGCCTACAGGATGAATTAAAGGTTCATAATATCAATTTCGTCTCACCCTCCCATTTCGTGCCGCAAATGGTGAGAATCATTCTTGAAGCCATCCCCATGGGACTTCATCTTCCGATTGTATATAACAGTAATGCTTACGATTCCTTAGAGACACTACGCCTTTTAGATGGAATCGTAGATATTTATCTTCCGGATTTTAAATATTGGGATGAGCGCTCGGCCATTAAATATTCGCAAGGAAGAAATTATCCGTCCGTTGCCCGCCGGGCCATCAAAGAGATGTACCGTCAGGTAGGACTTTTGCAAACCGATTCCCATGGCCACGCCCGACGCGGGTTAATCATCCGCCATTTAATTCTTCCCAACAATCTTTCCGATACGGACCAGGTACTGGCATGGATTGCCCGTGAACTACACCCGGAGGTGGCCGTAAGCCTGATGTCCCAGTATCGCCCCACATACAAAGCTAAACGGGTAGCGCTTCTTTCCCGGCAGATCACTTATTCCGAATATGAAAGAAGCGTACAACGAGTACAACATCTGCATATGCCCCATGTTTTTCTGCAGGAAATGACGGCCCCGGATTATTATCTTCCGGATTTCCGGAGAGATGGCCACCCTTTTGAGCAGTGAGACCCCGGAAATATTTTTTTCTCTCTAAATTTTTCTTATCTTTCACCATTCTTAATCATTTGTTTTACCACATGTCATCTACTCAATTCAAGGGAGTTTGCTATGTTCGGATTGGATTTGCTGGCCAAGCTATTCAAAATTCTGCGTTCGGAAGATTCTCCGAATAAAATCGCCTTTGGCTTTGTGATGGGTATGATCATCGGTCTGACCCCCTTGTGGACCATCCACAATCTGATTCTGATTGTTTTAATCGTTATCTTGCGGGTTAACATCGGGGCCTCTCTATTCGGCTATATTATTTTCGGTATGCTGGCTTATGTACTGGACCCTGTGTTCCATAGCTTTGGTTACTATCTTTTGGTTGACGTTGCGGTTCTGCACGGTTTTTGGGCCCGGTTATATCAAATACCGGTGGTTGCTCTCAGTCACTACAACAATACGGTTGTCATCGGCAGCCTGGTCAGCAGCATCATCCTGTTTATTCCCGTTTTCTTTGCAATGAAATATTTTGTCGTCTGGTACCGCCGGGTAGTCGATCCGAAATTGCAGAAGTTACGTATCGTGCAAATTTTCAAAGCAACCAAATTTTATCGTATGTATGAAAAGATTAAAATAATCGGAGGCTAAATGTTTCGCTGGAAAGGAATTATTTTTTTAGCCGTTCTTATCGGCTTATTCATTGTACTCGGTCTTGTTTTTACCGATCAGTGGCTGGAACAGCAGTTGGAAAAAACCGCCAGTTATATGGTGGGCGCCAGAGTCGAATTCGACGATCTGGACTTTTCCCTTAGCAAAGTCCGGTTAAAGTGGCAACGCTTACAGGTAACCGATCCCAAACACACCATGACCAATTTATTTGAGACCGGGGAGAGTGATTTAGACCTGGAATTCTGGCCCCTTCTTTCGAAAAAGGTTATTGTTGAAGACTTTCGAATCCATAATTTTCGCACCTCAACCGCCCGCAAGGAGGATGGTCGGTTATCGGAAAAGGAAAAACACGAAAAACCCAATTTTGTCATTCGGGCCCTGAGCGCCCTGGGCGGCCGGGTTCAACAGCAGTCGCTCAGTAGTTTATCTACGGTTAAGAAAAATCTAAATGTGGATTCTTTGCTAAAGCATCTCAATCTGCAATCACCGCAAAAAATTGATTCTTTGCAAAGGGCGCTCAGCGCGGATTACCAATCATGGAAAACGCGCTTTGCTTCACTACGCATTAAAGAGGATATCGCCCAAACCCGGGCCAGCCTGAAAGGCATCGATCTTAAAAAAATTAAAAAATTAGATCAGCTCCTTGCCGCTTTAAAAAAGATTGATGCCGCTAAAAAGAAAATAAAAGATACACGGCAAAAATATATGACTTTAAAAACCGATTTTGAGGTTCAGTTAAAACGATCGAAAGAAGGCCTTCGCCTGGCCGACGACTGGATAAAAAACGATTACAAACGGGCCAGGTCCATGGCTAAATTACCGGATATATCGCTTACGAATATCGGAAAATTTGTTTTTGGTCCGACCCTTGTTAATAAGGTGCAAACCTATCTCGGCTATATAACGACCGTACGTCACTATGCTTCCAAATTAAAATCCGATAAACCGCCGAAAGCCAAACCGCCCCGCTTAAAGGGGCAGGATATTTATTTTTACAATCCGAATGCCCGGCCGGACTGGTGGATAAAAAAAATCGATTTGAGCGGACAAACCTCCGACGGCCTTGCGCTTAGTGGTCTTATTCAGAATCTGGTTTCCGACCAACGCCAGATACATAAGGTAACGAAAATTCATATCAGCGGTGAGAACAATCGCAAAACCCGACTCGAATTGGCGGGTACTCTGAATTATCTCGGAGTATCTCCCCGGGAAAATTTCCGTCTGGATTATCGGCATTTTCCTTTAAAGGGGAAGAATCTGATCCGCTCTTCTGTTCTGTCCACCACCGCTAAAAACGGCTTCGGAAAGATTGCCGCCCGGGCCGATCTGCAGGGCGATACTACACAGCTTACTATTCAATTTGATGCTGCGGGTCTTAATCTGCTTACCGAAATAAAGGGCCGTAAAACGACGGAAATTCAAAGAATTCTTGGTCAGACCATAGACGGAATGCACCGGCTTGACCTTTCCGCTTTCCTGACCATTTTGAAAGGCCGGTCTTCATTAAAGGTCAAGTCCAATCTGGACCGCCAACTGGCCGCCCGATTAAAATCCGTTGTCGGGGAAAGGGTAAACAAGGCCGCTCAAAAAATACGCAAAGAAATGGATGCCCGTCTTCAACCGCAGCGAGAAAAGTTGGCCAGGCTGATTTCTACCAATGAGAAACAATTGAAAGACCAGATAGCATCTTACCAGCAAATGCTCAAGGAGCAGCAGTCCGCGGCCGACCGCAAGAAGAAGGAAATAGAAACCCGCATTGCCAGGGAAAAAAATAAGCTCGGTAAACAATTAAAGGGATTATTTAAGTAGAAGGTATGCGTCTCCTTCAGGCTTTTTTCGCATCCATAGTACTTACGGATTTATTCTGATCCGCAAACGGATCAATCGCCCGGAGTCTGAGAATAAGTGAACATATCGGAATTTAAAAAGGAATATTGAATGACTTTCCAGGAAATTTCAAAAAAAATAAAAAGCCGGCCCATGGTAGTCACCTACTTTTCCCATGATGAATGCAATGTCTGTAAAGTGCTGCGTCCACAAGTTAAGGAGGTGGTAAATCAATACGAAAATATTGAATTCATGTATGTGAACACAAAACATAATCCGGAAGTGAGCGGACAACATATGGTATTTGCCGTACCGACTATTATTATTTTTTATGAAGGCCGGGAAGCAAAACGCTATAGTCGTCACCTGTCTGTCCGCGATTTTCAATCCTTCCTGGAGCGGATGGCCGGATCAACGGTATGACCAGGAAACGATCTTATCGTTATGACAAGGTATATGCCTTACCCCAGGACGAAGTCTATCCCTTCAAATTTAACGAACAGGTGGCGGATTCTTTTCCGGATATGGCTTTGCGCTCCATCCCCGGATACCACATCATCCAACACATGACCGAGATGTTTACGGCCCGTTTTTTTCAGGCAAATAGTTACTATTACGATTTGGGGTGCTCTTTGGGCGCGACGACCATTGCTATAGCCCGGGCTATCGGCAAACGTAATGCAAAAATCATCGCCATCGATAATGCGCCGGCCATGATTCAACGGGCCCGGGAATTAGCATCAAAAGGAAAATTGTCCGCAAATATTGATTTCATCTGCGCCGATATCCGTGATATCCGTATAAAAAAGGCTGCTGTGGTCGCTATGAATTATACCTTGCAATTCATCCCTCCGCAGCAACGGCAGGATTTGCTGACCCGCATCTATCGGGGATTAAAGCCGGGAGGCGTTCTGATCCTATCCGAAAAGATAAGCTTTGAAAATAGCAATGAACAGGATTTCCAGAGCAGCCACTATTATGCTTTCAAAGAGTTCAACGGCTATAGCAAACTGGAGATCAGCCAAAAGCGAACCGCCCTGGATAATGTGCTCATCGCCGACACCCGGGCCACGCATTTACAGCGGTTGAACAGAGCCGGTTTTCAGACGGTTCACCAGTGGTTTCAGTACTTTAGTTTCATTTCCATTCTGGCCGTAAAATGATCGATTATCATCCCTTTTACGATCTTCTTACGGACCTGTCTCTTTCCGACCGGATCAACCTGCTTTCGGCCCAAATCGACGGAGCGCTGAACCTTCAAAAAAACCAAGACCTGAAAGAATGGCTGGATATCCTAAGCCGACTGCCTGCATTGAAACCTTCCGCAATTGATTTCCGGAAAGCTGTGGTTACCATCGGTTCCGAAGAAGATTGCAGCCCGGAACAGCGGAAGATTATTGAAACACTTTTACATGAATTACAGCCCTGGCGAAAAGGGCCTTTTGATCTGTTTGGTATCTATATAGACAGTGAATGGCGATCCGACTGGAAATGGGATCGTCTGCGAGAGCATATTGAGCCTTTGGATAATCGGCTGGTTCTCGATGTGGGCTGCGGTAACGGGTATTATGGCTGGCGTATGCTGGGAGAAGGAGCCAGAGCGGTTATCGGCATTGACCCTTATTTAAAAAATGTCATGCAATATTGGGCGATACGGCATTTTACGGGGCCCCATTCCTTTTATGTTCTGCCTCTCGCAGTACAGGATATGCCGAATCATCTTCAGCTTTTTGATTCCGTTTTTTCCATGGGTGTTCTGTACCATCGTCGCTTGCCGATCGAGCACCTGGTGCAATTGCATTCTTTTTTGCGAAGCGAGGGGCAGCTTGTTTTGGAGACCCTGGTCATCGACGGCCCAGGAGGGAAAGTTTTGCAGCCTAAAAATCGCTATGCAAAAATGCGCAATGTCTGGTTTATCCCTTCTTTACCGACTCTGGAACAGTGGCTTGAAGAGGCGGGATTCGTAAACGTTCAACGGATCGATATAACCAGAACAACTCCCCTGGAACAGCGTCGGACGCCGTGGATGCCCTTCGAGTCCCTCTCCGATTTCCTCGATAAGGAGAATCCTCTGCGTACGGTGGAAGGATATCCGGCTCCCCTGCGGGCTATTTTCACTGCTAAGAAACCGCCCGCTTAATGCACCATCCCTTATTAAAGAATGCAGCATTCAAAAGCGCTGCGTCCAATCCCGATTCATCCGACTTCCCTTTCGGCATGACCGTTTCCTGTCCGACCGGACTTATTCTGCAATATAGTATTATAAAATTTTTCCCGCTCGGGACGATAAAAGCGAAACCCATCGCATCAATCCGAAACATCCCCAACGAATTGAAAGAGTACGCTGCGCGTGCGCGGCCGGTTATCAAAATCCATAAGAATGATTTGCTGCCAGGTTCCCAGAACAACCCGGCCTTCC
>JALSTK010000171.1 GCA_026983775.1 Calditrichia bacterium
TCTGTTGCTGGATTATCTTACTGAGGAAATCAAGCAGAAAGAACGAATTGTTGTTGAAAATGAGCACTGGGTTGCATTGGTGCCGTTTTGGGCCGTGTGGCCATTTGAGACAATGCTCCTGCCGAAGAGACATGTTCTAAGATTCCCTGATTTATCATCTGCAGAGCGTGCTGCGTTAGCACTTCTTCTAAAGAGTATTTTAATTCGATACGATAATCTTTTTAATATCTCTTTCCCTTATACCATGGGCTGGCATGGAGCGCCATTTAACAGTGGGAATATGGATCACTGGCATTTGCACGCCCATATTTATCCGCCGCTTCTACGCTCGGCTTCGATTAAAAAATTTATGGTAGGCTACGAAATGCTGGCAGAGGCGCAACGGGATATCACCGCGGAACAGACAGCGAAACGGTTACGTAATTTATCGGATATTCACTTTAGGAGTAAATAAGACCTATGTTCGAAATAATTGAAGAGCGTCAAAACGATATAGACCGATTAAAAATCCTGAATAAAAGGACAGGCGAGTATGTTTCTATTGTCCCTCAATTCGGGGCGAATGTGAATGAAATTGTGTTAAAAGAAGGTGATAAACTATATGGGATTATTGACGGAAATAAAAATAGTGCTTCATTTAAGAATATGGGGATATACAAAAACGCCGTACTGATGCCTTTTCCAAATCGTTTAAAAGACGGAAGATACACTTTTAACGGCATGGCGTACGAACTACACCAAAATTATCAAAGAGAAGGTAATGCGGCCCATGGTTTTATCTATGATAAGCCTTTTAAAGTAAACGGTAAAACCATCGGTAAAACGGAAGCCCGATTATTTTTAAAGTATGATTATGACGGTTCAATCTCCGGGTATCCGTTTCCCTTTGAGGTTCGATTAGAGTACAAATTGTGTGCGGAAAAGGGGTTTCAATGTAAAACCGACGTGTGTAATCTTTCCGAAACAGATATGCCATTCGGAAGCGGCTGGCATCCGTTTTTTACTTTCGGAAAGCCTGTAGATAAGCTCAAACTTAAATTCTCGGTCGAAAACCATATTATATTTGACAGCGGTTTATTACCAACCGGCTTAAAGAAAAAATATAACCGTTTTGATAATTATTCCGTTATCGGAGCCCGGCCGCTTGATTCTTGTTTTAAGTTGTCCGGAACATCCGGTCGGCACCACACGGAATTAGTAGATGAAGATGAAGACATAAAAATCGTTTTATGGCAGGAAACGGGCCACACTAAATACAACTTTTTGCAGCTTTACATTCCTCCTTCCAGGAAATCTATCGCTATTGAACCCATGACCTGTAATGTGGATGCCTTTAACAACCATGACGGATTGATTATTTTAAAAAAAGGACATACATTCTCTGCCGGATATGGCGTTCAATTAAAACCTGCTAATCTAAGGTCAATAATATGAAATTCGATATCAAAAATTTGGAAGAATTCTTTCGAAAACTCTACGGTTCCGATCCGATAGAACTTGAGACACAATTCAACCGGTACCAGGCTTTAATCACTCGTCAGTTGGAGTATTTTTCAGAGGACGACATCCATCTTTTCAGTTCCCCGGGGCGCACAGAACTCGGCGGCAATCATACGGATCATAACCGGGGCCGGGTGCTGGCGGCCAGCATCAATTTGGATTCCATTGCCGCCGTAACCAAAAATGATTCAGGAAAAATAACGCTCTTTTCGGAGGGCTACGATAAACCGTTCGAAGTGAATTTGAACAGCCTGGGAATCGTTGAAAACGAAAAAGGAACAACCCGGGCTCTCATCCGGGGAATTGCTTCCGGCCTGGTCAACTCGGGTTATAAAATCGGCGGATTTTCCGGTTGTATGGCCAGTAATGTGCTGCCGGGTTCGGGGCTGAGTTCATCGGCGTCCGTCGAAATATTAATAGGCTCTATCTTCAACTATTTCTTTAATGAGGGGAAAATTTCACCCGAAACCCTGGCCCGGATCGGGCAATATGCCGAGAACGAATATTTCGGCAAACCTTGCGGATTAATGGACCAGCTGGCCTGCGCCGTGGGGGGAATTATTTCTATTGATTTTAAAGATGCCCTACATCCGCTGGTTGAAAAAATATCCATTGATTTCGATTCCCATCAGTACAGTCTGCTGGTGGTGGATAGCGGTGGCAATCATGCCGATCTAACCGATGATTATGCTGCCGTACCTCAGGAAATGAAGGCGGTGGCTAAGGCCATGGGTGCGGAAACATTGCGCGAACTTTCGATGGGTTCCTTTTTAGAAAAAATAGCCGATTTAAGGAAACAGGCGGGGGATCGGGCCGTGCTGCGGGCCTTCCATTATTTACAGGAGAACGAAAGAGTGGAAGCACAGGTAAAAGCCCTGAAGTCCGGCGATTTCCGGAAATTTCTCCGTCTGGTTAATGAATCGGGAAATTCTTCCTTTAAATGGCTGCAAAATATTCATTCCGGTAAAAATCCAACTAAACAGGGACTGACTTTAGCTCTGGCCTTATCTGAAAAGTATATTTCCGAAATCGGTCAGGGAGCCTGCCGGGTGCATGGCGGCGGTTTTGCGGGAACCATTCAGGTTTTTTTGCCTTCGGAAGCAGTAAAAGAGTATATTAGCCGGATGGAATCGGTGTTTGGGAAGGGCTCGGTCACACGGCTTACGATTCGTCGGCAGGGATGTGTTGTACGGTGACATGAATTCACAGGAATAACCGGATACTGCAAGAATCTTCCGTTCCGATCGGTTCGTAAAAGAAAAAATCGCTTAAGGAAATAAATCGGGAAAGGGAAAAAATGATAGCCGAATGGGATTTAACTCAAACCAATCAGCGTCGGTTAAAAGAGAATATGCCCCGGGTTGCCGTTATTCCCACCAGTGCCATAGAACCGCATAATCTGCATCTTCCGATTGGCCAGGATTTTTTACACACTTCCATTGTTACCCGGCGCAGCGTTAAAAAAGCCTGGCAGACCACTCGAAAAATAATCGCATTGCCGGGGATTCCTTATGGAGTCGATTGTAACCTGTTGGATTTTCCCATAGCGATCCATGTTTCTCAACAGATTCTGGATGCCATGCTGCGGGAAATAATACAATCCCTACGGCACTATGATATTCAGAAAATGGTTCTTATCAACGGGCATGGGGGAAATGATTTTACTCCCTTCATCCGCCAGATTCAATACGATCTGGATGTCTATGTATTTCAGGTGGATTGGTGGAAAGTGGCTGAAGATCATTATGAGGAGCTATTTTCGAAACCCGATGATCATGCCGGTGAGATGGAGACCTCGGTTGCTTTGGCCCTGTATCCCGAGTTGGTGGAAATGTCTCATGCCGGAGTGGCCACAACCCGACCCTTTAAGATAGAGGCGCTGCAGAAAGGGTGGGCAAGAACGAGCCGCAGGTTCTCCAAACTGAATGAGTACTGTGCTACGGCCGATCCCTCTGCGGCCGACCCGGAAAAAGGAACAAAATATCTCGATATTACGATTGAACGGATCGCTGCTTTTCTGGTCGATCTGGTTCGTGCTCCCCTTGATGCCTATTTTCCGCAAAGGGATTTTTTTTAACCGAATATTTTCTTGCCTGTTTTTTGGGTATATTCCAGCCGTAGCGGAAGATACTCGAGTTCCCGGTAGAAATTTTCCGATTGCGAAATTTCTTATAAATTATTTACGAGTGAGAGGATCATAGAGGTCCGTAACCCTTCTTAAAGAAAACAATGAGAATGGATCGGACCGTGAAAATTTCATAATAAATGCAATACAATCCTGGGTGAACCTTACAAATGATCGATGCTGCAATAAAAATTCATGATAAATATCAGATTGAAATCAAATTAAAATATCAATTTGAGAACAAGAGGAGAGCCACCTCTTATAAAATTGAATATTATATTTTTATACCGAATAATCTGGGCATTCATTATTCAACTTATAAAAAGAATGATTTTTATGGCGATATTCAGAATTATATCCGCTTTAAAACACCCGTCTATCTACTGAACAAAATTGCTGACGATCGCGACTCCCCTTTGGCAAGACTAAAAAATACATGTGAAGGTTTAGTCCGAAACCCGAATGACCGGAGCCGGGGGGAGTATGAATATCAGATTAAGATGTTCAGTTGTATCGTTAAAAGTTCATTACGGGACCATGTTAATTTTATAACGAGTAAAACAAATTCCGAAGAAATTGTTACCCTGATGGAAACCTACGTACACTCCTTAAAATCTATTTCTGCAGAGTATCGTAAGTTAAAGCGGATTATTAATGTTCCGAACCTTGGCAAGGATATCTATTCAACTTTTTTATTCGGGGATGAATATATCAGTCTGCTGATTGAAAAATACAATTTTAAATTATTGGAATATTTAAAAACTTCGGTCATTCCCTCGGCAGATACGTTGAATCGGCAATTGCTGGATATGGTACGTCAGGAAGTAACCTACCGCAGAAACAATGGATATGATTCGATCCCTTCCGAAGATTCGGATAATGAGGTATTGATTTTTAGATACAGTGTTTTGAAAAAATATCTGGAAAGTGTCTTATCCATCGATACTTCCAAAAAACCGGAGGGTTTGCTTCTGGAACAATTTATCCTTAGCCTTGCCGCCGGTTTGGCAATGGTTTTTGCCACCGCCGCCGCCTTTTGGGGACACTTTGTATATGGTAGCTATTCTTTACCCGTATTTTTTACCCTGATTATAAGCTATATGTTTAAGGATCGAATAAAAGAATTAACGCGCATGTTTTTTACCAGTAAGATTCTGAGGTTACTTCATGATCATCGAATAAAAATATTTATGGGCACCAGGAAGATCGGTGTTTTCCGGGAAAGTTTTAATTTTATTAAAAGGAATACGATTCCGAAATCCATTATGAAAATAAGGAATTTACACAGAACGAAAGAGTTCGATAATAAATTTTCTAAAGAACGGATCATTCTTTATCAAAAAAAAATAGAGCTTTATAGCAAAGTATTCAAAAAAAAATATTTTGATTATCCGATTTCCGGAATTAACGGGATTTTCCGATTGAATATTTCACGGTTCCTACATAAGATGGACAATCCTGATAAGCCCATATTTCTGCTTACTTCGGATGGGTATACAAAAAGTATGGCAAAACGGGTGTACCATCTGAATATGATTATCAAATATTCGGATTTTGATCATAACTATTATGCCCGTTATCGCATCGTTTTAACCCGGCACGGTATTAAACGGCTGGAAGAGATCGCTACTTTCGATTCGGATGGATTTTAAAGGTCTGCCCTTGCTATAACCGGAATTGTAATATCCGATTCGACGGGTTTTCTATCCATGATTACCTGAGCGCCTTGCCGGGTCGGGAAGAGGGTTAAGGATTTTTTTGCAGTCCGGAATTTCCTGAGTCTGTTCATAGAAAGACAAGGGCTGCTGAGGAACGGCTTGACATAATGGAATCAGGTTGTTAAATTTTGCCCCTTTTTAAACGAGGTTGGAGGAAGAGACCGCAAAAAATGTTTTTTGCTAATCAATGAATTTAACGTTAGATTTAAGGCGAGGGGCTATAGCTCAGTTGGGAGAGCGCTGCGTTCGCAATGCAGAGGTCAGGAGTTCGAGCCTCCTTAGCTCCACATTAGTAAAGAACAAACAAAGCAGGGGAAATAGGTACATCTTCCCTGGATTTTAAGCCAGGTCCCGCGCAATAGGACTGCGCCCAACCCCGTCAGGTCCGGAAGGAAGCAGCGGTCAGCGACAGGACTATGTGCCGCGGGTAAACCTGGCTTTTTTTAAAAGCAAGATTCAGTCAAAGCGGTTTTTATTCTATGTCCTATGTAGTCATTGCGCGACGTTGGCGTCCGCAACAATTTGATGAAGTTATTGGTCAGGAGCATGTCACCCAAACCCTGGCCAATGCCATTGCCGGTAATCGGATAGCCCACTCTTATATCTTTTCCGGGCCGCGCGGGGTTGGCAAAACCACCACCGCCCGTATTCTGGCCAAGGCGGTCAATTGCAAAAAGGGGCCGACTCCCACTCCCTGTAACGAATGTCCCTCCTGTAAGGCTATCACTCTGGGCAATTCAATGGATGTACTGGAAATCGACGGCGCTTCCAATCGCGGTATTGATGAGATCCGTAATCTGCGTGAAAATATTCGCTATATGCCTACCCAGGGTAAATATCGCATCTATATCATCGATGAAGTACATATGCTGACCAAGGAGGCCTTTAATGCCTTATTGAAAACATTGGAAGAACCGCCGGAACATGCCATGTTTATTTTTGCCACTACAGAGATCCACCGCGTTCCGGCCACCATCCTATCCCGCTGCCAGCGTTTTGATTTTCGCCGTATTCCGGTAAAGACCATCATGACTCATCTCAGTCATATTTGTAAGGAAGATTCCATTTCCATCGAGGAAGAGGCTCTGCTGCAGATTGCTAAAAAGGCGGACGGTTCCATGCGTGATGCCGAGAGCATTTTAGACCAAATCATCTCCTATTCAGGAACAAAAATCACCTTTGAAGATATCACCCGCGCTCTGGGCGTCATCCATCAAGATCTCTTTTTTCAGCTTACCGAATTGATACAAAAAAATGATCTTCCGGCTCTGATTTCAATGGCCCGCGATATCTTTGATACGGGTTATGATTTAAACGAGTTCCTGCTGGGCCTGGAAGAACACTTCCGTAATCTTTTAGTGACCAGAGCTACCGCTCATACGGATTTTCTGGATGTATCCGAATCTTTCATGCAAAAATATGCGGATGTTGCCCGCACCTTTAGTGAGAACGATCTGATCGGCTATCTGCAGATTATCCAGGAAATCGGACAGCAAATGAAGAACAGCCAGCAGCCCAATCTTAAATTTGAATTGGGCTTGATTAAAATGGCCAAGTTACCAGCCACTGCCGAAATAGAGACGATCCTCGAGAAGCTGGAGTTATTAAAAAAAAAAGCACTAAAGTCTAAAATAGAAGATTCTGCGGCAACGTCACCCCAAACAGAGCATGCTAAAAATCCCGGACAGATCAGTGCGCAGGAAATAAGCCGATACTGGGATGGCTTACTTTCCAAACTGTCCAAATCCAAGCCCACTCTTTCTGCGGTTCTTAAAAAATCAAAAATCGTCGGCGTCGAAGGACACCTGGTGCACATAGAGTTTACCGAGGTGAATGAATTCGAGGAAAAGCGTATTCAGGATCAGAAGCATTTTTTGCAAAAAGAGTTTCAAACCATCTCGGGAATGGAGTATCGCCTGAAAATAAAAATGAACGTGATAAAGCAGATGAAAACGAAACCGGCCAAGAAGAGAAGTGTTGAATCTAAAGAAAAAGTCGTGAGTGAAATCCGCGCCAAAGGGGGCGATGTAATTTCCAAAGCCATTGATGAACTGGATTTGGGATTGATATAAAGGGAGAATTTTATGTTGAATATGAATGACCTGTTGAAGCAGGCTCAGAAGATGCAGGGTGAAATGCAAAAAGTACAGGAGACCCTGGCGGGTATTCTGGTAGAAGGAAGCGCCGGGGGAGGCATGGTTAAGGTAGTAGCCAATTGTAAACTGGAAATTCAGTCTATTTCCATAGAGCCGGAAGTGATCACTCCGGATGATAAAGAAATGTTGGAAGACCTGATAGTAGCCGCTGTAAACCAGGCGCTGACTCATGCTCAGGCCAGGGCCGGTGAAGAGATGAAGAAGGTTACCGGCGGTATGCTGGGCGGACTGAATCTTCCCGGCAACTTTAATATTCCGGGAATGTAATATGCAGCATACGGGTATTGCTACGTTGGATCAGTTAATTAATTTACTGACCCGTTTGCCGGGCATCGGCCGTAAGACCGCCCAGCGTCTGGCCATGTTTGTTTTAAAGAGTGACCCGGACTATGCGCAACAACTGGCTCAGGCCGTACTTAATGTTAAAAGCGAGATTCATTTTTGTAAAAGATGCTTTAATATTGCCGAAGACGATTTGTGTTCCATTTGTGCCGATCCTAAACGGGATGTATCTAAAATTTGCGTGGTCGAAGATATTGTGGATATCATGGCTATCGAAGAAGCCCATGTCTATCATGGCTTGTACCATGTCCTGGGAGGTGCTATCTCTCCTTTAGCCGGCACTATGCCGGAAGATCTGCATATTCGTGAGCTCATTGAGCGCGTTAAGAGCGAGGCGGTGAAGGAGATATTGATGGCTCTCAATCCAAGTACCGAGGGGGAAGCCACGATGATTTATATATCACGGCTTCTGAAAGATTCCGGAGTTACCCTTACCCGCCTGGCCAGCGGAGTTCCGTTTGGTTCCCACCTTGAATATCTGGATTCGGCTACCATCGGCAGGGCCATTGACAGCAGAAGGGAATTATAAGCGCCACTCCCAGTTTTCTGTGGCCAGCTCCGAGGCCGGAAAGAGTTTCCTGGCCTCCTTTTCCATCTCTTTTAAAACCTGATCCGAATTGTTGGGATCGTGATGATAGAGGAGCAATTGTTTCACCTCAGCCTGTCGGGCCGCGTCGCAGGCCGCCTTAATACTGCTGTGTCCGTAACCTGCAAAACGTTTATATTGTTCTTCCGAATATTGGGCGTCGTGAATCAGTACATCTGCATTCCTGGCAAAACTAATCAGTCGTTGATCCCCACCGGCGTATTCTTCCACATCCGTGGCAAAAACGATCTTTTTATCCTGCCATTCCACCCGATAGGGGTAGCTGCCGTCTTTGGGATGAAAATAGTATTTCATATTGTAAATACTTAACACAGAAAAGGCGGATTCGGATTCGAAGACATGCCCGATTTGCGGTTCGGGATTACCGGGGTTGAAATAGATATACATATTTTCATCAATATTCTGAAAACTTTTTTTGCTGCGAAATTCGTCCATGCTTACCGGGAAATACTGGGGAATAACCTGGGTGCTCATAATTTCTTTGAAAGGCATCCCTAAAGTGGCAGGGCCAAAGAAATGAATGTGAACCCCTGGCATATAAATCGGTGCAAAAAACGGAAAACCCAGTAAATGATCGGTATGGGTGTGTGTAAAAAGAATCGTGATGTGAAATAAAGAGCCGGTTTCTTTGTTATAATTCAGGATTTCCGGGATCAGCTCTTTTCCCAGGCGGATGATTCCGCTTCCTGCATCCAGGATAACTACATGTTCGGGAGTGCGCACCAACATGCAGGCTGTGTTACCACCAATCTTTGTGCCCTCCATGGGAGCAATCGGATAACTGCCGCGTACACCATACAACTTTGCCAGAAACTGATAGTCATTCATTCGCTTTACCTTATTTTTATGAACCGGATTCGAGGCGTTTGATTTCGTCTCTCAGACGAGCAGCTTTTTCATAATCTTCTTTTTCAACGGCCTCTTTTAACTGTTTTTTTAGAGCATTCAGATTTTTTTCATTCGTCTCCGATTTAAAGAGGAAACTCTTTTGAATATCGTCCTTATCTTCCGGAATATAGGAAGCTTCGTCCATCACCTGTTCTTTGACATAAATGGATGAATCCAACCGTACGGCTAAGGCGATGGCGTCGCTGGGACGAGCGTCAATTTCGATGATTTCCACATCGCGCCGTAAACGAATGATGGCATAATAGGTATTGTCCTTCAGTTCCGTAATGATAACACTGTCCAACGAAAGATCCAGCATACGCAAGATATTAGCCATCAGATCATGGGTAATAGGGCGGGGAGGATTGAGATGTTCCAGAGCCAGGGCAATGGATTGGGCTTCATACTCACCGATTACAATCGGCAAAGCCCGCTCGCCGGATTGTTCCTTCAGGATTATCCCGCTGGCCTGGGTCTGAGTAATAAAAATTCCGTTGACACGTACTTCGATCATCCCGCTTACCTGTTGATTATTCCACCGCTTCTACAGCGCTGATTTCCGGTATCTGCATTTTTAGTAACCGTTCGATACCCTGCTTCAAAGTAATGGTCGACATGGGACATCCGCCGCAAGCACCGGTGAGCCGGATATATACGACTTTGTTTTCGTCCATCCGGATAAATTCCACATCACCGCCATCGGCCTGTAATCCCGGCCGGATGGCATCCAGCGCTTTTAAAATAGTTTCTTTCATATATTGTTGTACGCCCTATTCCATTCCTGGTTTCGGTAGTGTATGCCCGACGGATAATTGTTTTTATCCTACAACACTATCGTAATCATTTAGTAAAAAGTTTAATAAATTAAGTTATAAAGTCAAATGGTTTTTACATTTTGCCTTCTGTAACGAAATTTAGCGTAAAACATTCCGCACTTTCATTGATTTGGGACACTTTCTTACCTTTCATCCCATTCTATTAAAGGAAACGTTTTCCACCCATTTTAAGGATATTCTAAACTATTTATAGAAGAGGTCGATAAATTGGATCAATACAAAGGGCACTTAGCGTTAAAAAAATAAGGGGTTAAATAGAAATACGACACCGGTACGAATAGAGGGAAAAGCAGAAATGAGAAACCTTTTATCGGCAATGGGAATACTTTTGATTCTTTTTGCTCTGTATGATCGGGGAGTGACGGCCGAGACAGGAGCCAAATCAAAACTAAATCTGAATCGCTGTATAACCCTAGCCCTGGAAAATAATCATCAAAAAAAAGCTTCACAAAAGCGCGTTGAAGCGGCCGAAGCCCAATATGGACAGGCCATGTCCTCCTTCTGGCCCCAAGTTTCGTTAATGGCTAATTTGGGAGCCCTGGATCATGCCCCTTTGTTTGTCAATCCCGCTCAAACATTTCAACTTACTCTGCCCGGAGCTTTAACGGGCGGTGATCCGGTCAAAGCATATATCGATGTACCCCAACAAAAAATTAAAGTCATGGATGCCATGAATTTGAGTACCAGCCTGAATGTAATCTTTCCCGTTTTTACCGGCGGAAAGCGGCCTGCTCTTGTGCGCCAGGCCGAAGAACTGGTTAAAATGAAACGACAGGAAGCCCATAAAACAGAATTAGAAATCATCTATGATGTGAAGACCCGTTACTATGCCTTGATCCTTTTTCGTAAACTATACCAGATTGCCGAAGTTGCCGAACAA
Organism: Calditrichia bacterium; assembly: GCA_026983775.1. Taxonomy (GTDB): domain Bacteria; phylum Calditrichota; class Calditrichia; order Calditrichales; family Calditrichaceae; genus JALSTK01. The sequence continues at coordinate 11,053 of JALSTK010000171.1, forward strand.
CGGATGGAAGCGACACTGGAAATTACGGAAAATCTCTATAAAAACGGTTCGGGCAGTGTGAAGAAAACCGACTATTTGCAAAATAAACTTGTAGTGGAAAGCATGCGTTCCATGCTGGATGCCCTGGCAGCCAAAAAACAATTGATCAAAGCGGCCTTACTGAATACAATGGCCGTGGCCGATACGGAACACATCGATATCGCCGATACAACTTTACCCTATGCGGAGGAGTCTCCGGACTTTAACATATTTTTGGATAAATCATATCGTTTTAACCCGGATTGGGCCCGGATCAACCGGGCTCTTTCTATCTATCAGGCGAAAATCAAAGAAGCTAAAAGCGGTTATTTTCCCATGCTGGCCTTCACCGGGCAGTTTAAGCATATAGAAAATTCATACGACGGTGGCATGGTTTCCAAAAAGGATAGAAATTTTTTGTATCTCGGGATTGCCGTCCAATGGCCGATTTTCAGCGGACTGCGGACTAAAAACAAGGTCAGAGAAGCTCAGGCCCGTTTTTCCGAATTACAAGAGAAAAAACAATTATTAAAAGACGGGTTAGCCTTGCAACTCAAACAAGCCTGCCTGGCTCTAAAACAGAGCCAGCAGCAAAATAAGCATCTGAAACAAGCCGCCAAAACTTCGGCCGAAAATGTGGATTTGAATCTAAGGGCTTACCGCAACGATTTGGTTAAACTCCAGGACGTTATTCAGGCCCAGTTAATGGATTCATTTACCCAGGCCCAGTATCAAAAAAATCTATATGATCATTTACAGGCACAGGCCAAACTGGAATTGATCGTGGGTAAAGCAATGAAAGATTTGTTAAAATGAGTAGGTTGGCAACGGATAAGACCCTGATTCTCATCGCATGGATGTTAATGATTTCTTTGGCTTTCCTTTCTGCTCAGCAACAACTTGATCCTCCGCTGAAAGAAATTTATTACGGATACTACGGCCCTGCTTTTTCCAATGTGGATAAAAATGATGCTCAGGCCTCCATTCAAATTTTAATGCGGCAAATAGCGCAATACTGGAAAAATAAAATAAAAACCAAAGCCTTTGTTTACGAGAATGAACGGGAAGTTAAAAGCGCTATTTTGTCGAAGAAGATTAATATCCTTGTCGTACCGTCGCTGGCATATCTCAAATGGCATAAAAAGTGGCATCTGGAACCGGGAGGAGTGGGAATCCGGAATCATAAAGTCGGATTAAGCTATTTATTGGTGATCAACAAGAACAATCCCTGGACAAAGGGTTCCGATTTGCTGCATAAACGCTTGATCATTCATGACAATAAACTCGAAGGGAGTCTTCCGCTCCTCTGGCTGAAAACCCGATTGATGGAAGAGGGAATCCCCCTGTCTGAACTTAAATTTAAAGTACTTAAAAATTATTCAAGGCCTTCCAAAGTCTTACTACCCGTTTTTTTCCAAAAAGCGGATGCCTGCATCATTACCGAGGATGCCTTTAAAACATTGAACGAGTTGAATCCGCAACTGGGAAAACAGCTTAAGATTTTAAAAAAGTCACCGACTTTTCTGGAAACCTTAATGTGTTTAACGCGGCCTTTTGCCCCGCGGGCGAAAAAATTCCTTCTGGATACGATAACCGGTATAAGTAAATATCCTCAGGGCCGACAAATTTTGACTATTTTCAGAACGGATCGGGTCATACGTTATCAGAAAAAATATCTAACCACTGTGATGGATTTGTTGCATACCTATCAAAACCTTAGCAAAAGGTTAAAGTGATGAAAGATGACTTAAACAATATTAGATATAGGTGTTTTATTCTAAAATGGCTTTTGCTCTGGGTCATTTTTTCAGGATGGGCCTTCGCTCAAAATCACCAAGAATTGCCTCTTACTCACCTTACTTACGGATACTACGGTGATGCTTTTGTCGGTTTGGACCCAAAAGATGTTCAGGTTTCCATGCAGATTTTACTGGATGGGATCACTGAGTATTATCATAATTTGGTGAAGGTAAAAGGGTTTGTATTTGATACGAAAGAAGGGGTATTGCAGGCCATCCGTAGCAAAAAGGTAGATTTGGCGGCTATCAATGCTCTTGACTATCTGGACTGGGGAAAAAAACTATATCTTGATCCGCTGGCTGTGGGTCTGCGCAATGGACATGCAGGCTATGCTTATGTTTTGCTGGTCCGTCGTGAGGATCAGGTAAAACATCTGAAAGATTTATTACAAAATCGGATCATCATTCAGGATGTCATGCTTCAAAAAAGCATCCCCTTACTTTGGTTTAAAACCGAATTATTGAAACAGGCTACTCGGGAAAAGGAAATTCATATGAAAAATTTCACTGTGGATATGAAACCTGCCCGGGCCATACTTCCGGTGTTTTTTAAAAAGGTCAGAGCCTGTATAGTGACCAACGAAACTTATGAAACCATGCTTGAATTAAATCCCCAAATCGGGAAACAACTTAAAATATTAAAAAAATCTCCGGTTTTTCTGGATGGAATTATGTGCCTGGTTCGAAAAATGGATTCCCGACAACGTGAATTTGTTCTGGATAATCTATCGTCTTTACAAAAATTCCCAAAAGGGGAACAAATTATCAATATCTATAAAGTAGATCATGTGGTGAGATATAAACCGCAATTTATGAACGCTCTGTTACATTTAATCCGCACCTATAATGAATTATCCAAAAAATACAGATAGATACGAGGAAAGCGGGCAACACCCGATCTTTCACTCTCTAAAAAAGATTCTACCGGGCCGGCAGACCATTCTCATCCGTTCCCTGGTGTTGTCTCTGATTGTGATCCTATTGACACTGACCATTTTTGTGGCTGCTATTATTCCGGCCCAGAATCAATCCTTAATACGTAATATGAAAATTCAGGCCCTGAGCGTGGCCTCGTCCATCAAGGAAATTACGGTGTCTTCCATTGCCGTGGAAGACTATAGTACGGTGGTGGATATTTGTAACAAAGTGCTTCAGGAACGACCTTCGATTCTCTATATCGTAGTTACCCGTCTGGACGGTACTTCCAATATTTTTACCAAAGAGAGATGGGTCTATAAAAAACTATCGGGTATGTGGGTGCCGAAGCCCGCCAATCTTATTCAGGGCGCTATTATTCGCTCGAATCTGGTTAATAAAAGAGTGTTTCACTATTCCTATTCCATGAAATATTCCGGTATAGTAATGGGCTGGATTCATATCGGTTTATCGGTGAAAAATTATGACCTGGAACTCGCTTCCGCCTTTCGGAGAACCTTCATAATTGCACTGATATCATTGATCATCGGATTGATCGCAGCCTTTTTCTTTGCCAAACGGATGAGTGATCCTATCCGTCAGATTATTACGGCGACCCGTTTGGCTACGGCCGGGGATTTAAGTGTGCGGGTGCAGGTCCAGACCGGAGACGAAATTGAGGAATTAGCCGGATTTTTCAATCAAATGACCGAATCTTTACAAAAGAGTCATATCAATTTAGAAAAACGGGTAGAACAGCGAACCAGGGAATTAAAGAAAACCAATATCTTATTAAAAAAGGAAATTCAGGAACGGGAGCTAGCCGAGCAGGAAATCAGAAAATTGAGTCAGGCCGTCGAAAGCACTCCGGCCGCTATTTGTTTAATCGATATGGAAGGAAAGATTGTTTATGCCAATCCCGGAATGATGACAATGTCTCAGGTAGAAGACGAAAAATTCTTGATCGGACGACCCTTTTCTGAACTTTTGGATGATGAACAAAATAAATGGGTTAAGGAAAAGATCAATCAGGTATTAAAGGAAAATGGAAAATGGAGCGGTGAATTTCGAATCAATCGTATGGACGGCAGCAGTTTCCCCTCGGAAATGATCGCCTCGGTTATCTATGATCGGGAAAATAAACCCAAATATTACCTGGCCCACTATTATGACATCAGTGTTCTCAAAGAAGCCCAGCAAAAACTCATCGATTCATTAAAGGATAAAGAGATCCTTTTAAAAGAGATCCATCACCGGGTTAAAAATAACCTGCAAATTATCTCCAGCCTTTTGTATTTGCAATCAAGAAATATAACGGATCATACCCTTCTGGAAATTTTTAACGAAAGCCAGAACCGGATTAAATCCATGGCCCTGATTCATGAAAAATTGTACCAGTCCACCGATCTTTCCACGGTTAATTTCCCCGAATATTTAAAGAGTTTAATCACCTATCTGCAGCAATCCTATCGCGCTTCCGTTAACAAGGTTAAAATTAAAGTGGATGTAGATGCGATTTATTTCGATCTGGATCAGGCCATACCTTGTGGCTTGATCATCAATGAACTGGTCTCCAATTCCATGAAGTACGCCTTTAAGTCCGATGATGGTCCGTTCCGGGGAGAAGAACCCTTGATTCGGGTCGCCCTGAAAAAAAGAAAGGAAAATTTTTTACTCATCGTGGAAGATAATGGTAAAGGAATCCCCGAAGAAGTCGACTATAGAAAAACCGAATCGTTAGGATTAAAATTAGTGTATTCTTTAACGGAACAGTTAGAAGGGAAAATAGCGTTTTATCGCGATCACGGTACACGTTTTGAGATTACATTCGCCGATTAGGGGTTGATTATGCCAGGAGCCAGAATTCAGATTGTGGAAGATGAAGTTATTGTCGGTATGGAGTTGAAGGATCGGCTAACGCGCTTCGGTTATGAGGTAGTAACCCATGTAACCAACGGAGAAGAAGCGGTAGAGCAGGCCCTGGCATTACATCCGGATTTGATCCTGATGGATATAATGATCAAAGGCGGCATCGACGGCATCGGGGCAGCCGACTTAATCCGTAAACAACAGGATATTCCCATAATTTTTCTAACCGCCTATTCCGATGAAGAGACTATTAACCGGGCCAAAATCACGGCTCCGCTCGGTTATTTGCTGAAACCGGTAGAAGATCGGGAATTAAAGACCAGTATTGAAATCGCTCTTTATAAGCATGATCTGGAAAAGAAACTCAAAGAGAGTGAAACCAAATACCGCCATATTTTCGAAGATAGTCCGATCGGCATCTACCGTCTGGCCAGAGACGGAACCATTATTCTGGCTAACCCCGCACTGGTTAAAATGCTTGGCTATAATTCCTGGCAGGAATTAGCGGGAATAAAACTAACGGATATTGTTTTTGCCGGGGGAACGGATCGGAAGGATTTTGAACGCCGGTTGGAAAAGGACGGTTCTGCCAAAAATTTTGAATCGAAATGGTTGAAAAAGGACGAAAGTCCGATCTATATTCGCGAAAACTGCCGGATGGTGCGGGATAGTGAGGGTAATTTTCTTTATTATGAAGGAACGGTTGACGATATTACCAGGGAAAAGGAATTGAACGAGCAGCTTCTGCAATCACAAAAGCTGCAATCCATCGGTCAGTTGGCAGCCGGAATCGCCCATGACTATAATAATTTGCTAACTGTGATCAACGGTTCGGCTGAGGTTACCTTGATGAAACTGGAAAAGGGACATCCGGCCCATGGGCACGTGGTTTCCATGCTCTCTGCCGGAAAAAGAGCCAAAAATCTCACGAGTCAGTTATTGGCCTTTAGCCGCAAGCAGCCGTTTAACCCCAAGATTATCGATTTGGATCGGTTTATAGATGAATCCCATAAACTTCTTCAGCGTTTAATCGGTTCGGATATTAAAATTAAATATGTGATTCAAGACAAAGCGATTCACCTGAAAGTGGATCGTATACAACTTGAACAGGTATTTATTAATCTGGCGGTTAATGCCCGGGACGCGATCCGGGAAAAAGCACTCAACACATCGGAGCGAATGATTGAAATCGTAGTCCGCAGACAAGAAATCAACGCAGATACCGTTCCTGATACAAAGAGCCTGAAACCGGGCTCCTATGTTGCTATATCGTTTTCAGATAACGGTAACGGGATGAATGAGCAAACCCGGAAAAGGATATTCGATCCTTTTTTTACAACGAAAAAAGAAGGAATGGGTACGGGATTGGGCCTGGCAACGGTCTATGGAATTATTAAACAGAATGAGGGCCATATTGAAGTTAAGAGCCGCTTAGGATCAGGTACAACCTTTACCATCTATTGGCCGGAATGGACCAAGGATACCGGTCAACCTGAGAAGAGTAAGAAAGATATTGAAATCCAATCCGGCGAAGGTCTGATTCTTGTTATCGAGGATGAAAGTAGTGTGCGCCATCTGATCAGTAATACCCTGTTCGAATTTGGTTATGAGGTCACTGCCGCTAAAAACGGTATGGAAGCGTTGCAATTGATGAAGGACCGTAAATTAAAGCCCGATCTGATTATCACCGACCTGGCGATGCCCGAAATGGATGGCGAAGAATTTATACGTACTATAAACGAGGATCATACTGCGCACATACCTATCCTGGCCATATCAGGTTATGTGGAGGAAGATGTCCTGCAAAAACTAATCCGGACTTATCACGTGCAATTTTTACCGAAACCATTTTCCCCGAAAGTTCTTATGGATCAAGTAAAAAAACTGACTGAAAAAGAGGAAGCAATTACCGACAGCGCGGCCCCACACCTACCATAACAACAGAAGGGTTTATACCCGCTCACTGCTTTAAACATTCAACACAATCCCATTTTTCATCAATTCCTTTTGTCTGCAACCGGATGGACCGATTGCGGAGTTTATAAATTTTCTTAAATTTCACTAAAAATTGTAAGCGAAACGAAGATTCTGTAAATTAATAAATGATTGCTGTCGAATAAGCATCTGTTCTTGCGTAGTGTGTATCTGTACCGCCTGTTAACTACATCCATACATGGTGGTACAGGGCATAAGAAGAAGTACTGATTTTTAATAAGAGGAGAGGTATCATGAGCCTGAATCCGTTTATTTTCCGCGAATACGATATCCGTGGTGTGGTTGATAAAGATTTAACCGATGAAGTGGTTGAACTTTTGGGAAAGGGCATCGGCACCTATTTGCTGCAACATCAGGCAAAGAAAGCGACGGTAGGCGGGGATGTCCGTCTTTCCACAGAGCGCTTCAGAACTCAGCTAATAAAGGGGTTGCGCAGTACGGGGGTAGATGTGGTCGATTTGGGCCCCGTACCCACTCCCGTGCAATATTTCAGTATGCACGAGCTGGAAGTAGACGGAGGTGTGATGATCACCGGTTCCCACAACCCACCCGAATTCAACGGTTTTAAGGTGACTATGCACAACGATCCGGTGTATGGGCCCATGATTCAGGATATCCGTGAAATAATTGAAAAAAACAATTTCGTCAGCGGTTCGGGTTCGTACCGGAAAGTTGAGCTTCTGGATCGCTATAAAGAGTACATTAAGAAAAACATACAGATTGAAGCACCGGTTAAGGTTGTTCTGGACTCCGGCAACGGCGCCGCTTCCCTGATAGCCCATAAACTTTTCCATGAGATGGGTGTAGACACCGTCGATCTGTTCGATACGCCGGACGGCCGGTTTCCCAATCACCACCCGGATCCCACGGTAGAAGCCAACATCCGGCAATTGATCCAAACCGTGCAGGAATCCGGAGCGGATTTCGGAGTGGGCTATGATGGTGACGGCGACCGCATCGGAGTCGTGGATGAAAAGGGCCAAATTATCTGGGGCGACCGGTTAATGATTATTTTCAGTCGCGATATTTTGAAAACCCATCCCGGTGCGCCGATTATCTTTGAGGTTAAATGTTCGCAGGCTTTGCCGGAAATGATCGAAAAAGCCGGCGGCAAACCCATCATGTGGCGTACGGGACATTCGAACCTTAAGAAGAAAATGAAAGAGGTCTCTTCGCCCTTTGCCGGGGAAATGAGCGGACACCTCTTCTTTGCCGATCGTTATTTTGGTTATGATGACGCCATTTATGCTTCGGCGCGTTTGACGGAACTGGTGTCCAAAACAGGGAAAAAAGTTTCGGAACTGCTGGCCGATGTGCCAACATATTTTTCAACGCCCGAGATCCGGGCCGAAGTAGCCAGTGATGAACAAAAGTTTGAGATCGCAGAGAAGGCCAAAAAGTACTTCTCGGAAAAATATGAAGTGATCGATGTGGATGGCGTGCGCATTCAGTTCGGCGATGGTTGGGGATTGGTACGTGCTTCCAATACCCAGCCGGTGCTGGTGATGCGCTTCGAAGCCCGCTCAGAGGAACGCCTCAAAGAAATTCAGAATTTAGTGGTTACTAAACTAAAGGAATTCGGGGATATCTCGATTTAAATAGAACCTTGATCAATTCGGAGTGAATATGACGCATGGTGACTGGATCGGACTGATTGCTTCCTATATTTATGCCTTTGCCCTGTTGATTGTGATCGAGTTTATCGGCAAAAAAGCCAAATGGCCGCACTGGGTGACCCGAAAACTGGTTCATATCGGTGCCGGAATGTGGGTCTGGGCCATGCTCTTTTATTTTGACCACTGGCTAATAGGAATCATTCCTTTCGCTACTTTTATCGTCTTGAATTATATATTTTATCGTTGGCAAATATTCAAAACCATGGATGACGAGGATTCCACCCCGGGTACGGTATACTTTGCCCTGTCGATCACCACCCTTTTCCTGCTTTTCTGGCGTACGGGCGGGCAGATGGATCGTAGCGATATTGCCGTGGCCTCCATCATGGCCATGACCTGGGGGGATGCTCTGGCCAGTTTGATCGGTAAGGCGTTCGGTAAAAAGAAGTACAAAACATTCGGTCACTACCGTACCTGGGAAGGCTCCGTAACCATGTTTCTCGTCAGTTATCTTGCGATCGGATTCACATTGACTCTCCTGCCCGGTTCTATATTAAGTCCCCATTCGGTTGTATATAATCCCTCTTTCGTATGGGGAATAAGTCTTGTACCTGCCTTAATTGCAGCGTTTGCCGAAGGTCTTTCACCGGCCGGTACGGATAATCTGTCCGTTCCTTTACTGACCGCTTTTACTTTGTGGTTCATCCTTTAGAGAAGCCGATGCAACTCGCTACCCTTTGTTATCTGAGACAGAACGGTCGTACCCTGATGCTGCACCGCATCAAAAAGAAAAATGATATGCATCGGGGCAAGTGGAACGGTCTGGGCGGCAAATTCGAAAGCGGTGAAACGCCGGAAGCCTGCGCCCTTCGCGAAATCCGGGAAGAAAGCGGTTTAATCGCGGACCATATGCAGATGAAAGGATTCATAACCTTCCCCAATTTCGACGGACAACGTGACTGGTACGTTTTTTTATTTGTGGTCAATGCCTTTCACGGAGAAATGATTGATTCTCCGGAAGGCCGTCTGGCCTGGATCGAAGATGAAGAGCTCTTGAATTTACCGTTGTGGGAAGGGGATCGTGTCTTCCTTCCCTGGCTGGATCAGGATCGTTTCTTCTCGGCCCGGTTTATTTATCGGCATGGCCGGCTCATTTCCCATCGGGTCGAGTTTTATTAGAGCTGACCGCCGAGGCCGATCGGTAAGCTGTACATGGTAATCCCGGCCTTAAATCCGTCCCATTGACCGAAGGCCAAGAATAAGCCGGGGCGGAACCATTTCCAATGAACAAATCCCGGATACAGATTCATACGCAGATTATACCTTCGTGGCCCGGTAATCAGGATTGAGGTCATGAGGGAGTGATGGCGATCGTAAAAAAAACCGATGGCCCCGTCTGTGGTGGGGGTGATGATTCGTGAATGACGGATGACATGTTCGTTCAGCCGGTTAACCACGGTTCCCACTGCGAGCGAAATATGCCGATTATTCTTTAAAGAATAGGTGATGCCACCCATGCCGTAGATTCCATAATAAAAAAACAGGGCATATCTATCATTTAAATCATAATTGAAAGTAAATTGCAATCCGGCGTTTTCCAGATGCCGATTGAAAGGGTTGTATACGGGCTGCAGAGACCAGTCGTACATGCGTACGGTTTGCGAAAAGAACCGGCGTACCGCTTCAAAATGGAATACAATGAATCCCAGAGGATTAAAAATCAACAAATCGGCGATAGGATCCACATTGGTAATGGTGGAGTGGTTGTTCTCCAGAGCTTCATTTAAAAACTGATAGGCGGTCGTGGTCAGGAAGGATAAAAAATAGGGGTGAGGATACTTATGGAATTGGTACCATTCGGCCATACGTACCCAGAGCATACCGCTGCCCAAAATATGATGCCCGTAATTAGGCACCCACTGGGCTTTATTGCGGTTAAGACTGGTGGGAACGACTTCTTCGCTTAAAAAACGACTCCAGCCATATCTGCTGATATGATAAGCGGGACTGGTAATATTATCCCATACATTGCTGAAGCCGGTGCGGTAGTCCAATTTAAAAATATCATTGGTTTCACCGTTATTTTGATGACTGCCATTGCGTAAAATGTCGAAACCGCCGTTCAGAAAAATTGTAAAAGGATTGGAAATCGCTTCCGACCCGTAATCGATCTCCGGGCGATAGAAATAAAACTCGGGATGCTTTTTTTGGGCAAAAACGAAATTTGCCGTTACCAGTACTCCGATCAGAATTATTTGTAATTTTTTGGGATTTAATGATCTTTGCATGGCCGAATATAGAGATTTTCATTCATATGGATCAATTAAAAGAGTGAGGAAACTTTGCCTAAGATCGTTTGATTTATAAAGGGGAAAGAGCTATATTTTTTTCATCTAATAAGGATAAGCGAATAAAGGAAAATTCATGTTCAAAAAGATTCTGGTTGCCAATCGTGGAGAAATTGCGATTCGGATTATGCGTACCTGCAGGGAGATGGGTATCAAGTCGGTTGCCGTATTCTCGGATATTGATCGTAGCAGCCCTTTTGTGTATCATGCCGATGAAGCCTGTGCTCTGGGCGGCACCACGTCGCAGGAAAGCTATCTGCAGTGGCAGAAAATCATTTCTATCGCTCGTCGGAGCGGGGCCGGGGCCATCCATCCCGGATACGGTTTTCTGTCTGAAAACGCCGCCTTTGCGGAAGCGGTGCAAAAATCCGGCCTGGTGTTTATCGGTCCGCCGCCCGAGGCCATTCGCTTGATGGGCAACAAGACGGCTGCCCGCAAGTTAATGATAAATCATGGAGTACCCACCGTTCCCGGAACGGAAGATGCTATAGAAAATGTGGATGAAGCGCGCAAAATTGCGCTTGAAATCGGCTATCCGATTCTGATCAAAGCAGCGGCAGGCGGTGGCGGGAAGGGCATGCGTCTGGTGGAAAACGATGCCCAATTCGAGGAGGCCATGATCAGTGCCGGTCGGGAGGCCGGGGCCGCATTCGGGGATGCGACGGTCTATATCGAAAAATTTGTGGAAGAACCGCGTCATATCGAATTTCAGATTCTGGCTGATAATCATGGCCGTACCGTCCATTTGGGGGAACGGGAATGCTCGATTCAGCGTCGTCATCAAAAAGTGGTGGAGGAAGCCCCGTCATCATTATTAGATAAAAAGCTTCGTCACGAGATGGGGCAGGCTGCGGTGAAGGCGGCGGAGGCCTGCGGATATCGCGGCGCCGGAACCATTGAATTTTTAGTGGATAAACATCGCCGTTTTTACTTTCTGGAAATGAATACCCGTTTACAGGTAGAACATCCCGTAACGGAATGGGTAACCGGTCTGGATCTGGTCGCCGAACAGATCCGTATCGCAGCCGGATTACCCATGACTCCGGAACAAAATATTGAGCAATTCTGGGGCCATGCCGTGGAATGCCGGCTCTATGCCGAAAATCCGAAGAATGATTTTGCGCCGTCACCGGGAAAGATTCTCTTTCTGAAATCTGCGGACGGCCCCGGAATCCGGGAAGACAGCGGCATCACTCAGGGTAGTGAAATATCGCTCTATTATGATCCCCTGATTTCCAAACTGATCGCCTGGGGCAGTGACCGCGGACAGGCGATTCGTCGCATGCTACGCGCTTTACGGGAGTATGAGATATTAGGAATCCATACGACCATCCCCTTCCTGATTCGCGTTATGGAAAACAGGGATTTCAACAGGGGAACATTCACCACAAAATTTATTGAAGAACACCGCAATGAGCTCTTTCGCCAGGATGAATCCTTAGCGGAGGTGGCCGCTTTTAGCGCAGTGCTGCAAGAACTTAAAGAAAAGAATCGGGTGGTGTTCAAAAACGGCGGTAACGGACGGCTTAAAACATCTAACTGGAAAGTGATTCACCGTAAAAAAGCATTGAGGACAAGATGAAACTATTTTCACAGGTGAACGACCGGCAATTCGAATATGACTATCTGGACAACAATGGTGATCAGCATGTTCTGACCGGGGGGAAACGGCTGGACTATGATCTGGTGTCTCTGGGGGAAGGACGGTATTCGTTGATTAAAAACGGATCGGCTTTTCTGATTCATCTTGTGCGACAGGATGATACCTATCATGTACATATACGTGGGGCCTATTTTACGGTGCAGGTAGAAGATGAACGCCAGCGTCGTCTAAAAGAACTGGTAAAAACTTCTCGGAGCGGTCCCAGCGAGCAGGTCATTAAAGCACCCATTCCCGGGTTAGTGTTGAAGATTACCGTTCAAAGCGGGGCTTCCGTTACCAAGGGGGAGGCCTTACTGATTTTGGAAGCGATGAAGATGGAAAATATTATTAAAGCACCGTGCGCTTGCAAGGTGACTGAAATATTTGTAAAAGAAAAAGAAGCGGTGCAACAAAATCAACCTTTAATCAAGTTGATTTCTGCAGAGTAATACTCTCCAGAAAACTAAAGGGAGGTGGGGCCATGAAGCATGCTTTCCCTCTTGTTTTTATCATTTTTTTTGGATTTTTTATTTCCTGTCAAAAAAAGGAAGCTAAGACGGTAAGGGTCCGTGGGGTAGTGGACCGTGTCGGCTTTGCCACCAGGGCAGGGCAAATGGATAGTATTTTGTCCCGCATTCGTAAAGATCAGCGAGAACTGTTCCAACAGGCGGAGCAAAGACAACCGGCTCAGCCCTGGAAGATCGCAATTTCACCCCATGATGATTATACCTATGTGGGCTATCTCTATCCTGCGCTTTTTTCGGGAATCAAAGCAGAGACCGTCATCATTTTCGGCGTGGCTCATAAAGCTAAAAAACTGGGTCTGGAAAATAAAATCATCTTCGATACCTATCCTTACTGGCACGGCATCGATCACCCGTTGAAGATATCGTCTCTTCGGGAAGAACTCATTGCTCAATTGGACACCGGCCTGTATGAAGTCAATGACAGCATGCAGACGATCGAACATTCGGTGGAAGCCCTGGTACCTTTTCTGCAATATTTTAACCCGAAGGTGCAGATCGTTTCTATCTTAGTGCCGTATATGTCTTATGATCGCATGCAGGAGATTGCCAAGCCGCTGGCCCGGGCCATTCGGGCTGTCACTCAAAAGCGCGGTTGGCAATGGGGCAAAGATTTTAGTCTGTTGATCAGTAATGATGCGGTACATTACGGCGACCGGGATTGGGGCGGAAAGAATTTTGCCCGTTACGGCAGTGATCGGAAAGGTTATAATCAGGCGGTCGCTTTCGAACATCGTTTAATCGATTCCTGTCTGAACGGCCCGCTCACCCTGACTAAAATTAAGGCCTTTACCCGTCACACGGTTCAGGCAAATGATTTCAGAGCCTACAAATGGACCTGGTGCGGCAGATATTCGGTTCCTCTGGGTCTGTCGGTTGCTTTTTATCTGCAGAAGATGCAATCGGCAAACAGACCCTTACAGGGTACCTTGCTGGGCTATGCGACCAGTATCGATCATCCTCATCTGAAAGTGGATGATCTGGGCATGGGGGTTACCGCCCCGGCCAATTTACATCACTGGGTAGGCTATGCTGCCTTGTGCTACCGTTGAGAAGAAATGTAAAGGCGGAAAATCCTGCTCAGGCGGATTTGAAAATTAGAGGAAAATACATCTCAATGTATTAAAAATATTTTTAAATTGAAAATTTTTCATCAAAAAAGAAGGATTTTTTTTCAATCCTCAAAAAAGATGAATTTTTTATGAATTTTTATTTTTAACCCCTGCTATATTTTTGTAAAATATCCGGACTTCAATAAATAACCATTGGAGCCCCGAATGCCTAAAAAAATCTATTTAGAACCTTCCCGTACGCTGATGGAATTCCGGCTGCTTCCCGGATTAACCACCGGTGAGACGACCATTTTCAACATTTCTTTGCGAACCCCATTCGTTTACAGCAAAGAAGAGCAGGCCCCCTATTTTTTAAACATTCCCATTGTAGCTGCGGCCATGCAATCCGTTTCCGGAGTACGTATGGGTATCGAACTGGCCAAGCTTGGTGGTACCGCTTTTATTTATGCTTCACAAACACCGTCGCAGCAGGCGGAGATGATTCGCCAAATTAAAAAATACAAGGCGGGTTTTGTCCCCCCGGAGACGGTACATCCCTCTACACCGATCCGGGATGTTCAGGAATTAACCCGCAAACGGGGATATAATACGTTTCCGGTGGTGGATGAAGACGGAAAACTGCTGGGTATCATTACCAAGAATGATTATGATGTCAAACCCCATGGCGATCTGGCCGTGCAAGAACGGATGATCCCCAGGGCTGAGCTCACGGTGGGCGTAAACATCGAAGAAATTAAAGAGGCCAACAGTCTCCTGCGCGAAACCCACCAATCCGTTTTACCGATTGTCGATGAAACGGATCGGCTGCTGTATCTGGTCTTTCGAAAGGATATCCGTAACCATCTGGATTATCCCTTTGAAGTACTGGATGCGCATAAACGGCTCCTCGCCACGGCCGCCATCAACACCCATGATTACGAGAAGAGGGTGCCCGCTTTGGTTGAAGCCGGAGTGGATGTTTTAGCCATCGATTCTTCGGACGGGCATTCTTCCTTTCAAAAAGAAACCATCGAATGGATCGGAAAGCACTATCCCCAATTACCGGTAATCGGCGGGAATATCATTACGGAAGACGGATTCAATTATCTGGTGGAAGCAGGGGCCCGGGCCGTGAAGATCGGTATGGGCGGCGGATCGATCTGTATTACCCAGGAACAGAAAGGAACCGGACGGGGGTTGGCCACGGCAATTATAAAAGTGGCCCGGGAACGGGATGCCTATTTCAAGAAAACCGGAAAATATATTCCGCTCATTGCCGACGGCGGAATCGTCAGCGCCAAGGATATCACCATTGCTCTGGCCCTGGGTGCGGATTATGTGATGATGGGCCGCTATTTTGCCCGGATGGAAGAATCACCTACCGAAAAGGTCACCATCAATAATCAGGTTATGAAGCCGTATTGGGGCGAAGGTTCGGCCCGGGCCAGGGACTGGAAAGAGGTGCGCTATTATCAGGCCCAGTTTGTGGAGGGGGTAGAGGGTTTTGTCCAGTATGCCGGTAATTTAAAAGACAACCTTCCGGAGACCTTATCCAAAATCAAAGCTTCCATGTCTTCGGTCGGGGCGGCTACCATCCGCGAATTGCATGAAAAAGCGGAGTTGGAAGTGGTATCGGCTCTTTCCATCCGTGAAGGCAAAGCTCATGATATTTACCTGCCGGGGAATGAAAATTCTTATAATGTCACCAATTGGGGAAATTAAGGATGGCTAACTATATCGTTTTGGGTGCCCAATGGGGTGATGAAGGCAAAGGTAAGATCGTGGATATGTTGTCCGGTAAAATGGATATGGTGGTTCGATTTCAGGGAGGAGCCAACGCCGGACACACGGTTAAGATCGGTGATGAAGCATATGTACTGCATCTTATCCCCGGTGGCATTGTCTCCGGTAATGCCTTGAATGTAATCGGTAACGGATGTGTGGTCGACCCGGTCATCTTTTCTCAGGAGCTGGACTATCTGGCTCAGCGGGGTATTTTCGTCGGTCCGGAAAAGTTACTGGTGTCTTCTCAGGCTCATCTGGTAACACCTGTTCATAAATATCTGGATCAGGTGATGAATAAAAAAATCGGTACGACCGGTCGGGGTATCGGGCCGGCTTATGCGGAAAAGATTCATCGTACCGGGATTCGTCTGGAGAGTATCCTGGACGGAAGTGTAATGGATCGTTTAAAAGAGCACCTGGTGAATTATCGTGAAATCAGTTCCCGAATTTATAAAGAACCTTTCCCTGATGTGGAGCAGGCTTTGCAGGATTTGCAGGCGGCAACAGCTCGTCTCAAACCTTTTGTGGGCGATTCCGTGGAACGGATAGCGGACTATGTCCATAGCAAGGCAAATATTCTTTATGAAGGTGCCCAGGGCACTTTTCTGGACATTGATCACGGTACCTATCCCTTTGTGACTTCTTCTTCCACAACCATCGGCGGGGCTCTTACCGGCTCCGGAGTGTTTGTGGAATTTGATAAACGGATCGCCGTGGTTAAATCATATACAAC
>JALSTK010000172.1 GCA_026983775.1 Calditrichia bacterium
ATAAGCGACAAACTGCCGGACCAGATTCCACCAAAGATTTCGGTAATTGTGATTAAAAAATTGAGCATCATGGTGGCAAACAACCGTTTGCCGGAGGTGCTTTGGTTTACGGAGTGATCGTGAGTAGGGGCCATTTTTTTCCCTTTTTCGATGATCAATACCCAATAACAAATAATCAATGATCCAATACTATAAGTTGGCCCTGCACATTGCTTGTCGGTTATTGGATATCAGGCATTTTACTCTATTACATGTTCCAGGGCAATTTTCACCAGGCGTGAAATATGCTCATCATCCAGCGAGTAGAAGACCTGTTTGCCCTGCTTGCGGTATTTAACGATACGCATAGTACGCAGCAGACGTAACTGATGGGAAATTGCGGAAACGGACACATCGACCACAGCTGAGATGTCGCACACGCAGAGTTCTTCCAAAAGCAAGGCCTGGACAATGCGCAGTCGCGTGGGATCGGCCAGGGCTTTGAATAAACCGGCCATATCCACGGTTTCCCGGGGACTGGTCAAATGTTGATTTACGCGGTCGACTTTTTCCCGGTCGATAATTTCAACGGAACAAACGGTGTCATTTGTCATGGTTAACCTTGTTTAATGATTGAGCAAGTATTCAAATATAATACAAATTTTTACTTTTCTCAAGAAGAATTAATTTTTGTGGTGTATACATGTAATACCAGGATGGTTGAATTTCATCTTGAAGTCTTAGGTTCTCTTTCTAACCAGGTCCAAGACCGCATAGATTTTTAATACGGAAGATAATCAGAGCTAAAGTTTCTTCGTTCCCGTGCCCCTTCTTATACCTCTTCGGAAAGAAAGGGTAGGGAAATAATCGTCTGGTTTTATAGCTATTCGTCCGGTTCGGACAGAATCGGATACCACCGGTCTGTTAGTCGGGA
This sequence comes from Calditrichia bacterium, assembly GCA_026983775.1. Lineage (GTDB taxonomy): Bacteria > Calditrichota > Calditrichia > Calditrichales > Calditrichaceae > JALSTK01. The sequence continues at coordinate 914 of JALSTK010000172.1, forward strand.
TTCCCGATCAAGTCGGGAATGACATAAAACAAAGGGTAGAAAATGATCAGGTACAACCCTTTTTGTATCCGAGCAATAAAAAAACTGCCGCCTTTATAGCGACAGTTTTTTGTGTTTTACGCAGATCAATTCCGCAAAGGCTTACCGGTCTTAAGCATATGCTCCATACGGTCCTGGCTCAGCTTCTCGCCACAGAGACTGACAAAGGCTTCCCGTTCCAGGTCCAGGATATCTTGTTCACCTACCGGTTTGGTGAAGGAAGCCTGTTTTCCGCCGCATAATACCCAGGCCAGTTTTTCGCCGATCAGACGATCATGTTCGGAAATTTTACCCTGCTTTAAATAATTATCCAGCGAATCTTTTATCACTAAGAAGCCGTCCATACCGGGCAGTACCAGGTCTTCCCGTTCCTGCGGAGGCTGGTAATTTTCAGCCAGTTCTTGTACAGCTCTTTTGGCTTCATAAATCAGATGATCAGGATTAATGACCATGGTATCGCTGCGCTTGAGATAGCCCAGATTTACGGCTTCTTTGGCGGAGGTGGATACTTTGGCAAAGCCGATCGTCTCAAAGGCCTTCTGCACCGGCGGGAAGGGGCCGGGACGCAGCTTGGCCATACGATCTATGAAATTCATCAGCACCCGGAGCGTTCCGCCGGCACCGGGAATGAGTCCTACTCCAACCTCAACCGCACCGCAGTACAATTCGGCAGAAGCCACGATACGATCCGAGGCAGCCGAAATTTCAAATCCGCCGCCTAAAGTTATATTAAAAGGCGCCGTGACTACAGGAAATGGGGCGAAACGCAAATTTTGATTAACATCCTGGAACGTTTTACCTATTTGTTCAAGGGCCTTCCAGTTCCTGGCGCGGCTCAATTCCAGAATCAACTGTAAATTAGCACCTGCCGAAAAATTTGGTCCCAGGCTGCTTATAATCAGACCCTTGTACGAATTGGCCGGAATCCATTCGACCATTTCGGCCAACATATCCAGCATGGAACCGTCCACCGGGTTCAAGTCCGCTTTCAATACACTATGAAAATCAAGGAAAGCCACCTTATCACCGATATCATAGACGCTGGCACTCCAGTTCTTTTTAACCCGTATACCCTCTATTTTCGGCTGAATCTGCTTGGGGATTTCCGGGACAAGCAGATGTTTTTTATCAGGCAGGGAATAGAACCATTGTTTTTTGTCGTGAATGCGATAGAAGAACGGATGCTCGGTCTGCAGCATTTCCCTGACCCAGGCGGGTACATTTTTCCCCTCTTTAATCATACGTTGGACAGAACGAACCGGATCGAGTCGGTCCCAGATTTCAAAAGGTCCCAACTCCCATCCGAATCCCCAGCGCATGGCACGATCCACATTCACTATATCGTCGGCAATTTCCGGGATGCGGTTGGCCGCATAAATCAATGTCTGCGACAGGATTTCCCAGATTAATTTTCCGGCCTTATCGTCACTATAGGCCAGGGCACGAATCTTCTCACCGGTGCTGCTATATGTTTTGGCATTTTTCAAAGAGGTAAAACGTACTTTTATCTGTGGCTCGTATTCCAGCGTATCAAAATTAATGGAATAGATTTTCTTGTCTATTTTTTTGAAAAAACCGGCTCTCGTTTTCTGTCCGAGTAGTTTGTTCTCAATCATCTTTTGCATGAAATCGGGAACCTTGAAAATATCGCGTCGTTCGTCCTGTTCCCCTTTTTCATAAGAAGATTGGGCTACATGGGCTAATGTATCCAAACCCACCACATCCGCAGTACGGAAGGTAGCGCTCTTGGGTCGTCCTAAAACCGGACCGGTCAGTTTATCCACTTCTTCCAGGCGGAATTGCATCTGTTGCGAAAGCTGCATGGTCAGCATCATGCCGAACACACCGATACGATTGGCGATGAAATTAGCCGTATCCTTGGCATAAACGATTCCTTTACCCAATGTATTCTGACAAAAGTCGACAATGGTTTGCACGGTTTCATCACGGGTATCTCTGCCGCGGATGATTTCCAGCAGATGCATATAGCGCGGCGGATTGAAAAAATGGGTGACCAAAAAATTCTGCCTGAAATTCACAGGCATGTCATGCATCATATCTTCGATAAGCAGTCCGGATGTATTGGAGGTGACAATAGCGTCTTTTGCAACATAGGGCTGAATGCGTTTAAACAGATCCTGTTTCCAGTCCAGTCGCTCGGCAATCACTTCGATGATCCAGTCCGCTTCACGTAAATGTTCCAGATGCTGGTCATAATTCATAGGTGTGATCAATTTAATATCCCGTGGATTGTAAAAGGGTGCCGGCTTCAGCTTCAGAGCGGTTTGCAATCCCTTTTCGGATAATTCCTGATTCAAATCGAATAGCAGGGAGGGAATGCCGGCATTGGCCAGATGAGCGGCTATCTGGCTGCCCATTACACCCGATCCAAGCACAGCTACTTTTTTAATCTCTTTCATTACGGCCTCCTTTTACATCCGTTCAATGATGGTTGCAATTCCCTGGCCGGAGCCGATGCACATGGTAGCCAGACCGTATTTTCCGTTATTTTGTTCCATTACATTAAGCAAAGTAGTCAAAATACGAGCCCCGGAACAACCCAGTGGATGACCGAGGGCGATGGCTCCGCCATTTAGATTAATCTTTTCCATGGGCCAGCCGGTTTTGCGAATCACATACAGGGATTGGGCGGCGAAGGCTTCATTTAGTTCGATATAATCGATATCGTCGATCGTCAATCCGGCCCGTTTCAAAGCTTTTGCCGAAGCCGGGATCGGCCCTTTGCCCATCAGCTCCCATTCCACACCGGCAATGGCCCGCGAGATGATACGCGCCCGTGGTTTCATACCCAGTTTTTCGGCGAGTGTGTTACTCATTACCAACACAGCCGCCGAACCGAAAGAGATGGGGCTGGAAGTGGCAGCGGTTACGGTTCCTTCTTTGTCGAACACCGCAGGCAGGGAACGGATCTTTTCGATATCGGGTTTACGCGGTCCTTCGTCTTTGTTGATGGTATGACCGTTAAATTCGATGGGAATAATTTCATTGTCGAATCGTCCCTTGGCCTGGGCTTCCAGCGCCTTACGATGGGAGGCAATAGAAAATTCTTCCTGATCTTCCCGGGAAATATTCAATTCCTTGGCTAAGTTTTCGGCTGTCTCTCCCATGCCGATGTAAAATTTCTTTTTAACCAAATCGGGATGAAAGCTGGGATTGTATCCCCCCATGGGCACCGAGAACATGTCTTCCGTACCGACGGCAATCCCGCATTCCAGATCACCGGCTAAAATAGCCTGATTTAACTGGTGCACGGCATCCATAGAGGAACCGCAAAAACGATTTACGACTTTGGCTCCGGTCTCTTTGGGAATACCGGCCAGAACCGCAGCTGCCCGGGCCAGCAACATACCCTGGGTGGCTTCCGGGAAGGCACATCCCAGGATGACATCTTCGATCTGATCCAGAGGAAGTTTGGGGTTGCGTTTCAGCAGGGCTTTAATCATTTCGGCACTTAGTGTATCGGGACGCAGACCGATCATTTGTCCGTTTTTTACACCAATCGGACTGCGTACGGCATCGATAATGACTGCATATTTTTCGGACATGGCTATCTCCCTTCCTTTATGAAATTTGAAATGGTTTACAACATATATTTACCGTGTTCGTATAAGGTGTCGGCTAATTCCCGTCGTAATTGAAACAGGTTTAAGCGTAAATTGGTGGGACGGGATAATATTTCCAGATCAGCCAGGGCCTTATCCAATTCGTGATCGGTTTCGATAGCCAGCAGGGCCGTGCGGGCATTGGCTGCAATACGCTGGGTTTTCTGTGCCGTACCGATCTGGGCGATATGCATACGGATGGATTCGTAATCATTTTTTTCAACATACTGGCTTACCCGGGCCAGAACACTATCGATTACATACACATCGGTAAACATATCCGCTAATATTTCCATTAATTGCTGCTCGTGCCGTAAACTCTGTCCGTAACGGATGATGGATTCATTAAATACGTACAGGGTAATGGCCTTGGCATATTCCAGGGCGATTTTTTCCGGGCGTAAAATTTCACTGTCAATTCGGATGGTTCCGCCATTGAGCAAGTGCTCGTTCGCTTTGATCTTGTCACGGATCGGCAGTTCTTCGGTCAAAGCCTTTTTTAAGAAATGTCCGGTAATGATTTGGCGGTTAATTTCATTGGTTCCTTCAAAGATCCGATCCACCCGGGTATCGCGTACCATGGCCGCCATGGGATATTCTTCCGTGAAACCGTAGCCGCCGAAAATCTGCAAGCCGTCATCTGCGGTAAGCCAGTGGGCTTCGGTGCCGAATACCTTGGTCATGGAGGCTTCCGTGGCATAGGTTTCAATGGCAGAAACGATTTGCCGGTAATAATTATCCGCTTTCGGATCAACCTGACTCACGGCTGTATCGATATCACCAACCGTGCGATACAGAATGCTTTCCAGATCATAGGTGCGGACAATCATATTGGCAAACTTGGATTTGATGGCATCAAAATAAGCGATAGGCTGACCGAATTGTCGCCGTTCCAGGGCATATTTTACGGATTCGTCGATGGCCGCTTTGGAAGCTCCCAGTACAGCGGCCCCTAATTTATAGCGTCCGATATTCAAAATGTTAAAAGCAATATGATGTCCTTTACCCGGAATGCCTAAAAGGTCCTCTACAGGTACATGCACATCGTTTAGAATCACGCTGGTGGTACTGGACCCTTTGTACCCCATTTTCTTCTCTTCGGGACCGCGTTCCACACCGGGCAAATCCATATTGATAATGAATCCGGTGAATTGTTCTCCGTTTATTTTGGCATAGCAGATCAGAGTTTGGCACCAACTTCCGTTGCTGATAAACTGTTTGGTTCCGTTCAGAATGTATGATTTGCCGTCTTCGCTTAGCACAGCGGTTGTTTTGGCAGCCAGGGCATCGGTTCCGGCGCCGGGTTCGGTTAATCCGTAGGATCCGATCCACTCTCCGCTGCCCAATTTAGGAAGATATTTTTTCTTTTGTTCCTCCGTCCCGAAAAGAACAATGGGTAGGGTGGCGATGCCGCTATGGGCGGAGAAGGTAACCATAAACGAACCGGATTCGCTGAGGGCAATTTTTTCATTAACCAGAGCGGAGGTTACTTTGTCCAGACCGAGCCCGTCGTATTCTTCGGGAATATCGATGCTCAGCATGCCCAGTTCACCTAATTCCCGCATCAGTTTACGGGTCAGCTCCGGATTAAGCTGTTCAATTTCTTTCTTTTTTGGTAAAATTTGTTCTTTTGCAAATTCTTTTGCAATCCGGGCAATTTCCTTTTGCTCTTCGCTGATATCATCCACCGTAAATATAGTACGGCTTCCGATCGGTTGTACGATAAAGCTTCCACCAACAGCCATTACACGCTCCTTCCGATTTATATTTTGACAAAAATATTTTCAAATTATTCCGTGCAAGGTCTCCTTCAAAGGCCATGAGCCAGAGTACTTTACACATAATATAACAAAAAATGAATGAATGTCCATTCATTTTTAAAAATTTTATGATTTTGTGATATTTAGTTGTACCGGAGCGGGATAAAATCTTCCAAAATGACCGGGTACATTCAAAATCGCAGAGAAGATAGTATTCGTTTTTAAAAAAGAAGCGATTGATGGTGCACCCCGGTTTTCTGCAAA
>JALSTK010000173.1 GCA_026983775.1 Calditrichia bacterium
TTTATCAGCATTTTTATTATTGTAAATTACTACAAGCATATTATAAAACGACATAGCCTTTATGCCTGTTTTATTATATACATTATCCGGATAAACTAGCTTTAAATGATTATTTATTTGGCGTACCACAGTTGGAGCCTTGCTATTATTTTGAGTTTTGTATTGGATTGTAGCCGAACAGCCGAGCATAAAAAGCAAAAATATAATAAATATTCTTTGCATGATAACTCCTATAGTTTAAATTCCTATGGCCATTCTGTAATATAGCACTTTTCATGCCAATCGTCAGCCTCCTATTTTTCGGCCATCCTGAAGAGCCTTCGAAAAGTAATGTTGAAACATTTCAACAGCGGAAGGGCGAATTGTTGATTTTTTTCAACAATTCTCTCATTTGGCTAAACGCTATGACCGGCACAAGAAGAGAACTGTTTTAAAACCGGCAAAATAAATAGATGTTTATCAAAAAGAGGATTACTTTTATTTGCACTGAACATATTAACAGGTTACTTTACATTGCCTCGTATGCAAGCAATTCAAAAAACCTTGTATTTTAAAAATAATCCTTTTATATTTGCCTTGTATTTTAAAAAGAGATGCTATGCGGCGTTTTATTATTGATAAAATTGTACAGTGGAAAAATAACCCTAAACATAAACCGCTTATCCTGCGCGGCGCACGGCAGGTGGGTAAAACCTGGGCGGTTAAAAAGTTTGGGGAACAGCATTTCGCAGGCAGATTCCATATAATTGATTTTGAAAAGCGTTCCGATCTGCATAGTATATTTGACAAAAATCTTGATGTCACGCGTATTCTTTCTGAACTGGAATTAGCGCTGAACCGTTCCATTGAACCCGGCGCCGACCTGCTGTTCTTTGATGAAATTCAAAGCTGCCCGCGCGCTTTAATGGCGCTGCGCTATTTTTACGAAGAGACGCCCTCTTTGCATATCATCGCTGCCGGCTCGCTGCTGGATTTCGCCCTGGCAAAAATATCATTTCCGGTTGGCCGCGTTCGGTTTTTAAATATGTACCCCATGAATTTTAGCGAATTCCTCCTTGCCGTTGGCAGAGATAAATTAGCAGAAGTTCTGCTTTCTGCAGAATCGGGCGTTTCGGAAACGGCGCATCAGATGCTGCTCGACGAACTGCGTAACTATTTTTTTGTAGGTGGAATGCCGGAATGCGTTAAAACCTATGCGGAAACAAAAAGGCTGATAAAAGTATCCGAGATACAAAGAGACTTAATAGAAACGTTTAGAGCGGATTTTTCGAAATACGCCGCCTATGCGGATAAACGCTGTTTAAATTCCGTATTAACCAATACAGCCCGAAAAGTTGGAAGACAAATTAAATATGCGCAATTAGCGGATGGTTTTACCCCGCCAACAAATAAAAAGGCCTTCGATCTTTTAAATTCGGCCCGGCTTATCTATAAAATCAGAGCGACCTCTCCGGCGGGCCTGCCTTTGGGCGCCGAAGCTTCAGATAAAAAATTTAAAGCGCTTATGCTGGATATCGGATTAATGCAGCATCTCTGCGCATTAAATGTATCCGAAGTGACCTCAAAAGCGAGTTTGCTGAATATTTATAACGGCGCTTTGGCTGAACAATTTGTGGGACAGGAATTATTAGCCTGCGGGGTTGAAAATTTATACTATTGGGCCAGAAACGCAAAAAGCAGTTCGGCTGAAGTTGATTATTTAATTGAACACAATGGAAAAATAGCGCCCATTGAAGTAAAAAGCGGCGCCGCCGGCAAACTAAGAAGCCTGCATCTCTTATTAAAAACCTATCCCGGAGTTGAGAATGGTTTTATTTTATCCGAAAGAGAATTTGCGCAAATACCTGAACAGAGGCTTGTCTTTTATCCCTTATACCATACCTGTAATTTTGGAAGCTAAATCGTCGTTAGCCGCAACAAAGATGAAATGATCTGCTTATGAACGCAAAATTCCGCATCAACTTCGTTTACACGGGCATTATCCTGATCGCCCTGCTGCTGTCTTCTATGATCAGCCTGATCCTTTACTTCCAACTGACGCCCTGGCAGTTCCATTTAAAGGAAAACAAAAGCGGGAACATCCAATCCCCCTATCTCTTTCGCGATCTAAACAACGATGGCTTTTCAGAACTGTACCAGGTTATTAACGGCCAGGATGATAGGCATTATATCACTATTTACAGCCACCGGGACGCTGTTATCGACCAGTTAAACATGAAGGAACACATTAACGCCAGATGGGTTTATTTCGGCGATTATACCGGCGACGGCTACGACGAGTGTTTTGTGTTTACCGTAAAAGGCGATTCCCTGTTTTTATATACGTTTGACATCGCCAATAAAAAGCCCCTTTTATGGCATCACTTTTTAATGATTGTCCCCTACCCGCACCCGCATTTCATCATCACCGACGCCGCGTTGTATGATTTGCAAGGTAATTATTCTAAGGAATTGCTTTTCCTGGTACACGCCGGTCTGGCTTCCGCCCCGCGCGGTTTGTATGTTTTTGATTTGCAAAAAAAACAAATTATTAAGCGCTTCGAAAATCATTCCAGCAAAACAAAACTGCTCATCACCGATTTAAGCGGCGACGGCCGGGATGAAATTATTATATACGGCAAAGCAAACGGCAACGGTCCGAAAGACGTGCCCTTTACGGACTGGAAGAACTGGATTTTCTTTTTAGACCAAAATTTAGATACCCTGAAAACACCGCTGTGTTTTGGTGGTTATCCTTCTACCTCGTGTCTGCAGCCCGTTGAACTAAAAAACGAGCATTATCTTTTAATCGCTCATTATCGGGCGGCGCAGGAATACCGGGAAAAACCGCTGGGCCTGTATCTGGTGAACAGCAAGGGAAATTTTGCCAGAAAACAATATTTTAAATTTGATAATATGACCGGGGTGGATATGTTTGTGGATAATCCCGATAATCCCGAATATATTTTTATCGGCACCCGCGCTAACCAACTGTTGCGTTTTGACGCTGATTTTAATCTTAGCAAGAAAATAACAATCGACTATAGTGTATTAGGCCTGCGGACCTTACGGGACCTGAATAAGGATGGAAGGGCCGAATTAATAACCACTTCCATAAACGGCGTGCATATTTTTGACCAGGATTTAAACCTGTTAGCCGAAACAAAAATTAAAGGCGCGGACTATCTTTCCATAAGACAACGAGGCGATTATCAATCACTCGAAATCGGCTTAAATACCATCAATAATTTTTATCATTTTTCAATCATTAAAAATCCCATATTCGCCTGGCTGCCGGCGCTGTTTTTCGGACTGTTTATACTTATTGCTTTATTGCTCTTTTTAAGCAATACACTGCTCACGTTTTTCTACACCTATTTCAGTTATTTTATCTACTCGCTTAAACAAACCTCCAATTCAGTTGTCCTGCTGCGCCCCAACGGCCGTATTTCCTATTTCAACAGCCGGGTACAAAACCTTCTAAGCCTTTCGGAACCGCTGTCAAAAAAACAAAATTTTATTTAGGCCTTTAACCAATACCCGGATATTTTGGGCTGCATCAGCGAAAGCATTCAGAGTAAAGAAGCGGTTCAAAAAGATTTTTCTGTCAGTAAAGGAAAGCAGGATATTAAAGGAGAGATATCGGTTATCCCTTTTAAAACTAATTTTAATTATATCTACGCTTATTTATTGGAAATCCGCGATCTTACAGAACCCATAATTTCCGAGCGCCAGCGGGTCTGGAGCCAAACGGTAAAGAAATTGGCGCACGATATAAAAACACCCTTGGCTTCCGTGCAGCTTACTCTGAAAACGCTTCAGCTTAAACTAAGGGACGAGGCACAGGATACGGCACATAGAATGGCAAAAGATTTTGATCACATTTCAAAAGAGCTGAATCATGTCCGCGAGATGACCCGCCAATTCTTGAAATTTTCCAACCTGGAAGCGCCCAATTTTAGCGAAGTAATTTTATCTCAAATTCTGCAAAAGGTTAAATCCCACTTTCACAGCTATTTTAACGGGCAGCTTACTTTTGATATTCAAATTGATAATGACGCCGATACACTGATTGCCGACGAAAACCAGTTAGAGATGGCCCTGCAAATTTTTATCGAAAACGCCATTGACGCGCTTAAGGGCAAAGGGGAAATAGCGCTGAGCGCAAACCTGGAGCAGGAACTGGATTCCGGTAAAGAATCTATTGTAATCGAAATTGCCGATAGCGGCCCGGGGATTCTAGCGGATAATCAGGGCAAAATATTCGAGCCCTATTTTACTACCAAAAAAGAAGGCACCGGAATGGGGCTGGCCATCGCCCAAAAAATCATCCGCGATCATTCCGGTGAGATCGAACTGGTATCACGAGCAAATTTTGGAACGGTTTTCCGCATCACTTTGCCAAAGAAAATTAATAATTAGCATTACAAATTAACTACTGGCATAAAACTTGTATGATTTATTTCAATTAAAAGGAATGAATCATACAACCGGAGTATACATTTTGATTAAAATATTAGCCATTGACGATAATGAAAATTTTTTGGCGGCTATTCAAAATTTTGCAATATAAAAAATATGACATTACCTGTGTTGCCAGCCCGTATAAGGCGCTCGATCTTCTTAAAACTACAGAATTTGACTGTATCCTTTCCGACGTAAAAATGCCGGGGATGGATGGCCTTGAACTGTTGCGGGAAATTCAAAAACTGCATCCAACCACGCCGGTGATTATGATTTCCGGCCAGAGTACTATTTCCATCGCAGTGGACGCCATTCAACATGGCGCGTATGATTTTATTGAAAAAACATCCGATTCAAACCGGATTCTAATCACTATCGAAAAAGCCATCGAAAAGAAATCCTGGGCGATTGAGAAACAAAATCTGCTGTTTGAAATTTCTGAAAAATACGAAATGATTGGTAACAGCCGCCCGATGCAGCAGGTATTAAATAAAATAAATATGGTAGCGCCGACAGATGCAAAGGTACTTATTTTGGGAGAAACCGGTACAGGGAAGGAACTGGTGGCTCAAGCGCTTCATCGTAAAAGTAAACGCAACGGAAAAAAAATTATTCCGGTCAATTGCGCCTCCATCCCGGAAACTCTGTTGGAAAGCGAATTATTCGGCCATAAAAAAGGCAGTTTTACCGGAGCCCTAACCGATAAGATTGGCAAATTTCAGATGGCTGACGGCGGTACGATTTTCCTGGATGAAATCGGCGACCTGCCGTTATCTTTACAGGCCAAATTATTACGAGTGTTGGAAGATAATGAAATAGAAATTATCGATGAAAACCATCCGCTTAAAGTGGATATCCGTGTCCTCGCCGCGACCAATAAAAACCTGGAAGAAATGATTAAAAACGGAGAATTCCGCGAAGAATTGTATCACCGTTTGAATGTGATTTCCATTCGCATTCCTTCTCTAAATGAGCGGCGGGATGATATTCCGCTTTTGGCCGAATATTTTCTGCATCAAAACGCAAAAACGTATAATAAACAGCTTTTAGGTTTTACAGAGCAGGCGATGGAAAAGTTAAGAGGATTTGACTGGAAAGGCAATATCCGCCAGCTAAAAAACTGTATTGAAAAAATCAGTATTTTCGCTAAAAACAAAACTATTCAGGTAGCTGATGTTCTTTATGCGTTGGAGCTGGACCAAAATATTTTTTCCGCCCCACATACTCAGGCCAGCCTTAAAGAGGAAATAAGCCGCTTTGAAAAAGATTATATAATCCGGGTTCTTATAGAAAACCAATGGAAGATTCAGCAAACAGCGGATATTCTCGGGATCGAGCGTACAACGTTGTTTAAAAAAATGAAAAATCACAATATTGAAAAACCAGGAAATGAATAGTCTTTTGTCTCCTTAAGACCGCAATATTTGTAAAAGAGCCTGGCACAGGTGATACTTGCAGATCCTTTATGATTTACGAAGCAGTATGTTACGACTTTGGGGAGAACCGGTTGGATGAATACAGGCGCTCGATTCTTCGGGCTTTTCTCTTGACTTTGGATCTTTAATGGGCGCGCGAGCACCTTTAAAAAAACTACCAAATTTCAAGGAACCGGATGCGTACCCGCGTCTTCGATTTATTCGTAGTTTATAATTTCTAAATCAGTTTTTCTTCGTCCAATGGTTATCATAATTATCTCAGAAGTTTTTAGGAAAATATTAGCAGCAATAAGCACAATGATTATTCCTGTATAGTATCCCACAACTGCATATATTTTATTTATACCTACGTTCAGTAAGAGTATAACAGAAAATATTAGAATAAAAACAGAATAATTAACTATACTTTTAACTAATGCTTCAATTTTAATTAAACGTTTATTCAAATTCTCAAATTTATCTAAATAATACTTTAAGAGTTTATTTGATTCTTCATTAACATTTTCTAATTTTTGTTTTGCTTTTGACAATATTTCGCTCTTGTGTACATCTATTCTTTTTTTATTAAAATTTATACAAGTTGATATCTCAAAAAGTAAATCCTTCAATTCAGAATTATACTGTTGCTTAAAAAATAAATAATACATCGAACCCAAAGCTAACAATGCGGAAAAACCTTGAAATATAGCACTATAAAAATACCGCATAGTGTTAACTAATCCATCTGGAGTGACAAATTGTGATAAGAAAAAATGACTGAATATTGCAGAGATAAAAAAGATGAGAATAAACACAATTATTTTAATAATCTTATATACATTATCAATATTCATTAATAAGCCTTTCATTTATAAACCCAACATAATATTGCCCCGCAAGATTCTACTTTATTTTTTAGTAAGATAAGCAATAAAATAAGGTTATTCAAATAGGCAGCCTGTTCCATTCATCGTTTTTCTTGCGAATGAATCGTCCATACAAAACAGACCGCTACAGACTATGTATGGTAACTAAACAACGTATCTATCGGAAAGAACGGACGGAAGAAGAATAAGAAAGCAGAGGCAAACAAAAAAGCCGCCTTCTCATTGTAGAAGACGGCTGTTAATACAAGTTGAACGGGTTAACGAACCAGAATCATTTTTTTGATTTTAGTGAATCGGCCCGTTGCTATTTTATATAGATAGATACCACTGGCCAGCTTTACCCCGTTGAATCGTACCGAATACGTTCCGGCTGTTTGTTGGCCATTGACCAGCGTTTTTACCTTCCTGCCCTGAATATCATAGACCGTTAAATTCACATGCCCCTTCTGCGAAAGCCGGTAGCGAATGGTCGTTGTGGGGTTAAATGGGTTGGGATAGTTTTGCATTAATTCAAAATCTGCCGGGATTCCCTGTTCCGTCCTTGCCAGGGCCGTGGAATTTTCGGATTCAAAGGCGCCCATATCCGGGGCAGCACCCTTATAAGATGTGGAATCACTCTGATACAAGGTATCGGTATCCACAATCAATAAATCCGTACCGGCATCGATACAGGGTGAACCCTGGCTTAATGAAAAATCAAAGGAAGCGGGATCTGCAAAAAGCGGATCTTCGAATATATTATTACTGCCCTGAATCGTTGTATCCTGTAAATCCGAATAATAAACATGGGTAACGGCACCATGGGTTTCGGAACCATAGCCGATATCCGAAGAATTATTCCATAAAATACAGTTGATAAGGTTTGTATAAATGCCGGAAGCCCTGCTATGTACGGCACCGCCTAAGCTACTATCTCCGGCTGCATTGGCATAAAAAGTACAATGAATAATATCGGCATTCGAAAGGGCTCCCCAATTGAAAACAGCTCCACCCATATTGGTTACCGAATCAGCCACAAAGAGACAACGTTCTATGTAGGTCGGGCAATCCCAGTTCCCGATACCGGCGCCGTTTTCGGCCCTGTTATGGCTAAACGTACAATTTTTTATCTCAATATAATGGGTGAAAGCTCCTATCCGCGAATTAGCCATCCCGGCACCCTGAACAGCATAATTGTCTCTAAAGGTACAATTTGTTACGGTTATACTGTCACTCAGATTATAGATACCGGCACCCATATCGTATGGTGAATCTGAGTTGGCATTACCTTCACCGATCACAAAACCGTCAATTCTATTATTTCCATCCGTGGTAACTACATGATAGCTATTATCGCCCGGATCATCCGGGTTATCGATATCACCGCTCAGAATAGTCGTATCCTGAAAAGTACGCTCTTGCGGACTCATCTCTGTTCCGCTGAACCCGCCGTAAAGGGATACATTCTTCGGGATTTCGAAGGAATAAGTTCTGGGATCAACACCTCTTTGATCTTCAAAATAAACAGGATAATAGGTGCCTTTGGCTACCCAGACCTGCGCACCGTCCGCTGCGTTATTCAGGGCATCCTGCAGAGAGCGGTAGGCATCTTGCCAGCTGGTTCCGTTCTCTTTCCCTGTAGCCGATTGGTCCACGTAAATAATCGAATCACTTTTCTCTTTGGGAAATAAATAAATTTGAAAGCCGTCATTTGAATGGGTTTCAAAATTATATTTGGAACCTACGAGATCAACCGTGCCGTTGCCGTCAATATCGCCTGATTTCACGGAATGGAAATCACCGAAGCCGTTGCCGAGCTCTACATAATTAGAATCGAATTGGCCGTTCCCCTCATTCGCAAAAAATATAAGACCATCAAAATGGTCATAGCCAGTGGCTAAAATGTCAAGTTTAGAGTCTCCGTTGAGATCGAGCATGGTAACGGAACTGAATGGATCTGCATAGTTCTTGAGCAACGTATCGGCAGTCCAGAATAATCCATTTTCATCAGATCCACCATAAAAGATTATAATGTTATTGTCGTATGTAAAACAGACCTGATCCATATAGCCGTCACCATTTAAATCACCGGCGGAATTATTGGAAGATTGAACCCAATTCGGATATAATGTAAGGGAATCCTGGGGTCCGATGGAAGAGGACCAAGTGGTATCCGTCTCATTTAATTCATTTTTGTAAACACGCAGATAGTAGCGGTTTGTAGAGGATTGAGTCCATTCTCCGGCCAGGCCCATCAAATCCAAATCTCCGTCACCGTCCACATCAACGGCATTCATCCCTTTGCTATCTCCGTTGGAGAAGGCACTGGACGGTGCCGCTCCGGCGGTAAACTGACCGCTACCATCCCCATAATATATTTTTAAATATATCCAGTCGGTGGCCAGCATAATATCGGGATTAGTATCGTTGTCAAAATCTCCGATAACAACCTGCCAACCGTATGTGCCATCGAGATGCGAAATACTCCAGGTACTATCCCCTTCATTCATGCAAATATAGGTACCGTTCCATCGGAAAGTTAAGACCGCATCCATATCCCCGTCTTTATCCAGATCCGCCACGGCAATATCATGAATATGAGCATCGGGAGTGGGTAATCCGTCATCCGCTATCTCCGCCACCATAACCAGCGAATCCTTTTCTTGCGAATAGCTCCGGATTTCCACATGGTTATTCGTACTGTTGGCACTCCAGACATCAACGACGCCGTCACCGTTATAGTCCGCCAGGGCAATGGCTTTGTAAAAATTTCCGGGAGAATACTCCTGAACAACAGGCCCGTCTTCTCCAAAAATAAACACGGGTAAGAGTAGCAAGACAATAAAATAATAAAACTTCATAATACCTCCATAGAGTAAGTTTTTAATATGGTAATAAAATTCATATCCTCCCCTCGAAAGGGATGGTCACTTTCTAAAGGGATGTGAGAATGCTTTTTTACACGGATAAACGTATTGTATTTTTTTAAAAGAACTTTTTATTATTGACCTTTTCCTTTTTACTCGACCCCGGCCCAAGAATGATAAGTAAATTTTGAAAAAAACATATTAGTTGATCAAAAACACTCTATGCCGGCAGGTTACGATATTCTTAATAAATCGTAAATTTATCGCGCCCCTGTAGAGGATGATCCCTTCGGAGTCATGGATTTGCGAATTGAAAAATCGTATTCAGTCAGAACCGTGAGGTTGTCGGGCAGGTTTTAGCGATATGCATCCCAGCTTTTGGCAGGCAGGGGAAAAGTCCTCTTTTCACTCAGTGCTTCGATCAGGCGCATAACCACCTGACGATTGGTGATCAGCATAACATTATAATCGGCTGCCGAGCGACGGATTAAATAGCCGTTGGTCAATTCTTCCGGCTGATAGTTCTTTGGAATATTGATTACCAGATCGATCTTACCGCTTTGGATGTAATCCACCACGTTCGGTTTCTTTCCTTCCAAGGGCCATTTCAGAATTTTCACTTTTATTCCGTGGTTGCGTAAAAATTGTCCGGTACCCCGCGTGGCATAGATCTGCATCTTCATTTCCTGCATACGACGCACGGCAGGCAATAATTCCGCTTTGGATTCAATACTTCCCGTGGAAAGCAAGACCGATTGAAAAGGAAATCGAAAACCGACCGCCTGTAACGCTTTGAGATACGCTTCATTGAAATCATCACCCAGGCAAGCCACTTCTCCGGTGGAAGCCATTTCCACCCCAAGCACGGGATCGGCACCTACCAGACGGGTAAAAGAAAATTGCGGTGCTTTTACACCTACATAGTTCAATTCAAAAATGGAAGCGGCCGGTTTGGTCAACTGATCCTGAATCATAGCTCTGGTGGCCAGATCGATTAAATTGAGATGCAGCATTTTGGAAACAAAGGGGAAACTGCGGGATGCTCTTAAATTGCATTCAATCACCTTTACTTCATTGCGGCGGGCAATGAATTGAATATTAAAAGGTCCTGTGATTTGCAAAGCAGCGGCGATCTTAGCGGTAATTAAGCGGATACGGCGAATGGTCTCCAGATAGAGACGCTGGGGCGGAAAAACCAGGGTCGCGTCTCCGGAATGGACACCGGCATTTTCCACATGTTCGGAAATAGCATAAACGATGACCTCCCCGTTCTTTGCCACGGCATCCATTTCAATCTCTTTGGCATTCAAAAGGAACTTGCTAATCACCGTGGGAAAATCCGGTGAAATGGACACGGCTTTTTGCAGATATTGTTTTAATTCCAGATCGTTGGAGGCCACGGCCATAGCCGCCCCGCTCAGCACATACGATGGACGAACCAACACGGGATAACCGACCTCCCTGGCAAAAACAACGGCATCCTGCAGAGAAGTTAACTCCTTCCATTGAGGTTGATCGATCTGCAGAGAATCCAGCAATGCCGAGAAGGTGTGACGGTTCTCGGCCCGGTCTATCTGGTCGGCCGGAGTACCTAAGAGAGGAAGACCGGCTTCAGCCAATTGGGAAGCCAAATTATTGGGAATCTGCCCTCCTACCGAGACGATGACTCCATGAAAACGGACCTTCGCTTCCAGTTCCAGAATCGTTTCTACGGAGATTTCATCAAAAACCAGCATATCGGACTGATCGTAGTCCGTACTGACCGTTTCCGGATTGTAGTTGAGCATCATCGTCTGAAAACCCAGTTTGCGAAGGGTCTGACTCGTATTGACCGCACACCAATCGAATTCGACCGAGCTACCGATCCGGTAGGCACCGGAACTCAGGATGAGAATAATTTTTTCTTTTGTGGGTTGAATATCATCCTTCATTCCGTTATAGGTAAGATAAAGATAATTAGTCTGAGCCGGATATTCACCGGCCATGGTGTCGATCTGTCGCAGGAAGGGAGTGATCTTGCTTTTTGCGCGCTGTTCCCGGATGTTATGTACTTCACTTTGAGAAAGAACGGCAATCTGCTTATCGGAAAATCCGGCTTGTTTAGCATGCAGCAGCAATTCAGCCGGAATCTTCTGCCCGCGAAACAAAGCCAATTCTTTACCGAGGTCGGCTACGACTTTTAATTTATACAGGAACCAGGAATCAATATGGGTCAATCGATGCACTTCATCGATAGTAAATCCCTGTGTAAAGGCTTCCATGATGGCAAAGATACGTTCTTCGCTCGGAGATTTTAATTCATCGGTCAGATCATCGAAATGAAAATTTTCATTACCCACCAGACCCACGGCCCCGATTTCCAGCATACGTAATCCCTTTTGCAGAGCTTCTTCGAAGTGGCGTCCGAGGGCCATTACCTCTCCGACCGATTTCATGCCGGAACCGATCTTACGCGAAACACGTCTGAATTTCTTCAGATCCCAACGCGGAATTTTAACGGCCACATAATCCAGAGCCGGTTCATAAAAAGCGGAGGTAACCTTGGTAACGCTATTTTTTAAATCGGGAAGGGTGTATCCCATACTTAGTTTGGCTGCTACAAAGGCCAGAGGATAGCCGGTAGCCTTGGAAGCGAGGGCCGAGCTTCGGGAAAGGCGGGCGTTGACTTCAATGACCCGATAGTCGTCCGAATCGGGATTAAGAGCATACTGGATATTGCATTCCCCCACAACTCCGAGATGCCGTATGACCCGCAGAGCAATGGATCTGAGTTTATGATATTCATGATTATTCAGGGTCTGGCTGGGAGCCACAACAATGCTCTCGCCGGTATGAATCCCCATGGGATCCATATTTTCCATATTACACACGGTGATGCAATTATCATTACGGTCCCGAACGACCTCGTATTCGATTTCCTTCCATCCGGAAAGATACTCTTCCAGCAATATTTGCGGCGCCAGATTAAGGGCTTTTGCAGCCAGTTCTTTAACTTCCTGTTCACTTCGACATACCCCCGATCCAAGTCCACCCAGAGCATAGGCCACCCGGATCATTACCGGAAAGCCGATTTCCGTTGCCACTTCAAGCGCTTTTGATACCGAGGTAGCTACTGCGCTACGCGATGTCTTGACATCAATCTCATTGAGACGATCCACAAAACGCCGCCGGTCTTCCGTATCCATAATGGTCTGCGGCGAGGTTCCGAGGACGTCGACCCCGTATTTTTTTAAAATCCCCCGGTGAAAGAGTTCCAGCCCGGCATTCAGGGCCGTTTGGCCGCCGAAAGAGAGCAGGATGCCCCGGGGTTTTTCTTTACGAATGATTTCTTCGATATAATCGGGGGTAACCGGTACAAAATACACCTTATCCGCTAAATTTTCCGAAGTCTGAATAGTGGCGATGTTGGGATTAATCAGCACGGTCCGGATCTGGTCCTCTTTAAGGGCCTTTATAGCCTGACTCCCCGAATAATCGAATTCGCCCGCCTCACCGATCTTCAAAGCCGCACTGCCGAGGATGAGAACTTTTCTGTATTTGCTTTTATGCATAAGTTACATATCCAAAAATGAGTAAGATAAGATGGCCCCTTTGTTAAAGCAAGGCCAGAAATTGATCAAATAAAAAACGGGTATCTACCGGCCCGGGCGATGCTTCCGGATGAAACTGGGTGCTGAAAAATTTTCCCGATTTATGAATCAGTCCTTCACAGGTATGATCGTTGATATTCTCAAACAGGACCTGCCACCCCTTTTCCATGTGATCTGTTTTTACGGCATATCCATGGTTTTGAGTCGTAATATACCCTTTCCGGCTGCGTTGATCCATCACCGGTTGATTCTGGCTGCGATGCCCGTATTTCATTTTATAGGTCCTGGCACCTGCCGCCAAAGCCATGATCTGATGCCCCAGGCAAATACCCAAAGTGGGGATATCATGTTCAAAGGCATATTGAGCCTGATCGATAGTTGGTTTACATAACATGGGATCGCCCGGGCCGCTGGAGAGTACCAGACCGTCAAAATGTTCCTCCCGAACTGGGTAATCCCAGGGTACGCGCAGGATATCCAGCTCCCGCAATTTTAATTCGTTAATGATGCTTTGTTTGGCACCACAATCAATAAGAACAATACGTTTTTTCCCGGAACCAATCTTTTCAACCTGTTTAACACTAACCTCTTGCACAAGATTGGTCCGGTTCGGGTCCCAGAGAGGAACATCCTCCTCTCCGATGATGATCTTACCCAGCATGACCCCGCTTTCCCTGATTTTACGGGTTAAAGTGCGGGTATCGATGCCGGTTATGGCCGGAATCTTTTGATTGTATAACCATTGGGCAAGACTGGTATCAGCTTTGTAGTGCGAAAATTCCATGGAATAATCTTCAACAATCATCCCGCTTACCATAGCGGAAGAAGCTTCATAACAGCGTTGCCAGTCCATACTGTTTTTGGCAGCGGGCATACCATAATTGCCCACCAGGGGATAAGTAAAAACCAAAATCTGTCCGAAATAGGAGGGATCGGTCAGTGCCTCAGGGTATCCGGTCATACCCGTATTGAAGACGACTTCTCCGGCAACCGAATGGGGATAGCCAAAGGAGACCCCTGTAAATACAGAACCGTCTTCCAGGATAAGTTTTGCTTGGTGAGTTTTAATGCGTTCCTCCAGAAATACTGAATTGTATTTTTGGAATATAAGTTTACATATTTATGCAAATTAATGCAAATTAAGTTAAAGAATGTTTTTGTTGGGAATGATTTTTTACAATGCAGCTTACTTATTCGCTGGCAGAAACTTCCTGTTCTCTCCGGAAAAGGATAAAATCCGCCCATAGAATCATGGCTTCGGCGGGAAGGAAATCGGGCATACCTCCCTGTAAAGCCTCTTCATTTTGATAGACCACTTCCGGAATAAAGCCCAATAAACCTTCCGAAGTTAACTGAAAGAGATCGGAAAAATCATTCCAAAAAGCCCGGTTATTTTTGAATTGCTGCGGGGGAGTAAACCTGACATAAGCCTGAGCATAAAAAAGGGTTGCCCAGGGCCAAATAGCGCCGTTATAATAATCGACTGTTTTTCGGGTTACCCGTCTTTTGGAAAATTTTCCGAAAGAGGCTTCTTGCGGTGACAAAGAACGGACTCCATAGGAGGTAATTAATTCCTGCTGGATACGATCCAATACTTTTCGGCCGAAATCGAGGCCGACCGGGCTGAATGGTACAGCGAGGGGGATAAGCTGATTAATCCGGAACTCCTTGTTTTTCCTCTCATGGTTGATAAAATCATAAAATGAATCTTCGTTATCGGCAATAAACTTCGCTTCAAAACTTCGCTTCACATTATCGGCCAGTTTACCGTATTTATTGGCCAAACGTTTTTTTCCCAGACGGGTAGCCAGGGCTTCCATTCCCCGCACCGCGCTATACCACAAACCGTTAACTTCCAATAATTTTCCGTAGCGGAGCGCTTCGCCCTCCTTATTCTTCAAAGGAATCCAACTGGCACTTATCGCCTTATTCCCGCTGAAGATGAGATGATCCTTATCTGCGTAAATATTGGAAAGCGTTCCTTTTTGATAAGAGTCGATGATTTCTTTTAAAGGATTAAAAATTTCATCTTCCAAAAAATCCAGGTCTTTTTTTGAATTTTTGAAATATAAATAGACGATATTAATCAACCACAGGCTAAGGTCGGCAGACTTATAGGAAAGTTTTGTTTCTTTTTGTAAATACCGGGACGGTAATAAACCGCCATTAAGTTTTTCCACCAGAGTACGTACCAGGAATTTGAACAGAAGGGGTTCCATTTCCGGGCAGAGAAGACCGAAAAGAGAGAACAGTAAATCACGGGTTGAGGACGATTCATCCAGACGGGAAATGGGTAAAGTCTTCATCGTCTGATTCGGATCCGGAAAAGGGATAACGCGTTTAAAATTATTTTTCAGGTCCTCAATAAATTGTATCGTATCCTGCTCTTCAGGTTGCGCTTTTTTCCTGGTTAACAGTTCCTGACGGTATTGGCTTTCAAAATCGAGCGTATTGGGATTCAATTCTTCAGCCGAAATAAAAAAATCAAGCGTTTCATAAGGGGCCAGTTCAACCTGAAAAAAGCCCGGATTAAACAAATCTTCAAGCTGTTTCTGATATCGATCCTTGTCCTGTTCGTAAAAGAAATTATGATACCAGAGAGTGGTCGGTATATATTCTCCCCGGTTAAAATACATATACAGGGAAGGCATGCCCAGTTTCGGTTCCCATCGTACCCATCCCTGACCGAGATAGCTATCTGTATTCAACCCCTGGGTCTCGGCAAGAATAGAGTGGTTATCGCGCACCGCTAAAAACGGCTTGATCACCATTTTTACGCTTCGGCCCTGATTGCGTAATTCATATCTGACTAAAAGGATATTCTGATTTTCTAAGAGCAGGACGGTTTTTCTTATAAAGCGATCTTCAATCTGGAAACTAAATTTAGGGAAGGGATTGATTTCAAACTTATATAGATATTGATAGCCGTGCGGAAAAACAGCATCAACATACCGGTTGGTTGAAATTTCATACAATTTATTTTCTACAAAGATGGATTCTTCCAATTTAGCCAGCGTAGTCGTCCATCTGTTATGGCCGGTAGGAACAACGAATAAGCCATGTTCGCGCCTGGCATTCAGGCCGATAATAGTGGAAGCGGAATAGGCCCCTTTTTTATTCGAGTCCATCCATTCCTTTTTCACAGAGCGGGAAAAATTTTGTATGATTTTCTGATTAAAATTGAACTGCATGTATCGTTTCCAGATTTCTGCTAAACCGGTTCCATCTGATTAAAGGTATATTAATACGAGAAAATTGTATATTAAATAGTGACCTATATCAATTACTACGCTCATTATTTCTGATCCATGATCATGCAACCGTTGCCATTTCCTTTAATTTAATGGATGGAAGTCGAGCAAAATCATCGCATCTACTCACATTCGGACAGCGCTGTTTTTAAAAACTTTTTATGGCCTCTTCCACAGTATCGAAAATGTCAAATATTTTGTAGAGCCGGGTAAGCTCAAACATGGCCTTGACCGGGGGCTGCAATCCAACGATTTTCAGATCGCCGTTATGCATGGTGGCTTTTTTTAATCCGGCAACCAGTGTTCCCAGAAAAGAGCTGTCCACAAAATCAGTGTCGGAAAGATTAATAACCACATTTTTATACTGACCTTCAATTTTTTCCATGAGTTCCTGTTTCAGCACGCCGGCGAACTCTACGGTAGCCCGTTTCTCTTTTATGTTTACAACGAGTACATCATTTTCTTCCCGAAATGAATAATGCATATTCCGCTCTCCTATTTTTATTCCCGTTTCTTCTTTTAAAACAGCTAATTAACTAATCGGATACTATTGTAAAAAGTTGATTAAAAAATTTAAATTGGTTGCGAATTTACCGGCCTTCACTTCTGTAACCGGTTTTAAAAATAGAAACCTATTTCAGCGAAAAAATCACTTTCTATGCGAATCGTCTTATCCTTTAACCAATCGAATAATCATCGATTAGATTAGGGAAAAAAATTTTTAGCTTGATATGCCTATGTATAGACCGCGATTTTATAAGTAATACCCGAAATTCTAAAGTATAAATAACAAAAATCAAATAAGTCCCAAAAAGACGATAACTCAAATATCAAGCAATAATGCATCCTTTGGGTGACTTATTAAATCTTGGATTTTGGCGCCATTGATATTTGTTGCTTGTGCTTTGTGATTTCTAGAATATCACCTTAGCAATTTAGGTAGCATGAAAAGGTTGATTCCCCTCCGTCTTATCGTGGATCCATTCCTGGGGAAATGAAACATTCCTTATCGGAGGAATCCGTCCGTAGAAATTCGTTAAATTTTGCTATGTACAAAAGCCGTTTGTTTTAAATAGAATCCTCTTCAGGCAGCATCTTACTCAGCAGATAAAGGGGGTCATCCGGAAGCGCAATACCAAAATATTTTTTAAAGCGGGTTATCTCTGCCGTAAACTGCACGACTTCAGCGGAACGGGCCGGTTCCACTTTTATTTTTGATTTTGAATCCGTCAAATGGATAATCTTTTGGGCCAGATCGAATAAATTCGTACCCTTTCCGCTGCCAATATTTACAGGTTCATCGGGCATCTTGCCGGTTTCTGCCAATGCGAGCAATACCTGTACCACAATTTCGACCGAAATAAAATCTATAAGCTGGGCTCCTCCGAAAATGGATATATCTTCATTCTTAAGAGCCTGATTTAAAAAGATGGGGATAACCCGGTCAAAATCGCGCCGACCATAGACATTGGCCAGACGAACCACAGCCACTTCAATGGGATACATATTTTGAAAAACCTGGCAATATTTTTCGCCCGCCACCTTACTGGCTCCGTAACTGTTTTTGGCGTTCAGCATATGATTCTCATCAACCGGCAGATACCGGGCTTCTCCATATACTTCCCGTGAGGAGGTAAAGATGAATCGTTCTACCCCGCTCTGCCTGGCGGCCTTTAACATATTAAACGTACCGATCACATTCGACTCAAATGAATAATCCAGATCTTCTACGGCTCCGATTACATTTGATTGTGCGGCCAGGTGGAAAATGAGATCGACATTTCCACATATTTCAGGAAGCAAACTATACTCCCGGATATCCGCTTTAAGAAATTCAATCCGGCCTTCGGAAATATGGCTTTGAATATGGTCCGTTTTTCCACGAAACAAATTATCCAATACCTTTACCTGGTGCCCCTTATTTACCAGAGCATCCACCAAATGGCTACCGATAAAACCCGCTCCTCCGGTGACTAATATATGCAAAATAGATTCTCCTTGTTAATCCGGACGATTTTAAAGCACCAGCAATTTATAAGCAAAAATAAGTAAAGTTAAAATCAGAATCAGGCGGATGAATTTATCGCCTTTTTGCACCGATATCCTGGCCGCGATCCAGCCTCCTGTGGCATTTCCGGCAGAAAGGATAATTCCGATAATCCAGTCGATATTTCCGGAGAGAGCAAAAATCAATATGGCCGGTAAGGTATAAATCAAAATGATAAAGACCTTGTGAACATTGACCGCAACCAGATTTTCTCTCGCTAAATGATACAGGATGGCCATAAATATAAACCCTACCCCGGCCTGAATAAATCCTCCATAGAATCCGGCGCCGAATAAGGCCAGGTATAAATAGACGGATTCTTTCTTGCCGACAGTTCCCTCTTTTCCCGGTCTGGGAAGAAACATGGAAATAATTACGAAGATAAGCACTCCGGCAAGAATTTGTTTAAAAAGAGCATCACTGATCTTAATGGCCAGAAAGGCCCCTATAACAGCTCCCGGTAACGTAAAGAGAGAGAAAAGAAAACTTTTTTTAAAAGTACTCTTTTTTTCCTGATTAAAGCCCCATACCGCAAAAATATTCTGGATGAAAATGGCTACCCGGTTTGTTCCGTTGGCGGTTGCTCCGTTTAAGCCCAGAAACATCAGAAGCGGCAAAGTGAGCGTAGATCCGCCACCAGCGTTTACATTGATAAAACCGGCCAGTAAACCCACTCCGAAAAGCAGAAAAATATTTTGTATATCCATAAACCGTCGTATCAATTCGTTTTTGTCTGCCGGTAATGATTGAATATACTGAATCCTTCTTATCCGAAAAAGATTTTTTTGCCGGCCAGACAGAATTGTATATAGACTTAAACTTAATTAAATTGCTGTAAAGTTAAGGCGCAATCTATGACACTCTTTCGAAAATCCAAGGACCGTTTGCTTTCCTATCTCGAGAAACAGGAATATCCTTGTTGCCTCATTTCCAAACAAAATACAATCCGCTACGCCAATCCATCTTTCACAAAACTTTTTCCGAGTATACCCTTTCAAACTTCCGAAGTGGTTTTGGATACACTGCTTTCCCATCCGGACTTAAAAAATATCAGGCAAAACGCCGATGCCAACCCAAAAGAGAAGTATCCTCTTTTAATACACGATACCCTTTTCGGAATAAAAATGACTGTTTTGGATCAGTCCGTACTTCTGGAATTTATTCCATACTATCCGGACCCGGATCAATTGAATCAGATCATTCGCCACTACATTCATGATGTACGGAATCCGCTGGCGACCGCCATGATGGCTTTGAGTAATCTTCAGTTTACTCTGAACAAGGCCTCTTTTAAGGATCCCTTAATCGATGAATTCCTTGATACAGCGTATCAGTCCTGTATTTCCTTAAAGAGTATCATCGAGAATTTAGGGACATTTCTACGTCAGGACAGGCAATATTTTCAACTGAAAGATCCGCTAATGGTAATTGAAAACGCAGTGAGCATAACGGGGACACCCTGCTCCACCGATTTCCAGTACGCTTTGAACGAATTCCTATTGGATGAACGATCCCTGCAAATGGCTTTCCAGATCATATTAAATCTTTTTAACGACCATTTCCCGGATAGCGAACCGTTACATATTAAATCCTTTGAATTTGATGATTATTATAACGCCATCTCTTTGTCCAACGATAAACGCACTTTCTATAAAAGGGAAGAACTGATCCTGTCCGAATTTACAAATCATGAACAATTGAACTTTAATATTGCCCGAAGCGTATTAAATATTCATGGAGTAACACTTTGTGGCTTTATTAAACCCAAAGAGGCTTTTAATCTTTCCGTTTTAATCCCGAAACAAACCGACGAGTATCATGGAAAAAATATTATTAATCGATGATCAGGAGAAATTTTGCATCCAGGTACAAAAGACACTCGCCTTGCGAGATTATCCGTTACGCTTTGCCACAGACGCCAAACAGGCTTTGGCGCTGGCCCTGAATGAGGATTGGGACGTTATTCTGTTAGATGTGGATTTGAATCATAAACTGGATGGTCTGGATATTTTAAAAAAAGTTATTCACAAAAAATCTCATCTGCCTATCATCATGATTTCCGGCGCATCCACTTTGCATACTGCCGTCAAGGCGACCCAAATCGGAGCCTATGATTTTTTAGAGAAACCCCTTAATGTGGACCTTTTATTAATTACCTTGAAGCGTGCCCTGGAAAAAAACCGGCTGTCCAAAAGCAACAAGGCCCTTTCTGAGCAGATGAGTAAACGCTTTCGTTTAATCGGCCAAAGCGCGGCCATTCACAAAATTTTAAATGAAGTCGATCAAATTGCGAAAACAGACGTAAAGGTTTTCATCTGGGGTGAAAGCGGGGTCGGAAAAGATATTTTAGCTAAAATCATTCACTATCGCAGCGAGCGGGAAGCCTATCCTCTGATAGCTATAAATTGTGCGGCCATACCTGAGTCTTTGGTGGAAAGCGAACTCTTCGGATATGAAAAAGGAGCTTTTACCGGAGCGGATGAGCACAAAAAAGGTTTGATCGCTCAGGCAGAGGGCGGTACCCTCTACTTAGATGAAATTACCGAACTGCCGAATAATTCCCAGGCCAAGCTGTTAAAATTCCTGCAGGACGGTCAATATTGTCCGTTAGGATCCGATAAATCCATCCAGTCTAATATTCGCATTATCGCTTCAACCAATAAAAATATACACGAAGAGATCAAACGAGGCCGTTTCAGGCAGGACCTTTTCTACCGGCTCAATGTGGTTAACCTGTACATCCCCCCTTTGCGGGAACGAAAAGAGGATATTCCTCTGCTTGCCGATTTTTTTCTTCATCAGGCCTGTATGGAATTTGGCAAACATATTGCAAATTTCTGCGATGATGCTATGGAATTAATCCAAAATATGAACTGGATGGGCAATGTGCGACAACTTAAATCGGCTATTGACCGTATGGTTTTATTTGCAAATAATAATTTTATCGATTACGGGACGGCCGCTACCGCCATTCAGATGGACCGAACCAATAAGGTCGTAACTTCTGAAAATTCATACAGGGATGCCTTAAGAGAATTTGAAAAATTATATTTTATGAATCTCCTGTATACACACAAGGGAGATTTGGATATGGTAGCAAAAATAGCGTCTTTGCCAAAATCTACTCTAAAAACGAAAATGGCGGAACTAAACATATCTAAACCATAGAAAATCAGGCGGTTTGTGCATATCGGTTTCGTCGAAGCAAAAGGTACTTATACGCTTTTAATTCAGCTTCATCCCGGCTTAAACCGCCGTCATATTCCATAATCGCCGCCCTTTCCTGCCAATATTCCCACTCATCCTCGGATATGAAAAAAGCAGGGTCCGGAGTATCTGCTTTAGAAGCTATTTTCGCCATAAACATACGTTATCTCCTTGTAGTGCTCTTATGTACACCTATAATATAAAAAGTGTATACTAAAGATGCAAGTCTATTTAAAAAAATGCAATAACTCCAGGCATGGAGACAAAATCAAGTTTGATAACCTTGCTCTTAATTCACTATCTTTAATAAAAAATGTAGACTTTTTGGCTCTACCGGATTTCTTATGAAGCCGTATATCAACAGAAGACTGAGAAAAGAAATTAAACAATTTTTTATTATTTCGTTCATCTTGTATTTACAAACAATCGTATCCGAAGGATACGAATATGAATAGACACAGGCGTGAAGCCTGTGGTCCAAAAGCCGCTTCATTTTTTTTATTACTGCTAAACTGTAAAAGAAATCGAAATAGGAATCTCCAGCAGATTCGTGTGAATTGGGCGAAAAATCCTAGCTGATCGGGAATTAATGTTCAATAGATAATTTTTCAATCTTTTCTTCACATATTACATTCCGTTGCCTTAAACCGTTCAGGATATACTGATAATGGTCTGTATTCTTACCAATGATTTCCAAAGGAAAGACCCCTTTCTCATTGAACCTTTGCTCAAGAATCAGATAGGCAGCCATTACAGCCGTATAACCGGTTGTCCTGGCCATAGAATGAATTCCTGTTTTACGGTCATAGCTATCAAACAGATCGTATTGAAATTTTAGGAGTGCGTCAGCCCTTTGCCCCGTAACCGTAATCCGCATTAGGGTAAGATCCTCTTCACCTTCTTTCAATTTCCAAAAGGGGAAAAGTAACTTTGCGGTCAGGTCCAAAGGAGCGATGGTATGTTCACCTACCGCAATCGTATCCTTAGCAAACAAACCCATATCCCTGAGAAATTTCATTTTTGCGGCATGTCCCGGGTAGCGAAGTGTTTTTTCTGTCATCTGATCTGCCTGAATCGTATGGATTAAGGAACGCAGGCCGTCACTGATAAAAGCCTCCAAAGTGCCCAATCCGGGAAAATCAATATATTCGACTTCGCTTAAAGCTTCCCTGGTAATAAGTCTTCCGTTGCGGACAAGCCTGGCCGGACGTGTATATTCCTCGATCACATCCACGGGAGAAAAAACCGCTTTATATTCAAAAGGCAATTGCCGGATACGAGGCAGTCCTCCCACATAGATAGTTATATCCTTGATATGATCCAACCGGATCGAAGCCTGGCCTATCAACAAATTGCTCATTCCCGGAGCGACACCGCTATCAACGATGGCCGTACTATCATGCTGTGCGGCCAGTTCCTGAAGGGCAAGAGTATTTTCCGGAGAAAAGGCAATGTCCACCACGTCTTTACCTGTCTCGATAATGGCCTTCAGCGTATTGTAGCCCATAAATCCGGGGACGGCACTCACCACTAAATCGGCATGCGCGATCAGGTTAACCAGGGTAACCGTATGGGAAAAATCCGCCTGAAAAGTTTGTATTCTTTCATCTTTGGCTACTCTGCGCAGGGCATCCTGATTCATATCGGCAACCATAACCTTAAACTGGGGATTATTGGCCAGGTCCAGGGCGATGGGGCCGCCTACCAATCCCGATCCTAATACCACGATTTGTTTCATATCTATCTCCATAATTCAGGGTTCACTTTTACGCCGGGGAACGAATCTCAATCAAATTTACTTAAGTTCTTTAAACATCTCAAACTTATCCTCTTTATTTATTAAACCGGAGAGGTTGCACGGTCAAATTAAAAAGGGATGCCGGTTGGCATCCCTTTACTATAACCTTCAGTCACAAAAATCATCTTGCCACATATTTAAGAAAAATTTACGAACAGGCGACATCCTGGAGATGGGCATCCCAACAATGCCAGTTACTATCACCGAAAAAAACCGGGTCTTTTACACGTCCCGCCTTGGTGCTTCGGTTCCATTGAATTTCAATGGTACGATTATCTTTTTTGTCCACCAGTTTAAAATAGGCGTCATAATCGGGATCATTGGTGATACCGAATTCGATATAGGATTGATAATGCTCGTCACCTTCCTGAATATTTGTATAGCGGATACTGCGGGTGCTGTCCTTTTTGTTAAACGTCCAGTCGATGCGAATAAAGGGGTTGGCACTGTCCGGTTCTTGAGCAAATTGCCACCATCCGGAACTTCCGTCCCGCTGTGTCTCCCCGCTAAACCAATTAAAATCGGTATAGACGCCCTGAAAGGATATATAAAAATCCCAGTGAAAGGTCTCTTCCGAAGTCCACTTACCGACCAATCGCGTAGTGACCGATTTACCATTAAAGCTGGCGGTATAGGACCACACCCACGAGCCGTCATCCTGCTTAACACCCTTCTGATCTACGAGATGAGCAAACTGATTCACCGGCATAGCCAGGAAAACAGTGGAGACCAGTTTCCAATAGCCAACACTCAGGGCGGCATGGGTCCAGTTATCCATTGAAAGACCCTGAGCAGAAGGAACTTTCGTAGGTCCTGAATTAAAATTACTGAAGTCCATTTCCATGGTGGATGCCGGGGGGACTTCCGGGGGTTCTTCCTTCGGTTGGGTAGAGCTCTTGCTACAACCGGTTAGCATCAGCCAGCTGACTAAAAAAAGAATACTCAAAAGCGAAAATACGGAACGCATCTTGTGCCTCCTTTTTACTTGATTGAACTTAGTTATTTTTTAATCGGCATTTCCAATAAAACGTAGACGATCCAATTTTGACCATCACGAATTTGTTTCTGTTTTTTTATAAATGTTTTAGACAAAACTTGTGGTGTTGGTCTGTTTTCATCTACCGCCTGTACTCCGCTGTGAGTATTTGCGGATTTTACGGATAATTGTTCCAGAAGGTTCCTCTGCGCCTTTAAAACGGCTTTATCCCTGGCCAGATTCGGACGTCTGGATTCTCCTTTGCCAACCGCAAAATAAAATCCCTCTTTATCCGGTAACCGACGGAACCAGTTCGGGACATTTTTTGCTATTTGCCCTTGTTCGCTCCGTAAAACCTGACTGGTATCGACTTGTAAAGAATCTATTGTAATCTTTTCCGGTTTTTTGTTTTCACAGTTTACCAGCAGTAAAAAGACTCCGAGAAAAATCAAACTATTTAATAAAAAAAATTTCATATTTTACTGTCCGCGGATAAGTTGGTCACGCTCTTCATTCCACTTTACCCAATCGGAGCGGGCATCTTTCTCTTTATCAAAGGTACTTCGTTTGAAAGCAATATTATTCATATGCTTGAAAGCGGCCAGGTCATTTTGCACCATCTCGTTGAACTGCTGTTGATCTTTTTTCAGGAACTGTTGGTATGCATCCTGATCTTTTTTCTTAAAATCATTAAACGCTTTTTCCTGTTGTTTTTTATATTCTTCGAAGTTCATAACCAGAATCAACTCCTCGCCCTTCCCTATTTTAAAAGAAGAATCGGCCAGTGTTTTACCGTCCTTCTTAAAGGGGGTCACTTCGATGGTACCCTGATAGCAGCGGTAGGTGGTTTGATTGGAGTCGGCATTCAAACGATAGACCGTCCCCCGGATGGCGCACACAGACGACGGTGTCCGCACCCTTATGTGGCTTTTGCCTTTTGGCAGAAAAAGGCTTAACCAGGCCATTCCACGTGACATATGGACCTCTTCCGTACCGGCCTGATCTTTGGTGATCTCTACGATAGAATTTTCACCGATTCGCATTACTTTTTTTGTTTGAAATGTGATTTCGCAGCGCGACTGTTTACCGGTCTTAATTTTATCATTCGCCTCGACCGGCATGTAATACCGTACTTTTTGCCAATTTGTCTCTTTCGGATGTTGAACATAATTCATACCGATCGGGAAGGATATTTTACCGATCTGCTGGGCGGATACGGTTTGAAAGGTAAACAGGATCATCATTAAAGCAATAACTTTTTTCATGACTTACGCTCCCTGCTAAGCAGTTTTTTATAATTGAATAACTTTGGGTTTTACATCTTTAAATTCAGGCATCACCATTCCCGCATCGGCATTAATATACGTCGGATCGCAAATGACAAAACGATTTCCATTAAAATGAACCGATGCTCCCGGAATACTTTCACTGAAGCGGACGGCAGTGGCCACATGACCGGGATAATCCAGAGCTACCACATCCAGTCCCAATAAATTTTTAACTAAAAAGGAAAATAAAATCGACCGATCCTCACAATCTGAACTGGGATAATAAAGGGTCTCATCGGGTATTAAAAACTTTTCTTTTCCGAATTGTTGATCATCGGTTTTGTATTGAAATGATTTTTGTACGAAGCGCAGTAAAAAATTCACCGCTTCCACTTCATTCTTTCCTTCTATATAAGGCTTAAGACCAACTGCCAGCGAATGGCGGGCTGCTTTTGAAACCGGGGCGTCAAAGAACAGAACAAGACTGGTTTGCGGATAGGACTTGAAGAAATCAACGGCATCCAGATCATATTGAACCTTAAGTGCGTATTTCTTGCCGGAAAATGAGAACCGTAAGGTCCTGTCTCTGAATTTGTCGCTGAGTATGGGCATGTAGCGTACTTTAAGGTCGATCGGAACAGAGGCCGATTTGTAATTTCCTTTATAGGTATACACTTTCCCGCTTAAATCCAGAGGCCTTTTATCAAAAGAAATGAAATAATATTTGGTTCCCTTTAAAGTAACAAATTGGTTGGCATAAATGATATCCTTCGAAGCGATCAGTAAAAAGATTTGATCGGATTTGTAGGCAATCTTTGCATTGAAACGGGACTTCACCAATAAAAACCAGCAGAGCACCAGAGCATCATTCTCTCTGTTGGGGAAAACCCTTTGGGCAAAAGAATGCACTAAATGCAGATACCCCCAGTCGTTGATCAACATCTTTTTTTGGGCCGCCCGCAGTTGTTTTAAAACAGGGCTAAGATTTTGTTTACCCAGCACTTCCCAGGCGGCACCGATTTTCTCATTGCTAATTCCCTGTTCCAGGTTGTAATCAAATCGTTTTTGAAAATCGACTGAAATGGATATATTATAATATTTAAATTGAAAAGGATGTACTTCAGGAAGCGGCTCAGGACCGGGCCCGGGTAAAGGCTGTGGCTTGGGAACCGGAATATGGGTAATCTTTCTGACCGGCTGATTTTCAGGAAGAACCGGTTTTGAGGATGGTTTTGCTACAGGCAGCCTGACCGGCTTCGGTTTTTGATCTTCTTTCAATCCTTTGGAAGTACGGAATGCCTGCCAGTCTTTTTTTAAGAAATCGGCAAACTGTTTATCCTCTTCCGAGAGATATTTTTTATAAGCCTGTTGGTCTTTTTTCAGCCACTTCTGAAAATCGTCCTGGGCCATCAGCATCGACGAGATAACAAACAATAGCAAAAAACCATATTGTATTTTAATCATTTCTTTTTTCTCCTTGTCTCTGCTTTTTCGGGCACAAAAGAATTAAACATGTTTCACAACAATTGTAAGTGATTTTGGACAACTCTGATCCATCCGTTCGGATTTATAGCAAAGAAGAAGCACTCTTTCGCACTATCAAAAAAAGGGACATGAATACCGGTTTGCAATGTCCCTTTGGCGATGGTTGAATCGGCACCTTCTATGCCTTTTGCATTATTTTAAAGAACGAGTTTAATGAAAAACCTGGGCACTATTATCTTCATCATACAGATGATTAACAGGTTTAATTCTCAGATTCGGGTCAATATCAAATACATACCATACATTGCCGTATCTTCCGCGGGGGATATCGAAACTGGCCTGTAAACGTCCGTCGGCGTAAACATCCACATGGGCATAGCTATAGGATAATTCCTGGCTGTTCGAACGATTTCGTCCGCTATAGTTATGGACAGCGTAATGATAGACTCCGCGGGCCGGTTTATAAATGGTAATGGTCTCCGGTCCGTATGAATCCTGGTCATCCACATCCAGAAAATCTTTACCGGCAATCATTTCCTTGTGTCTCCACCAGATATGGAATTGGCCATCTCCGGGTCTTGGACCGCTTAAATGCGCGTCCAGGTCTTTGGGGAAAGCTCCCCAGGTTAGTACAATCCGAAATTCTTTTACAATGGGTGAAAGAGCAAAGTTCATGGCCACGGGCAATTCGGTCAGATCCATGGTAAATTCATGTTTTGAGGATAAATAACCTTTTTTGCTGAACAGCACATCATACTGGCCGTAATCAAACTTCTGCGTAAACATACCCGCTTCATCCGTCTTGCCCAAACCGGCCGTCTCTCCCGTACGACGATCTTTCACAACGACATTCACATCGGGAAGTGGACGGCCTGTTACGGCATCGACCATGGCAACCTGATAGATACGTTGTTGCTGAAACATTTCGGTAAAGTCAAAAAACTGGCCATCCACAATGGCGCCGGCCCGAAACACCAAACCCGGAGCCCCGGGAGGGATGGATACCTGGTAGGTTTGTTTATTGATATTATCTTCGACCCAAACCACTACTTTGGCATTGGAAAGGGTAAGATAATCTTCCTTGGTTGCAAAATCCTCGTCCATTACGGAATTTACGACCCAGATATTGAATAACTTGCCCCGGGAATTATCAATAATAAATTCCTCTGATCCGCCGGAGAAGGTTCGGTTCACCTGCACGTTTCCATCGGTGGAAGGTTTGGTTAAATTCCCCCTGACCGCCTCCACCTTGCCATTGTGGTAATATTGCAGAATAGCTTCTGCATCACCCGTCATAGCCATTTCATCCCATTTGACAGTCACTTTAAAATCGTAAGCATATAAAGGAAGTATGATCAAAATTAGCAAAAGTATAATTCGCTTCATTGATATGTCCTTCGTATAAATTGTTATTTTATGAAAGGAGAGCTAACCCCATTTCTGGGGATTCGGACTAATACATAATACAATTTATTTTCTCTATCGGGATAGCGCTCCAAAATCTGTATATTATGTAAAAGATACCTTACTTTAAAGAAGGATATTTGTTCCATCCCTTCATCCTGGTCTTGCGATGGGTATCTTCCGCTGGTGATGTTGATTTTATGAATTTCTATGGCAATCCCATTTAAAATCGCAAAAATCCCCTGCTCTTCGGCGGTTTTCCAGCCGTCGTTCTCCCGGCCAAGAGCGGTATACATTCCGACTCCGTAATAATAGCGAGTATCCTGGAAGAATGTTTTACTCAGCCAGAGCGGTTTTT
>JALSTK010000174.1 GCA_026983775.1 Calditrichia bacterium
GCCGGTCTCTGCGGCATGTAAAGCGTTGGTAATTGTTTCCAGATCACGCATTTCCCCCACCAGAATGACATCGGGGTCTTCCCGAAGACAACTGCGCAGAGCGGCCGCAAAACTATGGGTATGGCTGCCAACCTCTCTCTGATGGATTAAGCTCTGTTTTGGCTCATGCAGGTATTCGATGGGGTCTTCAATGGTAATAATATGGGCCCGGCGCGATATATTAATTTCATGGATCATAGCGGCCAGTGTAGTTGATTTTCCCGAACCCGTCGGCCCTGTGAGTAAGATCAGTCCTTTTTTATGCTGAACAAATTTTTTCAAGACATCCGGCATTCGCAACTCCTCGAGAGTTCGGATATGATGCGGAATCAGACGATAAGCGGCACTGAGGCCATGTACCTGTTTATAAATATTCACCCTGAATCGGGATACACCGGGCAGATTCCAGGAATAGTCGATTTCCTCTTCGCCATTGAGCATACCCCGTTGTTTCTCCGTGAGCTGCGGTGTTAGAAATTCAACTAACTGTTTCTCGGTAATGGGTGGCGCATCAAGCCTTTTTAGTTCACCAAGGATACGCAGAATGGGTGGCATACCCGTACTGAAGTGCACGTCCGATGCATTCTGTTTAAAGGCAAAACGCAGAGTATCTTCTAATAAATTACCCATTTTTATTTAATCCCGTTTGCTTTTGCCGCATTGAATATTTTGGTAGTAATGAAGATAAGCAAATCGCTCTTTTCTTTTTTGATATTCGTATGGCGGAATAAATAGCCGAGAAGAGGAATATCACCCAGCAACCATACTTTGCTTATATTTTCCGTTTTATTCTCTTTAATTAATCCGCCGATAACCAGTGTTTCCCCGTCTTTAAGGATTACGGTAGTTTTCACTTCGCGCCGTGAAGTAATAGGCTGAGGAGCTTCGCCGGAGCCGGTATAGCCGATTATTTCTTCCAGAATCGGGTGAACCTGCAGAGTAATATCTCCATTATCTCCGATATGGGGAATGACTTCCAGGGTCATATTGACATCTTTTTCTTTATAGGACAACAGGTCTCCGGATATTCCTCTGGAAATCTCAGGAACGGGAATAGTGGTTCCCATTTTGATAATCGCTTGTTTATTGTCCATGGCCGTAATACTTGGTTTGGCCAGTAAATGGGAATTGGCATCTTCTGCCAACAGATCGAGCGTGGCTCTCAGTTTAGAGAACGTCAAAACGCCCAAATTCAAATTTTGAATATTATTAGGCAATTCATACCAGGCCGATAGTAAAGAGGAACCACCCGAGCCCTGCGAATTGGTTTTGCTGATAGGAGCCGATGTTTCTGCTCCTGTGGTTTGGACCGTGACGCTTTTAGGCAGGTCCAGACCGACCCGTTTACTATTTCCCATTACTTTTTCAATTAAACGTACTTCAATCTGGAGCTGTTTGGCAGGTCGATCCATTGTGGCGATTACTTTTGCCACTTTATTTACATTTTCCCAAAAATCATTAACTACAATAAATTCAGCCCGATTAAATTTATCATCCTTTTCCGGTTCCGAGAGCAGAGGTTCGATCTTACCTTTTTTTGAGAGTAATGGCTCGATGGACTTTTTTATGTGAAAGCCGTCCACATATTTCAGATGAAAGACTCTCGAGACCAATTCGCCGTTCATATCTTTTCCATAGGGTTTCACGATTAATAAATTATCACCTTTCACATAATGGAAACCCTGACTCTTCAGAATAGCATCCAACGCCTCCCCCAAAGGGATATCGTTCAGATTGGTAGTAACCAGGCCTTTTGCCGGACCACTGTAAATAATATTCAGATTATACTGCTGAGCAAGGACACGAACCACCCGCTCCAACGGGGTTTTTACAAAACTGGTCGATATTTTCTGGGAAAGCACGTCCTGTTGATTTTGTGCCCATAGAGCGGAAAATAACAGTAATAGCATATTCATCGTTAAGAAGATGGATCTCTTTCGCATCAAAATCTCCTCAATATGTCTTTAATTGCAAAGTTATTCTTTTTCTCCCGTTAGAAAGATAGACTTTATTGCCGCCAATTCTCAGCACCTGATAACCGGAAATAATATCCCCTTCCTTGACGATTTTATCGTTAATTAAAGCGATCGAATTATTCCCTTTTCTACTGATTGCCAGGAGGTGCAGACGTAAGGTTCTATGCTTTACGCGGCCTTTTCTTTTTCTTACTATTTTTTGTTCTTTTAGATAAAAGGGATCCCGGCCCCAATTTGCCAGATAATCAACATTTTCCCCTCGGGCATTCTTAGTGGAGGAGGCCGTTTTTTTATTGGATTTACTCTTTGCCACCCTGGTTTTACTGTGACCGGAATATACCTGCTTGTATTTATCCAGATTTGTACTAATATCAAAAATCCCGTAGGCCACGACAATTCCAAGTACAATGAGCAGACGTTTTTGACTTTTTGTTACCTGCATCTTCTATTCGTTCCATGTGTATAGTGAAGCATTGATTTGGGCACTTAAAGTATTGGATTGCTTTTCCGTTCGCTCCAGCGTTACTTCTTCAGCGACCAGGTAAAAAGGCAGCTTCGGCCAATTTTCGAGAAAACGGCCGATACGCAAATAGCTCCCCTCAACAGTGATGCTGATGGGAAGCGTGCTGATCTTTTTTTCCTTCGTGTCGGAAAAATATTCATCAAAGGCCGGAGCAAAATCCATCAATTCAAGATGGTACTTTTTCGAAAAAACCTTAAGTGTATCGGTAACCTCTGTTAAATCATTTCTACTTATAAAACGGGTTTTTACATGTTCCAGTTTACGTTTTTCCGCTTCAAATTTTTTCTCCATGATCTTCATATTCATCTGGGCCATCCGCGCTTTTCTAACCTTGCCCGATAACACCTCCAACTGCCGATTAAGACTCTGCAATTCATTCTGCTGCGAGCGATCCACAATAGTATACCACA
The DNA here is from genome assembly GCA_026983775.1 of Calditrichia bacterium. GTDB lineage: Bacteria > Calditrichota > Calditrichia > Calditrichales > Calditrichaceae > JALSTK01. Next base: position 2,949 of record JALSTK010000174.1, read on the forward strand.
ATAAAAATCCTACACCGAGAAGAATGCTTAAAAGTATAAACAACCGCTTTTCCATTTACCCATCCTTATAAATATAAACGCAGACCGAATTTCGTAATAGACAATTCAGGGTCTTTCAGTTTATTCAACAGTTCCATGTGCTTAAAATACTTCAAATCTTTAAGGTGATTGATATAGTTTATCAGGGTAACATCGCCCATTAGAGGATCGATCTGAATAAAGCCTTCTATATCTATCTGATAGGTATAGTCGTTGTGGAACGAACTACCTTTTGTGTTTTGTGTATTTGCTGTTAGCTTGATAAACTGGATTTTATTCAGGTGAATATTTCTCGGAGTTTCATTACTGAATAGTCGTAAGACCTGAATAATATAGGGCTTACTCTTAACATATCCTTTTAATTCCTGATTCTTTTTATTGATAACTGCAATTTGTTGCAAAACTTCTTTATATTTTTTCTCGATAGGATTCAGATTTGAGTACTCCGTCCTATATTTCTCTGCCAGACTTTGTTTATCAAGGATAATGGCTTTTTGGCGTACCGAAAGATAACCTAAGCCGAAAAACAGGACAATGATGATAGTAATCAGCAGATAATTCAGTTTACGCAAAACAAAACGGGATTTGTAAGAGGCAGGTAATAAATTGAATACCGGACGCTCTTGTAAGACAGTGCCGATGGTAGAAAAGAAACCGGAATATTCAATGGTACGTTTATCCAAATCCACAAATTGCGGAGTTAAAACAAACATAGGCATGGAAAGACGTCCCTTCAGATAGGGCAAAAGGCTTTCCTTTCGGATCCCATAACCGGTTATGAAGATACGTTCGATATATTGCTGGACATTTCTACCCTGGATATAGGCCAGGGAACGCAGTATTTCCGAGAAAAATGTGTGCAGCACCGGATTTTGTTTGCTCTTCAAATCCTTTATTTTATCCAGCAAGCGGCTTCTCAGCTGTGAAGGCTTCTCCACGCGATCATTACTCTCTTTTTCCCCTTCCCCTTTACTATCCATTTTCAAGGCCTGATCACGAATCGTTACCTCCAGATTACGGGACCCGATACTGACATTACGGATCATCTCCAACTCGCCATTTTTCAGGTAACACATCTGGGTAAGATCGTAAGCGATATCGATTAATAAATCACGATCCGGACGAAAAACCATACGCCGGTAAGTTCCTTGCAAAGCGGCCGGTCTTGGGATCAAAGTTTTCAGTTCTAATTTGGCGTTATTAAAAATATTGACATAATAGGAAATAACTTCTTCGGGAACCGCTACAATCATAAGCCGGTACTTTTCAATACCCTCACTGCTGAGTTCATCTAATATTTCATAATTCCAAACAGACTTTTCATCAAAATTCTTTAAATCATCGATATTCTTATTGTAGATAGCCTGTTTTAGATCGGCCGTCTTATTCATTTTAGGAAATATAACCTGACGAATCGATATCTCGGGACTGAAAATACTGGCCGTTACATCCATCCCTCTTTTGTAGACTTTTGATTTAACATTTTCCAGGGCAATCTGTAAAGCCTTGCGCCGATCCCGCTCTTCGGATGGAAATTTTTGTATACCCCATTTTATAACCTGAATATCTTCTCCGGCTTTTCTGACCACCACGTATCGAATTTTATCCGGATCCAGGTCCAACGCCAAATGCCATCTGGAATTAAGACGTTTAAAAAACGGTAGTTTCTCATAGAATCGATCGTAGAGGTAGATCCGTTGTTTCTGAACAGGCTTTACCTTCATTGGAGGTGCCGTCCGGTTACCGGAGGACGACGGTCTGACAGGTTTCTTCCCGGGCGGCGCCGATTTTGGATGCTTTTTAGCGGCTGTTGGTATAGTTGCTTTATTCGAAGAAGATGCTGCTTTTTTCACTCCTGCAGTCTTCTTCTGCTTCGCTGCCCGATCCGTAGGGATCACTTTATTTTGCGGTTTTTTCGGCTTTGGGATATTTTTATTTTCCTTGTCCATGTTCATGGGAATATTCGTATGCTTTAATGTTTGGTAATTTTCCATCTACTTTTGTTCACTACAATCGGTCCACCGTTAAGAGATTTTTTTAAAAACCGATTCATTATATTTCTATTATGGCGGACTGCAAATCTATACAGCCACCACGGTACGGTCGTACCTTTCACATTTCCATTGACAATAAGGCCACCATCCAGTTCTCTCCACAGAGGTTGTACTTCGCTAAGAAAGTAAGAACCGCTGTGTGGCATAAAGATATTGCCCAGCGTGGCTGCCAGTAATTGTTTACTTTTTTTGATCGTCGTTCGATTACCGATTACAAAATTTCCCGAATTCAGCCAGGCAGATTCGCCGAAAGTCAAATTATTTTCCACAAAGGAGATGTGTTTCGTGAAAAAATATTTCGTGTTAATAATAAGATCTCCCGGATAATACTGTGTCGGCTTTGCCATATCTCGTAACTCATCTTCGTCAAATTTCGGCATATGTTTAGCGTGACTTTTAATTAGACCGGAAGGTATAGTTTTAACAAATTGAACGGAGCCGGAAGCATAAACCGCGAATTTGGAAACATCGGTGTAGTTCAAGGATTTTACCACGGTTTTTGCATAATGTTGGCTTATACCAATCGACTCTATTGCCAGGCTATCGGTTCCAAAAGTATAAATGGTAATCCGGGCTCTGGAGCCGGAACCGGTGTCTAATATTTCCCGATAGCCGTTGAGGAACGAAAGGCTGTTATGGAGGGGAGCTTGTTCAAAGATGCCGCGCAAGGCGTATTCTATCCCGGATTGAGCAGCATAGAAGGCTCTGGGTTCATCCATATTGATGGTTTGCATCCTGGAATCGGCAATGATTAATACAACCAGAGTAATGGCCATAAGCCCCAAAAACAACAAAAATATCAGTGAATTGAGCAAGGCAAACCCTTGCTCACTTTTGATATTCTTCATCATTCGCCTTTTATTAAAGATGAGACGATATAACGTTATACGCCCAGTCCCCTTATCCAAAACCGGATTTCCCCATTTCCGGGTAAGTTCGCTGGTTATCCACTTAATGAGATATCTTCCAATTGCTCGAATTGACGACAATCGGACCGCCGTTAAGAGAATAGTTCAACAGATAATTATTCATCCGATTGCGGTTATAGATAACCTGCAGCGAATTCCAGCTAAACCATAAAAAATGTCCCCGCACTGCACTTATATCGCCGTTTACAATCAGGCCACCGTTCAAGAAACGTAAAAAGGGCTGTTTTTCGCTATGGAAATCGGCCCCGCTGAAGGGCATGAATATATTGCCGCCGGTCCAACCTAAGAGTGCCGAACTCTGCTTAATCAACGTATTCTTACCGACTACGAAATTCCCTGTGTTAAGCCAGGCAAACTTCGAAAAGGTCAGGTCATCTTCAACAAAGGTGATATTGTTTGAGAAAGTAAAGGATGAAAGAGTCAAACTATGCGGATAATATTGGGTTGGTTTGGCCATATCGCGTAGTTGATCATAGTCAAAAAAGGGCATGGTGGTAGCATGCTGTTTAATCTTTCCGCCGGGGAGAGTGGACACATGGGAAACCGTTCCTGTCGTATAAATGGCATATTTCGATACATCGGTCACGTTAATCGTTTTTACAACGGCTCTTAGCACATTATTACTCTTACCAGTGGCCTTTATCTGTAAATTATCCGTACCATTGGATGAAGAACTCACCAGAATTTTGATAGTGCATGAGGTGCCATTTCCTGTATTCAGGGTTTCCGTGTAGTTATTCAAAAAGCCCAACGTGCTATGAGAAGCAGCCTGCTCGAAGATACCTCTTAGAGTATATTCCACTCCCGATTGCGCGGCATAGAAAGCACGCGGTTCGTCCATGTTTAAGGTTTGCATGCGTATATCCGCTACTACCAGAGTGACTAAGGTGATACCCATCAATCCCAGAAACATTAAAAAAATGAGCGTATTAATCAGGGTAAATCCCTTTTCTTCCTTGAATTTTTTAATTGCGCACATAGATTTTTTCCGTTAATGTGGTTGTTCTTCCGTTTGTTGTGGTAACCAGATGGATTACTATATATACCAAATCGTTTTTATTATTTGTAGTATTTTGGTTTTGATCTTCGTAAGCAAAAGGATCAGAGGTTACATGAGACAATATGGTACTCCAGCTACCCGAATCTACTTTCCGTTGTAAATTACCCGAATTCACATTATAGCGATACACATGCCCGTCTCCGCCGGTAAATTCAATCTGGTCTGCAGCCAATGATCCGCTGATATATTGGGGATCGATCATTTTTAAGTCGTTTTTGACAATACGCATTGCCGTGCGAAGGTCCCAACGGGCAACGGTATTTTGTTGTACGGTACTGAAAGTACGAGCGTTTAAGGCGACAATCCCATAGCCAAAAAGAGAAAGAATTCCCAGAATGATAATAGTCACAACAACTTCGATAATTGTAAAGCCATCCTCATTCGAGATGTATTTCCGTTTTAATTTGAGTATTCTCATTTCGGCGCATAATATTTAGTGAAACGGGTTGTAAGCTTATAACCATTCGGGAATTGGGGATGCGTAACTAATACGGTTACTTCCCAGGCATTAACCAAAGCGCCACCCCAATTAGTGATTTGCTGCACTGTAACGGTACGGTGATAATTATTAGCCAAATTTTCGCTTACTGCAAATTGCTGGGGATTTTTATACCAATCCCAATGGGTTTCCTTATATCCCACAATTTCTTCCATCTTGTCCTGGCTATAAGCCACTAATTTTTCGATAACTCTGCTTTGGACAGCCTTGGTGGATACACTACCATACACAGATATCAATACGGGTAGTGCGACTCCCAAAATAATTATTGAAACGACGATTTCTATCAGACTAAGTCCTTTTTCAGATAGAATCCTGTTTTTTAAGGTGTTCCATTCCATGATCAAATCTCTCTTATGAAAGAGCCCGGCAAAAAACCGGGCTCAGTGTAACATCTTGGTCATTGTACGGATAAGTTTCCGTTGGCATCCACGCTAACAGTAAAATCCGATCCATCCGATTTTTTCGGGGTCGTACCATCGGAGAAAAAAGCATTCGAATCTGTATTATACTGGCTAACAGCCTGTGTCAGAGTATAAGTCGGATCGGCGGCTACCTGTTGGGCAAAATACATCATAACCGCAGATTCAATCGCTTTTTGATTGGCCTGATCCGCAGCGGATTTGGCACTGGTGGTTAAATCCAGATATTTGGGAACCGCAATGGCTGCCAAAATCCCCAGGATTACTATAACTACGACCAGTTCAATCAAGGTAAAACCTTTCTCATTCTTAGTGAATCGCATATCGATTCCTCCTCGTTTTGTTTGGTTTGGTTGTGTTACATTATATTCATCATATCCCACATGGGTAAAAACATTGCTAATGCCAAGAGCAGAACCATGCCGCCGAGAACTACAGTGACAATCGGTTCGATTAAAGCGGTCAGATTATTGACCGTATCAGCCACCTCTCTGTTATAATACTCCGAAACGCTAAAAAGCATATCATCCAGACTACCCGATTTTTCCCCAATCGAGACCATCTCTACCAATAATGAGGTGAAGTGCGGGCTTTGTCCGATGGCCACGGCGATTTCTTCACCTTTATTTATTTTGTCGGCAATTAATTTTAATTCTTTATTGTAAACTTCGTTTTCCATCGTTTTTCGCATTATTTCGAACGCTTTTGTGATAGAAATCCCAGTTCTGTTCATGGTAAAAAAGAGACGGCTAAACCGGGCAATGTTCACTTTTTGAACAAATTCCCCTATAATCGGTAGTTTTAAGGTCAAAGAATCTATATTAAACTTGCCTTTTGGTGTACGTTTATACATGATAAAGGCGATTGTCAAAAGAATGATACCCAATAAAATCAAAATACCGTAGTTGGCAATTACATCATGCATATTGATCAGAATCCGTGTAGGTAAGGGAAGTTCGTGTCCCGTATTCTTAAACAGCGGGATAAAATTAGGTATAACCGTTGTTGTGAAAACAATAAAGGCCCCAATTAAACCTATCATAACAAATATGGGATAACGAAAGGCCTTTTTTACATCTTTCCGCATTTGCGTATCTTCTTCCAGATATTTATGCAGATAAAGCAATGTCTCTTCCAGAGTACCGCTGATTTCACCAATCATAACCGAATTAATGTATATGGTCGGAAATATTTTAGGAAACTGGGACAAAGCATCCGAAAGTTTGCTGCCCCCGGCAATGTCTTCGGTAATCGCTTCGATGACCTCTTTAAAGCCATCGTCCGTCGCTTGTTCTTTCAAAGCTTTAAGACTGGCCACGATCGGGACGCCGGCTTTTAATAATGTATAAAGCTGCTTGGTAAAATGTAAAACAATGGCATCTTTTACCCGCAATTTCATGGTATTTGTTTTTTTACCGGACTTGACCTCCTGGATACTGACCACCACCATCTTCATTTCCGTCAGTTGACGGCGCACATCATTTTTATCCGGGGCCATCAGCATACTTTCTATAGTTTGCCCATCGGAATTTACTGCTTTGTATTTAAAATTAGGCATGGTTCCCTTTTCACGCTGCTTAGAGTACTAATTTCCAGTATAATGTATTTAAACTTTGTCCCCAAAATATCAGGATAACGACACCTATCGAAAAGAACGGTGCCATGGGTATATAATTATTCTTCGGCTGTTTATCGATAAATTTGAGGCTGATAAAAAACAACAGGGCAAGAACAAACCCTATATAGAGGGAGAGCAAAGCCATTTGCCATCCGAGGAAGAATCCGAGAACGGCAGCCAGTTTCACATCCCCCATGCCCATACTTTCCTTTTTAAACACTCTTGTACCAACTAGGGCAACGACCAAAAATACTACTCCACTGACCAGTAGCCCTAAAAAGGCTTCCTTCCAGGGAAAAACACGAAAAGAAACATTCAGCAGCAAGCCTGCAATTAAAACGGTAAGCAGGACCTTGTTGGGAATTATTTGCTCGGCATAATCGACGAAGGCGGTGACAATCAGAGCATAGAGGAGGATCAGATTAAAAGCCATTTGCCAGGAAAGGCCGAATTTGGAATAGGTTAACACGGTTAACAGGGCGGTACACAGTTCCACCCAGAAATATCGGGAGGCTATTTTATGGCCACAATAGGCACATTTTCCTTTTAAAAAAAGATAGGAAAGCAGGGGGATGTTATGATAAAATTTTATCTTTGTATGACAGTAAGGACACTGTGAAGCAGGTCGAATTAAGGATTGTCCCTTGGGAATACGATAAATGCACACATTCAGAAAGCTTCCGAATACCGCGCCGACCATAAAAGCATATGCATACATGATTACAGGAGTCATCATATCACCCTATATCAGCTTAAATTCAGGTTCGGAATTATTACTTTTGGGTTGAACAGATGGCTGCGGAGGTGGAGTTTGGGAGGAAAGCCCACTCGGTTCCGAGGGGGCGGACAAGCCCCTTTTCCCTAATACCTTCTTAACTCTGGCAATTAAAACTTTACTTTTGATAGGCTTGGTTAGATAATCTTCGGCTCCTAAGTCCAATCCTTTCACTTCATCATCCGCTTCTTTTAAACCGGTCAGCATCAATACGGGAATGGAACGGGTCTTCGGATCAGACTTTAGATGCTGTAACAGTTCATAACCGTCCATACGCGGCATCATAATATCCAGCAAAATAAGGGTGGGCAGGTCTTTTTTAATTTTATCCAGGGCCTGCACCCCGTCTTCGGCCTCCGTCACCTGCCAGGGTGTATTTTTCTCAATAATTTTGCGAAGCATCATCCGTGAAACTTTATAATCTTCGACGATCATAATTTTAATCTTATCACTTTTTTTATCCGCAACAGCCGATTGAGCCAGAACGGGTTTTATCGGATCGGCATTAACGGCAGGCGATATTCCCTTATTTTCTGCGGAGCTCGTATCTTTTTCATGGCCATCACTTTCCCCCATATTGATGGTACGCAAGACCTCTTTATAGTCGGTAATACCGTCGGCAACCAGCGAAAGCGCATCCTCAAATAAGTTGCGAAAGCCGTTCTTCTTGGCCAGGGCTCTAAGTTCCGTCAGGGAAGCTCCGGCATTTATCTTATCCTTTATTTGATGGTCTAAAATAAGAATTTCGTAAACTCCTACCCGACCTTTATACCCCGTATATCCGCATTTTTTACAACCTTTGGCCTCATAAACCTGTGGATTGTCATGCATCTGGTTCACCATATAGTGCAGTTTCGGATCGATTTGATCCGTTTCCACCCTGGTTTTACATACAGGACATAATTTGCGTACCAGACGCTGGGCTATAATGGCTTGCAGAGATTCGGTAATTTTGAATTTATCGACGCCCATATCGCGCAGACGGGTTATGGTTCCGAACGTATCATTGGTATGAAGCGTACTTAATACCAGATGCCCGGTTTGGGCAGCCTGGATGGCAATTTCCGCCGTCTCATTATCCCGGATTTCACCGACTAATATCACATCCGGATCCTGACGTAGAAAGGAACGCAGAGCGCTGGCAAAGGTTACCCCGGCTTTTACATTAACCTGCACCTGATTGATTCCGTCCATAACATATTCTACCGGGTCTTCCACGGTAAGGATATTGTTGGCTGTCGATTTGATGCGGTTAATGGCTGCATAAAGGGTGGTACTTTTACCGGAGCCGGTCGGCCCCGTAACCAACACCATACCCTGACGGAAGGAAAAGCACTGTTCCAGCAGGCCGCGGTTTACGCCACGGATTCCCATCTGATCGAAGGAAACGGCCGCCTTACGTTTGTCCAAAACACGGATTACGGCTTTTTCACCGAAACTGGTTGGTAAAATCGATACACGCAGATCGATATCTGCCTTTCCCACATAAATCTTTGCTTTTCCGTCTTGCGGCTTTCGCGTCTCCGCTATGTTCAAATCCGATATAATCTTAATACGACTCATCAGGCTGGGATGAATGGTCTTGGGAATTTCCATCAAATTACGTAGTACACCGTCGATACGGATACGCACATGGGCGGATTTCTCTTTCGGTTCAATATGAATGTCACTGGCCCCATCATCTACCGCATCCGCTAAGATCTGATTGACCAGCTTGACCACCGGTGCCGGATTAGAATCGTTCTCCTCGCCGGGAATTCGTACTTTTGAACGCTGATGATGGCTGCCCACCAGAGAATTAATTAATTTATCCGGTGAATAGTATGTATCGATTTTTTCTTCGATTTTATCTCTATAGGCAAAATAGGTTTTCACATATTTGCCGGTAGCCGTCTCGATTTCGCGTTCGCAATCCAGATTTGACGGACTAAAACTGGCAATGAAGATTTGCTTATCCGTCATACTAAAGGGAATGAACAGATATTTCCTGCAAAGTTTTTCCGGAATTATTTTAATAACCTGGGGATCGATTTTGGTCTGATCCAGATCGACCGATGGAATATTAAGCGCATTTTGCACAAATTCCGCAATATCCTCGGCCAGCAGGTAATTGTTTTCAACCAGAATATCGAAAAAATACGTTCTATCCGAAAAACGCTGGGCTAATTCACCATACAGGGATTCATCAATGATCTGATAATAAATAAGGGCTTTTACTAACCAATCGTCGAAAAAAACGTGCGTATTTGTTATTGCCATAATTCCACTAAATTCTATTTATTAAATCATTCGCTAATTTTCTGTATTTAGTAGAATTATCGTAGGATTTGGTCAGAACCTTAGGGAAAAATTAGAAATCGGTAAAATAAGCGGTTTAAAAAAACGACTTTATAAGAGCATTCCAGTAACGCATATCACACAAGTCATTTTATCTCCAGCGCCAGACTCCCGGACGGCGTGGACGACGGGCCTTATCCTCAGACTTAACCAGAACTACCGGCGGTTCTTTTGCCTTCGCTGTACGGACTGCCGGATAAAATTTCTTACGAAGCGTCGGATCGATACGGAATGCTTTTTCCGCTGCACGGATAATTTCCGGCCGTAATCCTTCCGAAGCAATGGTTTCCGTATATTTGCGACGCCCGTCTACCAATTCCTTAATATAAAAATCGATTTCTTCCTGAGAATAGAACTTGTGTACATCATATTCATCCAAAGGTCGCCCTTCCACGGCAGCGATGGACAGCGTTCCCAGAATTCCGGGTGTATAGGTGTTTGTTCCCCGTAAATCACCCCGTTGAATGGCGGCCATAAGGCTTAAGGGAACCCGGTCGGTCTTTCGTACCATTCTCTTTCTGGCAATACCGTTCTCCAGGGAAGTTTCAATGATCTCGCCCATGCCTCCCGTATTATACATCATGAAACGAACTTTTCCCGGATACTTGTTGACCAGGGCCATCACGATATCATAAAATCGATTGACTTTTCTGCCTCGTGATCCGATTATGAAGGGATCGGTACCCACAATCCGCACGGACTCACCGGCGTGTTCGGGATTGGAAGCATAGCTGTGGGTAGACTCCCCCCAGAGATAGGCCAAAACACCTTGCTCGGGCGTTAATTGCTGGGCAAAAGGCATGATCGTATTTCGTCTGGTAATAAAGGCGAAAATCAGGCCGTCCATCTCATCCAATGTAGGCAAATTAACCGTCGGGGCACTAATGCCCTTCAGCTTACCATCCTGTTTCACTTTAAGCTGGTTGCGAAAGACAACCGCCCTTCCGTTTCCGCACAAACTTTCGTCAAGGAAGTCGATCTCACCTTGGTAGTTCATCATCAAATTTTCAAGAAGAGCCGATTTATGGATTAAAGCGTTGTACATGGCTTCCTGCTGGTCGGCACGTACATCCGTTTTGACATAAAAATTATTTTCCGATCCCAGGGCGGAACCATCATCCCGCAGGAATACGATATCATCCTGACAAACTTCCGTTTTCTCACCTCGCTCATTATCGAGTCCCAGTTGATGACAGGACCAGGTGGATTTACCGGTAGCGGTCATACCGAACAGGAAAACACCGTATTTTTTGACACGATTTTCCCTTGGATCGCGCACGGTTACAATTTTCGAACCGGAGTGAAGACCCAACATATCCTGTTCATCGGCACGCCACATGGCCTGGCGTAAAAAACCTTTTTTATTTTCACCGAGGTAATCGGTACCCATGGCTATATTCAAATTATATTCGGGTAAGGATAAAATCTGCGCCCGGATGGGATGTTCTTCGGGGATATGAATCATGATGAATTCCGGTCCGGGACGGGAAGAAGGATCGAACATGGTATTGGCCCACATATAGGCATTGCGGATATTTTTGGGGTCCGATACGGACATATATAAATCACAAACGGGATTATAATACGGGTTATGGCCCATCTGCCGCTTTATATGCACAAAAGGCAGAGTCCGCATCAAATGTAATACTTTTTCCAACTCCTGTTCCGATTGTTTAATAATTTGAATATGACTATCGAGGGGTTTGGGCAGACGTACCTTTTCACTTCCGAGATAAACCGTTTTCGGCGCTAAGCGACTCGATATTTTAGAAGTCCACATATAGGAACCATACCGGCTTTTTCGGGCAAATTTTTTCGCTTCTTTTTCCAAAAAGGACATATCAACCGTTTTAACATTCTTTCCATTTAACAACGGGAGTAATTCGTTATAAAATTTTCGATAGTAGGCTTCGTTGTATAGCGAGGCGCTCATTTTCTAAATCCTTACGTAATTATTTCAATTACTTTTGTTCAGGAAATTTGCCCTAAAACTTCTTTTATTTTCTCAGCCAGGCTCTGTACGGATAGCCGGGCTGTATTTAATTGATAACAGGCTGCAATTTGAAAAAGGCGTTTAAAATCTCGTTTTTGCATTTCAAGACCCTGGCTGTTTTTAGACAGCAAATGGGGATTATAGAAGGGTTGGTTGTCTGAACTGCTTTCCGAAAAAGGGCCCGAACTAAATCCGGCTTCCAGAACAGGCAAAGCTTCTTCACCCGGAATCTTTTCAATATCCGCAGTAACCGGATCGCTTTTAAGGATAAACACGGCCCGAACATCAATGCGTTTTACATGTTTTTGCATCCCGCCGATCCAGTACGGATCAAGCATTGCAGCCGATTTTTTGGAAGCAAAATAGCAGTAAGGTTGACCCCGTTCCAGATCGCACTGCTCTTCTGATTCGCACTTCATATTCTGACAATCTTCTTTACTGGTAACCACATTCTCACATTTACTACGGTCGAACAAGGGTGCCAATTGATGGTTGAGCAAAACCGTGTGGGTAGGCATATACAGTTTGCGTTCCGGATTATCCGCAGCGGCTATGCCGCCTCCATAACGGACAAAAACCATATCGTTGGAATGCAGGGCCACCGATTCATCGTTAAGTAATTCAAAAAACAATTCTGTTTTATGGGTTCCTTTGGGCCCCATTAATAAAAATCCGCATCCGTTATAATCCGCCGACATGGCACGTATACCATGTACCTCGAACAGTCGTTGCCCTACATCGCTGACCACTCCGAGAGCCAGGGAACGCAGGGAGGCATATTGATCGTTGTTAAACAGAACCGCCGTATGTGTTTCCGCATGATAAAACCCATAGGGTTCACGTCCCACCGCTTCATCCACGGCATAGATAACGGCATGGGGTTCCAAATCCGCTTCAAGTTGAGCGGGATACCAGTTTTCCACCCAGAAATCGTAGAGATGGGCGTTGTTAGTTCTTAGCTGAACCACGACACCGTTGATATTGGCATTCCATTCATGATAACGATCGTATTGAAGTTGAGCCTCCGCTTCCGCCACCAAAGCTTCCCGCTGTTCCATGGTAACCTTACTGTCCACTTTCAGCGCTGTGGTCACTTTCGAATGATAATTATTCAGTTTAACGGATTTCACTTCGGCCGGAGTTTTAAGTTTACTCAAGGCTTCCCCTATACGGTCAATTCCCTTCTCAATATTTTCCATAGAAGTCGAATAGGAGATACGAATGAAATGATCCGCTCCAAAGGCCGCACCCGGAATCAAAGCCACCTTTGCTTCCCGTAGCAGGTAGTATGCCAATCCGTAAGAGTTACGGATATAGTTTCCTTTATACTCTTTACCAAAATAAGAAGAGACATTGGGGAATGTGTAAAAAGCACCTTCCGGCTTATGGCAGGAAATCCCCGGGATCGATTGCAGACGATGCATCAAATAGTTGCGTCGTTTCTGGAACTCGGACACCATACGACTGATTTCATACTGCGGTCCGGTAAGAGCGCTTAAAGCTGCGTATTGAGAAACGGTGGAAGGATTGGAGGTGGAATGACTTTGAATTTTGTTACAACTGCTGATAATATCCGCGGGCCCGGCAGCATAGCCGATACGCCAACCGGTCATGGCGAACGCCTTTGATACCCCGTTGATGATTAGGGTTCGTTGTTTGATCTTTTCACTCAACGATGCAAAACTGACAAAGGTAAAATCATCAAAAACCAGTTTTTCGTAGATTTCATCGGCTATGACCAGCATATTTTCTTCTTCGATAATATCCGCTAATTCCATCAATTGCTCTTTATTGTAAGCGGCTCCCGTGGGATTGGAAGGATTGCACAGAATAATCGCCTTGGTATTCGAAGAAAGGGCATTTTTCAGTTCTTCGGCCGTAAGCCTGAATCCATTTTCTTCTTTCACGGGAACGATAACCGGCCGTCCCCCGGCTAATTTGACCATCTCCGGATACGATACCCAGTAAGGCGCCGGGATAATGACCTCATCCCCATCATTCACAACCGACATCAGCACATTATAGAGATTCTGCTTTGCACCGGTCGATACGATGATCTGAGAAGGATCGTATTCCACTTCGTTTTCTTCGAGCAACTTTTTAGCAATGGCCTGACGTAAAGGTAAAATACCGCTATTTATGGTATATTTCGTTTTATTTTCATCAATGGCCTTTTTGGCGGCCTCCTTGATAAACCCGGGAGTGGGGAAATCGGGTTCACCAACGCTGAAATCAACTACATCAATCCCCTCGGCCCGCATGGTAATCGCTTTAGCTGCGATTTTCATGGTTGGCGAAACTGCAATATTTTTTACCCGTTCGGAAATCACTTGTACCTCGATCGTCTTTATTCTATCTGCTTACCTTTACAAAAACGCAACGAATCCGATTAGTCCTCATTACCTTCTAATTTCTTCTTCAACAGCTTTTTGATATCCGCTCCGGTCAAAGCTTCAATCACTTCGGGTAACTGGCTCAAAATTTCCGCGACCTGACCGGTAAGTTTGGAAGCGCCCAGTTTTCCGTCATGCTCGATCATGACAATCTTATCAAGTTTCGATAAGGGTTCGGACACAGCAGAAGCCAGCTCGGGCATTTTTTCCAGAATCATTTGATAGAGAGCCGCTTGATTATAGGATTCGTAGGCTTTGGCTTTGGAGGCAATGGCCCCGGCCTCGGCCTCTCCCAATTGCTGGATGCGCTCTGCCGCTACTTTATTTTCGATCTTTTGTGCTTCAAGCTTTCCTTCCGCCTCGGTTTTAATACGGTAGCTTTCGGCTTCGGCTTCAGCCTGAATCTGGAACTTCCTTGCTTCGGCGGGTTTGATGACATTCGCTTCCAACTCTTTCTGCTTTTTGGCAATGGAAAGTTCTCCCAGCTTGGTGGATTCTTCCATTTCCACTTTTTTAACGGCATACTCTTCGCGTTTCACTTCCTGCTGTATCTTGAAGCGGGCTAATTCATAGGCCATATCGGCATGCGCTTTTTTGGCGTTTACCTCAACCTGCGATTCCGCTTTCTTCGCTTCATTTAACCAGGAGGCCTTGGCAATCTCAGCTTCTGCAGCGAGACGGGCAATTTCGCCTTCTTTTTTGGCTTCTGCCGTCTTTATGGTCATGTCCCGGTCTTTCTCGGCCTGATCCACCTCGGCTTCATATTTAGCCTGCGTGATGTGCGGCATACTTAAGGCGTCAAGATACCCCTGAGAATCACTAATATCACTAAGACCGAAGGACATAATCATCAAACCCAGCTTCTTAAAATCATCCGAAGCCGCATCGTAAACCTTATCCGCAAACCGGTCCCGCAGGGTGAAAATCTCTTCAACGGTTTGGGTTCCTATGACCTCGCGCACCTTATTTTCCAGAATTTTGGTCGAAACTTCCAGTATTCCCTCTTTGCCGCTGCTCAGAAAGTTGATGATAGCCAGATGCAAAGGATATTCATCCATATCCACTTTGACCTGAGCACTATACTCTACATTGACCGGGATTCCGTTATGACATAAAACATCGATTAACTTTCCATGAACCGGTATGACCTCGATGGCAAACTTTTCGGCGTGTTCGGTAAAAGGGTTTACAAAAGCACCTCCACCGATCTTATAACGGAAGCCAATTTCTTTCTCTGAGCCATCCGGTTTGATAACCCGGTTCTTTTTACCACCGGAAATAATCAGGACTTCGTTGGGCCCGACCTTTCGATATTGTTTTGCATAAAAGAAAACGATTCCGACGATGAGAATCACCACAACGGCCACAACAATGATTAGAGCGAGTTGACTCATACAGACCTCCTTTTTAGCCAATTGCAATCGATGTTTAAAGTGGCAAATTTATGTAATTTTTTCACTGTATCCAATCTA
This sequence comes from Calditrichia bacterium, assembly GCA_026983775.1. Taxonomy (GTDB): domain Bacteria; phylum Calditrichota; class Calditrichia; order Calditrichales; family Calditrichaceae; genus JALSTK01. The sequence continues at coordinate 18,540 of JALSTK010000174.1, forward strand.
TTTCTCATTTTATGTTTATTATTTTCACATTATTTATCACAGCGGTTTTGAAAATTTTATAGCATTCCGGAGGAGTGCTATGGATTTGAGATGTTTCCCAGAAAAAACAGATACGGTTTCCGTAATACAACGTGCTTAGGTATGTTTACAATAAAAATGGATTTTCTCTTTTAGTTCATTAATATTAATAGGAACGGGTAAAGTATCCACATAACCGAGTTCGGCAAAATTATCCGGTGGCATATGATTCCAGTTTAGCATTAACAAAACCGGAACATGGGCATAATATTTTCTCACCAGGTTTAGAATCGTGTGATCATCTCTGCCATGCTGCCATTCCAGAGCGATGTCTATTTTATGGGTAAGGATCATTTCTTCCAGTGCCTCCTTGTTGTCTGCCCAAATGACAGCATAGCCGAGTTCTTCAAATATATCTTTATATTCTTTAATCAGATAAAAAGGAAGTAGTACTGTGATTGTTTTTTTTGACATTTTGAGTATATCTCCTTTCGTTTTTTTTATCTTTAGAATCTATCCACTCCTAGTAATTACCCACTTACTTATTTCTTATAGCCCCGTTTCAGTTGGCTTACTAAAAATTAAACGGAGAGGATTTCTACCTCAAAAAAAAGCAATACAACTAAAAATTGGCATAAGAAAGAATCCATGACCTCTGACCGAGCGGATGTCGGGCACGCATGGATGCGCGGAACGGGATATTTTAATGAAACTCACAAAGCTCACAAAGTATAAAAAAGTCTGATAAAAACCTTTGTGCTCTTGGTGACCTTTGTGGTATAAATTAAACCCTGTAGAGAAAAGATTTTGACGGAAACTAAGAAACACACAAAGCTCACAAAGTGCACAAAGTATAAATTGTGCGTAGTGCGATGAATACATGCCAAAGGGACAGGCGGTATCCTTTCTTACCCAATCAGTCTCTTGAGCGAAACGCGCCGTTTCTTTCTCATCCAGAAATAGCGGCATTTCACTCTTCCATGCCTTCAAAAATCCCCTCTGACCGACCGGATGTCGGTCACCCCGTAAGAGCGCATAGATGCTCTGAACGGGATATTTTAATGAATCACACAAAGCACACAAAGTACACAGAGAATAAAAAAGTCAGAAAAAAACCTTTGTGCTCTTGGTGACCTTTGTGGTATAAATTTGGCCTCTGTAGAGAAAATATTTTGACGGAAACTAAGAAACACACAAAGCTCACAAAGTGCACAAAGTATAAATTGTGCGTAGTGCGATGAATACATGCCAAAGGGACAGGCGGTCTCCCTACACACACAATCAGTCTCTTGAGCGAAACGTGCCGCTTCTTTCTCATCCAGAAATAGCGGCATTTCACCCTTCCATGCATTCTATAATCCCCTCTGACCGACCGGATGTCGGGCATCCCGCCGGAGCGCATGGATGCGCGTGGCGGGGTGAATAACGGGGTATTTTTCTACTGTGAGCACCGATACGATATACCGGAATCTGCGCAAGCGGTCTCAATCCCCTCTGAATAACGGGGTATTTTTCTACGAAAGAAGCAATCCGCGATCATTTTCGTATCCAAGAAACGAGTCTCAATCCCCTCTGAATAACGGGGTATTTTTCTACCAGGGTCTTGTTGACGTTGTAATCGTGGACGATTTTGTCTCAATCCCCTCTGAATAACGGGGTATTTTTCTACTTAATCAATCGGTGGACGGTTTCAGGCAAACAACGTCTCAATCCCCTCTGAATAACGGGGTATTTTTCTACAAGTTCAAGTTCAACTTCGGAAGGACACCTGCTATCTCTATGTCTCAATCCCCTCTGAATAACGGGGTATTTTTCTACACGGTATAAAATACGAATGTAAGTATCTGCATTCGAGCAGGTCTCAATCCCCTCTGAATAACGGGGTATTTTTCTACTCCTCAGGATCCGTGCCTTGCAGCCCAGGGGCTCGTGCTATGCAAATTATGCCTGGTATGAAATTTTTACCTCTTGACCTGCTCATTTCCAAGAAATTCATCCTAAGTTATTGTTTTTTATGACGGACGATGGACTTTTTTATCTAACTCATTGTTTCTATAAAAATTAGCATACATCTGATCCAGAACGACAATTCTGCCGTACTTTTACCCTTCCTTTTCTGGAATGTACACATTATTTTCGCTTTTTGCAATCATAAGAGAACTAATTGCGGTTCCTCATACACCTCCCCGTATCCCAAAATTTCGATACGGGTGACCTCCTTCTGCGCAAGGCGATAAAACCGAACACTGTCTTTTTCTTCATCGATTTCCCGGGCAATTTTCAATTTTAATTCCTGCAATTGGCCGGAATCGAGATAACATTCAAAGACACTCTTCTGGGTATGTTGGCCATAGCCTTTTAATAGCTTCATAATCCGTGTACGGGAACGGTTATCCACAATATCATAGGCTATGATAACATATTCTCTATCTATGGACATATCCCGCATATTCACTTTCCTCATCTTTTAAATAACGCATAAAATGCCATACCTGACGTTCAATGATCTGCAGGAAATTTAATTTCATATTTTTATAACTGAATTTTTCACCTATTTTCTTACGATATTGATTAAAAAAGATATGTAAACCTTCTTTATTGAAAATAGTGGAATCCTTTTCTTTTAAAAAATGGTCGGCTTTAATCTGCTTTGTATTAATCAGGTGTATGACCAGAGTATCCGCCACAGGCGCCCGAAATTCTTCCATTAAATCGCTTACCAGAGCCGGATGACCGTATTTTAATTCATGAAAAAACCCACAATAAGGGTCTAAACCCGAAGCTTCTACAAAAGCATATACATTATTGAACAACATCGTGTAAGCCAGGGAGAGTAAAATATTCAATGGATCCGGCGGAGGATGCTTCAGACGTTTTTTAAATCCGAAATCCTCGATAAGCAAAGCCGGTAGATTTCTGAAATAGATATTGGAAAAGCTTCCTTCAAAACCCCGTATCTGGTCAAGAGTCGAGGCAACTTTCAGGCTACGCAGCATATTATCCTGTTTTTCCCGAAAAGTTTGATAAACCACATCCGATTTCTTTTTTAGCATACGGCCATAATTGATTGTTTTGGCGCGAATAACCTGACGGCTGAAATGTAATCTAAATTCCGCGTCACGAAGCTTTTCATACTGTAGCCGGCGAATGTAAACATTAGGGGAAAGCGGCGGGCTTAAACGCCCCTTATATCGTCCATCCATACTTAAAAAGGCTATATCGATATTCTTAGCAAGACAATAGCCGGTTAAGGCAGCGCTTACTTCCACCCTACCCATAATGATAATCAGAGAAAGATTATTCATGGGTTGGACATATATTTTTTTACCTTCTTTATACAAAACAATCTGCCCGCCGGTTTTACTTAAACGGGAGCCCTGTTCACTCACTACGATGACACTCATGCTGCTTTTATCCTCGAATAAGTTTTTTGCGGGGAATATACTTCCATCGCAATTAAATTTTTATGAACGCTTTAGCCGTTACTCGGCGTGCTTTTAGTCATTGATGCTGTATGGAAAATTATTTTTGTTCGGCTAGAACAGGCAATACGAAATGAAAGTGTTTATATTCGGTATTTAATATGGTAAGCGCTAACGCGGACACTTCCTTTTTATACGATGCCCGGGTGCTAATCCATACTTCGTCAAACAATAAAAAATAAATCCGGCCGTGTTCGCCTTCTTCCACCAAACCGGCATCTAATTTGATTATAGCATGATTAAAAAAATCGGCGGCACTGCCCTGAATAAGTCGATTCATTATTTTTCCGCTTAGATTCGGTTCCTTCTTATCCAGAGGTATTTTACGGCCCATTACAGTTTCTACAACGCCCGTCTGATTATATTTCATCCATAACTCGGCCCGCAATTCATCCAGGGCCGGAAGTAATTTCCAAAAGAAAGGGCCGGGTTTAAAATCCGGCCGGCGCGGGCCGCCATTAATCAGACTGTTCAAGAAGCGTTTGGCAACGCCGCGTCCCTCAGGATTAATTGCCAAATAAATATCCTGTTCTGGAATATCAGCCAGGCTGATCAAATGTTCATCGAGCAGAATGTTTAACAAAATCATAGGTTCTATGCTTTTATAATCATAAATAAGCAATTCCTTATCCGGCGGTTTAAGACTTTGCAACCTTTTTGCAGAAGGCCAGGTTTGTATGCCGGGATTGCGGTAGGTTATCCTTCCGGTAGCCGGGCCAATATTCAGTTGTGGGAAAACAAGTTGTCCTTCGATCCACAAGCCGTGTCGTTCCAATTTGTCTACCACTAAGTCTAATGCAGTTAAAGTTTTAATAGGTTCACGATTAATTTGCAAAGGCACTTTAGGCCTTATTTTTTTCAAAGGTTTTAACAATTCTTGAATCGTTTCGTCCAATTCTTCCGCTCCCCATAGTTTTTCCAGTAATAAAGCGCACTGGCGACGATGATACGGCACGTTGTTTTCTTCCTTAGTACCCTGATGAAGCAGATCGAGCAGAAAAGCGCGGTCTGTCTCATTACTATTGAAATAGGCATCGACCAACGATTCATAATCGCCGCGTCCGTAAAAATATAACATATTTTCTTTCATGTTCTGGCAATCTCTTTCGTGAATAATTTTCAGTAATCGCGTACGCAGACGTAAATTTTTATCTTTAAAACCGTTAAATAAAATCGATCTGGCCTGAGGATAAGAGGCGCAATAAATCAATAAAGCGGAAAAATCCTGTAAAGAAAATAAATACCGGGCATAATCCTGACCTTGCAATGCAAGGCCGAGCCGTTCCACCCAAAAGGCGGTTTCCAAACGGATGGAGGCGTCCCGGTCATATAGTAATGGGATGATAACCCGTTTATTTTTAATAAGCGAGCTATGTTCCAGCATCTTTTCCAGTTTTAGAAAAGCAAGAGCTTTTTGCCGGTTTTCACGGATAATTGATATTTTCTGTACAATTTGTTCGGGGGCTTCATTTTCCGGCATGGATCCTCTCTTGTTTTTGCAGAATTAAATTTCCCATTCTTTATGCAATTCGGCGGCGACCGCATATTCCTGTTTAGCCTGATCGTCTTTCCCGATAAGACGGAAACACTCGGCCAGAGCAAGATGGGCTTCGTAAAAATCGGCGTCATAAATTTTCTTTTTAAATTCTATGGCCCGCTTGTAATAGACTTTGGCCTCCTGAGGTTTATTTTGCTTCAAAGAAATATTACCGAGAGCCAGCAAGATTTTATGTTTGGCTATTTTATCGCGACGCAGGGCTTCCATTAAGTCTACTATGGCCGCATGCAGATCATCCAGGCGCTGGTACAGTTCGGCACGATGACGATAAATATAAGCAGCTCGTCGTTTTTTGAGTGCCTTATCATACAGTGTAAATGCTTCGGTATAGCGCTTTTGAGAAGCCTGAATATAGGCATATACTCTTTGGCCTGGGGATGAGCACATAAGGGAGCGATTATGCGTTCGGCTTCCGAATATTTTTTTACCCCGGCATACCCTTTTGCCAGATTATATTTTTTGAAATGTGGAGCCAAATAGTTACGTTCATCCTCCTCGTCTACTTTTTTAAAACAGGCTAATGCGTTCCCATAGCTTCGCAGATCGTAATAGACTTTTCCCAAGTAAAATATGGATCTAACATAATATTTTGCGCCCCGTTTTAAATGTGCATCGTCCTGATAACTCTGATAAATAACGATGGCCTGTTTCAGAGTCTCTTTTGCCTTAAGGAATTTGAGCATATTATACTGAGCAACCCCTTTACGGTATAAACAGACCAGATAATGCGGAAAAAGTTCCAGAGCCAGATCGAACCATTCGATCGCTTCTTTCCATTGACCGGCGTCATAAAAAGTATAGCCGATACTGTAATAGGGTTGGGCGCGGTTGCTTTCCCGTTCCAGCCATTGTTTATAGCAGTATCGGGCTTCATCATAGCGATCCAACTGCGAATAAGCAAAGCCCAGTGCACGCAAATGTTCCACCCGGGCATTGCCGGACTCGACGCTCGGTTTAAGATAATCGATCATATCCTGCCAGCGATTGGTTTGTTGTAATTCATTAATTTTTTGCAGATTTATATTGTCCATAGGAACAACCCCTTTTTATAAAAGAGCCATTCCCGTCCGATGGATTTTACGGATTGACCTGCAACAGACGGGACTGGCTCGTTTTGTTATATGTAATCCGCCGGCACTCCGGCATCGAGGTAGATCTTTCCTTTCATAGATTCCCGGATTTGGCCCACCAGAAGCCATTCTTTTTCTTTTTCGAGAAAGAGCAGTCGGATATTCGGATTCAAACGGAAAAAGCCGGAAGAAAGCAGATGGAGCGCTTCTTGTGTATTGGTAACCAACAGCAATGAAACGTTCCGGTTGCGTTTTACGGAAAAAGTAGTCATGATCTGCCTCCTTTCTTCATTAAATTAGGTTTTTAAAGAAAGCAGAGAAGGAGATAAGCGGGCCTCCCCTTCTCTGCCTCAGGCGGTGGGTCGGTTTGTGGGTAAAGCTGAGTTGATTTGTTTGACCATTTAAGTACCGTACACGTCCCTCATTATAAAAAGCATTTTCTTTTTAAGTATGCATGTATCTGATTTTTTTCAACCACTTTCTGTTTTTAAATACGGTGATCAGAGTTTCCGTTTTGGGATCACAGACCAGAGTCAGTCCTTCCCACTTTTCCGGATTTTTCGGTTTGAATTCTTTCTGCATTTTTTTCAAAGCCCGTTTGCCCAGAAAAAAGTAGAGTGAATTTTGAGCATAAACTCGTTGACCGAACCAGCGGGCAGCATAAATCATCTTTTCCGGTATATGACGTTGATTCATGCGTTGAACCGCGTGTTTTGTAATAGTAATGTTCATGTCCTTCCTCCTATTCTTCTGTTTTACGGCGATTAAAGTAAAGGAGAAAGTGTATGGAACCATGAAAAATAAAATCGGGATGGAGCTTACCGAATTCGGTAAGGATATCTAAAAGGAACGGTTGAACAACTCTTAGTCGTCTATGTTGCGGGAATTAAAATTAAGCGGAATAAAATATTTATCCAAAACCGCTTCTTTATCGATTTTTATTTTAAAAAGAGAATATAAAAATTCGGGCAAAGAGGGTTCAAGAAATTTATGGTTAATACTCGAAACATCTTTTTTAATATTATCCACATCGAACTTCCCTTCTTTACCGGAACCATATTCATCTTTATAAAGCTTCTCGAGTTTACGATTATCCGCTATGTTTTGCGGTTCTTTTCCTTCGAACAGGAATTGGTATATGGCGAAGAGTTTGGGTTCAAAAACAACCGGAAATTCTTTTTCTCCCCATTTGATGAGCAGGCGGCGGGAATTTTTCTGTAAATCCGCCCGTACCTCTTTTGCCAAATCTTCCAAATCCAATTTGGTTAATTTAATTAATTCTTCATAACTTAATTGTCGAATGTCGCCAAAAAGCTTTTGCAGCTTTTGGCGTAAGCGTATAAAAGGGATGCGGGCATAATCGATACGCGTCCGGGTATCATCAGGAGCAGGATAAAAAAAATCGTGGTCCTTTTCTCTTTCATCGGGATAGATTAATACGTGTGACAGTTCATCTTTGGCCCGGCCGAATAAATTTAAGGCAATGGCCATATAACTACTCATGGTTTTGCGGCCGCCGGCAAGAGAACAAAACAACCGTGTATTTTCCTCAAAGGTTTTTTCTTTAACAAAATCTATTATTTGATTGGCAGCCGCTTCATTCTCCGCCACGGATCGAACATCATTAAGCGGAGTTCCGTCATGGGCTTTAAGAATTTTGATCTGGAAAGAAGGAATTTTCTGTTTTTGTAGATCGTAATCTTCAAACATTCGATATATTATATTCTGCTTCAAAACCCTATCCTGCATTTTTTCCTTGCCGTGTGTGGTCGTTAAGACATAAATCTCGCTGATTGTAATTCCTTGTTGAACCACCAGGTTATACAGCGTTTCCGTTAAAATTTGCGGCGTGGAGCCGGCCACGGTGATTAAAATATTTTTAGAGCTGTCTTCCGTAATCTTCCCTTTCTTATCTACCGCCAAACGGCCGGAGCAAAATGTTTAAGTATTCTATTGTCTTTGGTCAATAATTTTGCTTTATGAAAATTCACTTCAGCCACAATCAGTCTGTCAAACGGATCGCGGGTCCAGGATAAAGGCAAAGCTGCCTGTACAAGGTCGGCAAAATCGGTATGAACGGAAAGAAGCGTAATGGTTTCGCGTAGCTCGCCGACAATAATGGACGGTTCTATGGTTATCTTTCCGATTTCATATAAAAATTGTAATTCCAGCAAAGAAACCGTTGGAATAAATAGATCGCTGGAATCAATCAAATTTAGCGCTTTTTGAGAAAAACGGGCAGGGTCTCTTTGGAACAACCAGATTACTATATGGGTATCCAAAAACAATTTCATGCTTCTTCATCCCATTTCCAGGATTTGAAATTTACCAGCTCTTCCGGATCGCCTTTCACCACATTTTTGCGCGGCGGTTGACTAAAGAGGCGTTTCGTACGAGGCAAACGCTTATCCAGATCGATCTTTATAATCCGCCCCTTGCGCTTTACATAGACCGGTTTGCCCGTTTCAAGGACCTGGTCGAATATTTTGTATATCTGGCTCCGAATGGCCGTTAAGGAAATAGTTTTCATTTATAGGACCTCCGACCTTATTTACGTACGTAATATACTATATATGCGTACGTATTTCAAATGAAAAGATCATACATCTTCCGTTAATAATTTTCGCGGGTCCAGATTTTTTTTTAGATACTTGCCGCTTTCCCGGTCATATTGCAACCAGATGGGATGACGGGCCAGGGTTTGCTGTAGCACATTATAGGCCGCCACCGCCAGGTAAGGAAATCCGCTAGGCACGATATAAATTTGATAATCACGATATTTTTCAGCCAGGGTCCGGCATTTTTGGGCGATGATTTTTTCGGCATCCATTGGCACATTGCCGCGGGTTAAAACTTCCACGGTAATTTGCCGGCCGAATTGATCCTGCAAGGCGGGTACAATGGGATGGAGGCCTTCGTTGACGATGATGAATAATTTTGTTTCCTTCGTTCCGTAATAAGTGTTTGAGATTCTTTCAAATAAATCTTGCGCTTTTTTAAATTCTTCAGACGTTATTTTCGTTAAATTTCTAATTAATCGAATTCCGTCCTCAAGCCATTCATTAATATTATTTTGATTCATCTTTAATTAAATCCTTGAATGATTTTAGTAGTTGATACCCTTTCTCTTTTAATCTTCCATAATTTGGTTTGTTACTATTTGTAAACGATGCATGATTCAAAGCGTTGCGTATTGGAAAGAGTGTATTTTTAAATTTGATATATTTACTTAAATCGTATGTTAATACGTGTTCTATTATTTGAATTTGATCTTCTTTAATTTTCCATTCATTTTTGTTTAATTTTTTTTCTTGAATATGCAATGCAGATGTAAATAATTGACGATGAACGGAATTATCAAAATTTAGTTCGGTAGCACGGCAACCCAATGAAATAAAATTCTCTTCGAGTA
>JALSTK010000175.1 GCA_026983775.1 Calditrichia bacterium
CGCTCCCTATATTCATTTTCATCAATGGGATAAGGATGAAGTCCGTATTCGCCTGTTATTAAAAGGCGGCGGCAGTGAAAATGTGGGCACCCAGTATAAATTACCCTATCCGCCGTTGAATGCCGGCCGTGATTTGCGGGGAGTGCGCAAGTTGGTCATTGATGCCGTGCGTAACGCCCAGGGTTTGGGCTGTGCGCCGGGAACTATCGGCGTCGGGATAGGCGGCGGACGGGATACGGCCTATACGTTATCTAAAGAACAGTTCTTCAGGAAGATGGGGCAGCGCAGTGAAATACAAGAACTGGCCGACCTGGAAGTTGAATTGTATAACGATTTAAATAAGCTTGAGATCGGGCCCATGGGGTTCGGCGGAAAAACAACGGTTCTGGATGTGTTTATCGGCGCACAGCACCGCCATCCCGCCACCTATTACGTTTCCGTTTCCTATAATTGCTGGGCTTTCAGAAGGAAAGCAATGACCATTAAAAATGGGGAGGTGACTTACGATGATTAAGCTTAAAACGCCTATTTCGGAAGAAGAAATCCGTAAATTACAGATCGGCGATACGGTTTTACTCTCCGGTGTCATTGTTACGGCCAGAGATCAGGCCCATAAGCTGATGATCGAAGAAAAGCCCGATTTTATCCGTGACGTGCTCAAAGAGTCGGTTATCTATCATTGCGGTCCGGTTGTCCGTCAGGATGAAAAAGGAGCGTGGCATTTTGTATCTGCCGGGCCGACCACTTCAGCGAGGGAAGAACCTTACCAGTCCGAGGTAATCCGCGAGTATAAAGTAAGGGGCATAATCGGTAAAGGCGGTATGGGGCCTAAAACGGCGGAGGGTTTAAAAAAGTACGGTGCGGTCTATTTTCATGCCGTCGGTGGCGCCGGAACCCTGATTGCCAATGCCGTTAAAAAGGTGCTTGCGGTTCACAAGCTGGAAGAGTTCGGTACGCCGGAAGCTTTTTGGGTGATCGAAGTGCAAGATTTTCCGCTGGTTGTCACTATGGACACCCATGGGGGCAGTATTCATAAGAAGGTACTGGAAAAATCTTCAAAAATTGCCGACCGGTTAATAGGTTCATAAAAGTAACGGTAAATGATAAACAAAATTTGGATAAATCCCCTGTTACAGCGGGGGATTTCCTATCACTAGGGGGGGATAATGCGTAAGGAAAAAGACGCTCTGGGCGAGGTTCTCGTACCGGAAAATAAATATTTCGGAGCTCAAACCCAGAGAGCGGTGGAAAATTTCAAAATCGGAAAAGAATATTTTCCAATAGAATTTATTCGGGCTCACGCTGTTGTCAAAAAAGCGGCGGCGCGGGTCAACCGGAGCCTGGGGTCATTGGATGCAAAAATTGCCGGAAGCATTGAAAAAGCGGCCGATGAGGTAATTGCCGGAAAATGGGATGATCATTTCCCTCTGGTGATCTGGCAAAGCGGCAGCGGCACTCAGTTCAATATGAATATGAATGAAGTGATTGCCAATCGGGCCATTGAAATGCTCGGCGGTCGGATCGGAACAAAATCTCCCGTCCATCCCAATGATCATGTCAATATGTCCCAGTCGACCAATGATACCATTCCCACTTCGATGCATATTGCCGCTGTTTTAGCTTTGAAGGACAAACTGCATCCGGCTTTAGTGAATTTGCAAAAGGCTCTCGAAGAGAAAGCAGCAGCCTTCCGGACCATTCTTAAAATCGGCAGAACTCATTTGCAGGACGCAACCCCCCTGACACTGGGTCAGGAATTTTCCGGATATGCCGCCCAAATTGAGCAGGCTCACGAAGCCATCGCCCCGGTACTGAAGCATTTGTCAGAGCTGGCCATAGGCGGTACGGCCGTGGGCACCGGCCTCAATACCCGAGAAGGTTTCGACCGCCTGATGGTGGAAGAGATAAATACTATTACCGGTCACTCGTTTAAAGTAGCGCGCAATAAATTTGCCGCTCTGGCTGCCCACGATGCCATCGTGGAGCTTTCCGGAGCGCTAAAAACACTGGCGGTGGCTATGATGAAGATCGCGAATGATATTCGTTGGCTGGCGAGCGGCCCGCGCTCCGGACTGGGCGAAATTAATTTGCCCGCCAATGAACCCGGAAGCTCTATTATGCCGGGAAAGATCAATCCTACTCAAAGTGAAATGGTCACCATGGTGGTCTGTCAGGTATTGGGTAATGACGTCACAATCGCCATGGCCGGTTCACAGGGCAACTTTGAACTCAATGTGTTTAAACCCTTACTGGTCTATAATATTTTACAATCCATAAATCTGTTAGCCGATGCGGCTCAGTCGTTTACCGAAAAGGCTGTTGCGGGTATTCAACCCCATTTAAAAAATCTGGACGAGCATTTAAAAAATTCTTTGATGCTGGTTACTGCTTTAAATAGTCATATCGGGTACGATAAATCGGCGGAAATCGCCCTTAAAGCATGGAAAGAAGAAAAAACGTTAAAAGAAGCCGCCCTGGAACTGGGCTATTTAACAGCGAAGGAATTTGATCAATGGGTTGATCCAGCGAAGATGGTTGGAGCCGGAAAATAATACCTCCGACCGATTACTTCGCTGATTGGGATGGTTACATAAAATGAACCGATCATGTCTCGTAAACCGGTAAAAAAATCCGTACAACGCAAACCGATTATCTTATTGGCCGATAGTCAGCTTTTATTTGATGACTCTTTTAACCGTCGATATCTGGACGTCCAATGTTCTTCTTTCGGGGAAAATAAGGTAAAAGCCGCTTTTATCGGTGTCTCCGGTGATGATAACCCTTTATTCTTCCGCATATTCGAAGCGTTTATCAGCCGTAGAAGGGCCCATTCGTATCGGCAGATTTCCCGTCGGTTTTCGGAACAGGAGCGGGCCTTCCTATCCGAAGCGGATTTGATTGTACTCGGCGGCGGAGATCCCATTGCCGGTTGGAAAATTTTGCAACAATCCGGTATGGCCGAAGTGGTCATCAAACGTTATTATGAGGGTGCTTTGCTTATCGGAGTTTCGGCAGGAGCTATTCAGCTCGGTATCGCCGTGAAGGAAGAGTCCACTATGTTCAGTTTGGTGCCCATGCTAATCGATGTACATAACGAAGAAAACGAATGGAGTAGCCTGCGGAATTCTTTGTTGAAAAACACGTCGTATATTACCGGTCTGGGCATCCCTAAAGGAGGGGGTATGCTCTATCATCCGGATCAAACCGTAGAAGCCGTTGCCAGGCCATTGCATGAATTTAGAAAACGGGAGCATAGAGTCATCGAACATTTAATTATGCCTGAGGAATCTAAACTTTAAGGATTTTTATGGAAATTATTACACAATTGAAAAGCTGGATGGATGAATTCCCCTATATTAAAGATATACTGATGGCAGGTTTCATTTTAATCACCGCCTATCTCTCTTATTATATTACAAACCGGGTCGTTATTCGCTTATTTTCCGCTTTTGCCCGTCGTTCAAAAACGAAGATAGATGATGCGATTGTTGAAAGTAAAGTCTTGCAGCGCCTGGCCTATCTCGTGCCGGTTATCGTGCTTCAGACGCTCGTTTTTCTGGTGCCCTACGCCGAAAAAATTATTCTCGCAACCTGTAATATCCTGGTAGTTTTTATATTCATGTTAACCCTGAGCGCGTTTCTGAATGCGATCAATCGTTATTACGAAACTTTGCCGGTTTCCAAAGAGCGGCCGATTAAGGGCTTTGTTCAGGTGGGAATTATTATCGTCTATATCACCGGGGGCATTACTATCCTGGGCTTATTGACCGGACAATCGCCCTGGGTTTTATTAAGCGGCATCGGAGCCATGACGGCCGTGTTGCTTCTTATTTTTAAAGATACGATTTTGTCTTTTGTGGCCGGTATCGAAATTACCGGCTACGATCTGCTCCATGTGGGGGACTGGATCGAAGTGCCGGAATACGGAGCCGACGGGGATGTGATCGATATCGCCCTGCATACCGTAAAAGTACAAAACTGGGATAAAACGATCACCGTAATTCCCACCCATAAACTTACCTCAAATCCCTTTAAAAATTGGCGCGGTATGCAGGAAACGGGAGGACGACGGATCAAACGGGCCGTTCATATCGATCAGAACAGCATCAAATTTTGCGATGAGCAAATGATTGAGCGCTTTAAAAAGATCCAAATCTTACAGGAGTATATCATCCGCAAGGAGAAGGAACTGGAGGAGTATAACCGCAAATACGGCATTGATGACCGGGTTCCGGTGAACGGTCGCAGGATGACCAATATCGGCACCTTCCGTGCGTATACACAGGAGTATTTAAAAAGGCACCCAAAATTACGTACCGATTTAACCATGATGGTGCGTCAGCTTCCGCCGGGACCCCAGGGACTTCCCATAGAAATCTATGCCTTTAGCAAGGATATTGCCTGGGAAAATTACGAGACGATTCAGGCCGACATTTTCGATCATCTTTTGTCGATTGTGCCTCATTTCGATCTGCGTCTTTTTCAGAATCCTTCCGGCCATGATTTCCAAATGATGCGAACCTGAGGAATACAATTGAAGAGGGGTTTTACTATATATCCCAGTGTATTAAATTCTCTTTCCGAAATAAAGATAGGATTATTTAGTTTAATAGAGATAAAAAGTCGATCCATTACAGCAGCAAAGGAAGTAAAAAATGTCCCAACCCTATGATACGATTATTATCGGCTCCGGACCCGGCGGATATGTGGCGGCCATCCGGGCCTCCCAGCTCGGCATGAAAACGGCTATTATTGAACGTGATCAATTAGGAGGCGTTTGCCTCAACTGGGGTTGTATCCCAACCAAGGCTCTGCTGAAATCGGCCGAAGTATATGAACAGATAAAGCAGGCCAAAAATTTCGGTTTACAGGCAGAAAAAGTGGCTATCGATTTTCAGGCCATTATCAAACGCAGCCGCCGGGTAGCAGATGCCAATTCCAAAGGCGTTGAATTTCTGATGAAAAAAAATAAGATTACGGTCTTTTACGGCACAGCCCGCTTTAAAGATAAAAAAACCGTATGGATCGAAGATAAACAAGGCAATAGTCGGGAGCTGCAAGGCAAACATATCATTATCGCCACCGGAGGCAGAGCGCGCTCCATTCCTAAAGTACACATTGATAATGAAAAGGTCATTACCAGCAAACAGGCCATGTTGCTGCGGGAATTACCGGAATCGCTGATTGTGATCGGTGCCGGAGCCATAGGAGTTGAGTTCGCCTGGTTATACAGCACCCTGGGCACGCAAGTAACGGTGATCGAAATGCTGGATCATCTATTGCCTCCGGAAGATTTTGAGATAAGCGATGTATTGGCTAAAAGTTTCCGGAAAGCAGGTATTAAAACCCGCCTGTCGAGTAAGGTGGAAGCGGTCCGGGTGGACAAAGATGGCGTGGAAGTTACCATCAGCAACGCCGGGGGGAAAGAGACGATTACAGCCCAAAAGGCTCTGATGGCCATCGGCATTCAGGGCAATGTGGAAGGATTAAATCTACAATCCGTGGGGGTCGATGCTGATCAAGGATTTATTAAGGTGAACAAATGGTACGAAACCAATATCCCGGGTATTTATGCCATAGGGGATATCATCGGAGCCCCTTTGTTAGCGCATGTGGCCTCCCACGAAGGGATCGTGTGTGTAGAGAAAATAGCGGGTCTGGAAACGCATCCTATAGATTATAATGCGGTTCCGGCCTGCACCTATTGTCAGCCCCAGGTGGCCAGCCTCGGTATGACCGAAGAGCAGGCTTTGCAGGCGGGTTATGATTTAAAAATCGGCCGTTTTCCTTATTCGGCATCGGGCAAAGCGCGGGCCATCGGTGTTCGCGACGGTTTGGTGAAGCTAATATTCGATAAAAAATACGGTGAATTATTAGGCGCCCATATAATCGGTGCCGAAGCTACGGAGATGATTGCCGAGCTGGGTATGGCCAAAGCACTGGAAACAACCTCTAACGAATTATTCTCGACCATTCATGCTCATCCCACTCTTTCGGAAATGGTGATGGAAGCGGCTGCGGATGCGCAGGGTCGGGCCATTCATATTTAAATAATCTATTGCCGAATCGACCAAGGAAAGCAAATTTTCCCATTAAGGTGAAAGGAAAGATTTTCGAATCCGGTCCGTCCCGCCCGGTCGGCTCTCCGGCCTTGCGGGAAAGAGGGCCCGGAAAGGGATAGCGTGATGTCGGGGAGTTTTTAGGAATTGGGTTTGGTTTTTGGCTTATGGGTTATTATCTTATTTATGTTTAATCACCGTTTGCTCTTCCTCGTTATTTTTAGGTATGCTTATAAGCGGTAGAAGACGC
>JALSTK010000176.1 GCA_026983775.1 Calditrichia bacterium
GACGGAATCCTACCCACACAAAATGACATAGAACCCCTTTTTTCCCCTTTTTGGAAAAGGAAAAAAATCGGTCGTTCATTTTTATATGAAATGTTTGACAATCCCGGATCTTTTTACCCTGGAGGCACATTCCCCTACAATTCCGGGATTCCCGTCTCGAAAGGATTGTTTGCATCCTTACTCCATTCGAACCAGCCTCCATCGTACACGGCCACATGCGGCCAGCCCATCATCCAGGCGCTGAAAAAAGCCTCGCTGCCGCGCCATCCGGTTCCACAGTAAAAAGCCAGGTGTTTATCGGGAGTAATGCCCACGCTTTTCCAGCGCTCGGCCACTTCATGAAATTCACGGCTGGTGTGGTCGGGATTGCGATAATTTTCCATGTGGTAGGCGTCGCTGCCGCAATTACCGAATACGGCCCCGGGAATACGCCCTTTTTTTTCGATGTAGTTGTAGCCGCTTTCTTCACCGATGAATTCTTCCCAACTGCGCACACATACCAGTTCGGCATCCGATGATTTTAACATGGCTTTGGCTTCCGGTAAATCCACGAATAATTCCGGTTCGGCCGGAATGGGCACTCCAAAATCGCCAACCGCATGTTTGGCAACTTCATCATTGCTAACAGGATAGCCGGCATCTTCCCAGGCCTGAAAACCACCGTTCAGAATACGCACATCTTTCACCCCGGCATACATCAAAACCAAAGCGGTACGAAAGGCGGCAATCTGCCCGGCAGCACTGCCGGGAAAAGCGTCGGCATTGTCCGGTGCCATGAATTTCCCATAAACCACCACTGTCGTATCCGCTGTGATACCGTGCGCTTGAAACGCTTCCTTTAATTCCTGCGGCAAACGCCGATTCCATGTTTCGGGGGATTCGATGGTCAGCGTATCCATATCGATCGCTCCGGGAATGTGTCCGGATAAATAAGCATTCCGGTTGCGGTAATGGGTATGTAGAATAACCGTTCTACGACCGTCATGCTCATCGGGAATACCGCCGTCGGTCAAAGTTTTCACCCATTGGGCCGGAACCAGGTGCCGGTAACGGGGTAAACGATCCATGGGTAATTCCGGATTTACCGACCAATCGTCTATAAAATGTTTGTACACGAAAATCTTCTCGTATCCGGAATCGGCAAATTTTTCTGCGGTTTTCATAATATCATCTTCGGAATAACCGTATATTACGATATAGTTTTGTGGTAAAATATGTTTCTCTTCTACAAAATCCAGCCAATCGGGATATTCCAGCCATTTGGGGGGTAGGGTTTTGGCGCCCTTAATGTGACCTCCGCGGGATTCCCCGCCCAATTTCCAGCCGTTATAGGCATCGATCAGACGTGCGTCTATAATTCTTATGTTCGGATCATCTATACGATTAGCTAATTCCGCTGTGGTTATTTCGATAAATTCAGTCATCTCGATTCCTTCTTTATTAAGTCAATAAGGGGTCCGCCATGATTTCCACAATGGCCGGTCCATTGTATTGTAAGGCCTTACGTACGGCCGGTGTGAATTGTTCGTTTTTGGTTACGCGGATGCCCAGCCCGCCGCAATTATCGGCATACTCCGCAAAATTGGGATTATTTAAACCGGTCTTCCATTCGGGCAGATTTTCATCGCGTTGTTCTTTGGAAATTTTTCCCAGTTCATTATTATTTAACAAAATATGAGTGATATTCATCTTATACAGCACGGCCGTATTGAACTCGGTCATGTATTGCCCGAAACCGCCGTCGCCGCTAATGGAAATAATCGGCCGGTCCGGGGCGGCATAATAGGCCCCCATGGCTGCCGGGAAACCGAAACCGATCGAACCGAGATATCCGGATAAAATCACCCGTTGATTTTTGCATTCGAAATAACGGCCGAAAGAATAGGTATTATTACCCACATCCAGACTGATGACAGCGTTTTCGGGCAAGAGTTCGGTTAATGTATTAAAAACAAAAAGAGAGTTCAATCCATGCCCGTTGTTTTCTGTAGCCCGTTTCCGTTTCTCGGCTCGCCACGCCTCTTTTCGTGCGGCAATTTCTTCCACCGTGATTTCCGACTGCGACCAGTCGGCCAGTTTTTCGGTCATCAACCGGGCGGTGATGCCCACATCACCCCAAATCGGATTGGCCACCGCATGAAATTTGGCCAGGGCCATCGGGTCGAAATCAACCTGAATGATCGGTTTGGAAGCATCGATGCCCGTATGCTGGGCAAAGGAGGCGCCGAACACAATCAGTAAATCGGAGGTATTCATAAAATGGGCGGAAACGGGAGTGCCGCTTTTACCCAGCACTCCGGCCGCCAGGGGGTGGTTATCCGAGATCTGTCCTTTGGCTTTAAAAGTGGTCAGCAAAGGGGCGCGTAATTTTTCGGCCAAAGCGATAACGGCTTCCATATCGTTTCGTGCGCCGTAACCGACGATAATTACCGGGCGTTTCGTTTTCCAGATGCGGTACATAGCTAAATGAACGGCTTCTTCCGACGGAGTGATATGTGCATCCGCCAAACGGCCTTCCGGAGAACCGGGAGCGCTGTTGCCTGCATCCAGGGTCTGGACGTCATCCGGCAAAATCAGGTGGGCGACGGTACGCTGCACCATCGCATTCTTCAAAGCTAATGAAGTGAGTTCGCCGTGTTTACTGTCCGGCAAAACCACTTTGCTAAAGGGCGCCACGGCCTGGAAGGCTTCTTTTAAACCGATTTCCTGAAACGAACCCGGGCCGAAAAACTGGGTATTCACCTGACCGGTAATAGCCACCAGCGGTGTGCGATCCATGTGCGCATCCCACAGTCCGGTCATCAGATTGGTTGCTCCGGGACCGGCAATGGTAAGACAAACCGCCGGTTTACCGGAAACTTTTGAATAGCCCGAGCAGGCAAAGGCTGCCGCACCCTCGTGTCGAACACCGATATATTTCAGTTTGCCTTTTTCTTCCTGAATACGCAGAGCTTCGGCCATACCCAAATTGGAATGCCCCACCATGCCGAACACGTGCTTCACTCCCCAATTAACCAGGGTTTCGGCAATGACGTGACTCACCGTCCACTGGGATCGCTTCGGCGGTGCGATCTGCAAATAGACTCCGTCCGTCCGTTCTTCCACCTGAAAGGTTAACAGGTCTGCGTCTTTTCCAAGAGATTTGCCGCTAACGGGATCAAAAGGGTGGCCGTGCCAGGGACAGCGGATGACACCCTCTTCGATTTTACCGTCCATCAACGGCCCTCCCTGATGCGAACAGATGCCTTCTATAGCGCCGTATTTCCCATTTACTTTGGTTAATAGAACTTGTTGCGAAAGGATATTGATCTTTTTCGTTTGACTGTCTTTCAGCTCATCGATCTCAGCCACCTTTATCCATCGGGGTTCCTTTTGTTCACGCCGGCGGTTGGCAGCAGAAATAGTCAAGGCTTCGTCATCTTTGAATGCCGCATACCAATGTGCACCGTCACAGCGGGGTTTGTTACCCGATTTACCGCAGCGACAAAGAGTGTAGTGTTCCCGGGAAGCACCGTCACCCAAATGTACATCAACAAGTTCAATACCTCCGCGAATATAATAAGGGCCGTTTTTGGAAACGATCATTTCAGGCTCATCGAAGAAAGAGTTGGTTTCCTGATCTCGTTCGCTGTAACTGAGCGCCCCGGAAGGACACATTTCGATGACGCGTTTGATATCTTCCACCTCCGCACCGTTGGGGTCAATCCACGGCTCGCTACCCATCCGAAAAACGGAGGGAAGATTAGCCGTGCAAAATCCCGCATGGGAACAGATGCCGCGATTATCATGAATGGTAATGGCCCGCCCTTTGTAACTCTCTTTTTTATCGGGAAGTCTGTCTTCGCTTTGTTCATCACTAAAACCGAGGCGAACATGTGTACCGTCACAAAAGGGTTTTGTTTTGGACGCACCGCAGCGGCATAATGCCATACTGCGTTTTGTTTCGATGCGCTCACCACGTGAATTCGTGAACAACTTTAGATTCTTAACCAGCAACGGCCCGTTTTTATTAGGTGTGATTTTGGGAATTTCATGGTTCATTTCGATTTCCTTTTTTACTGACTATACATGGGGAATATCCGTAAAATCCGCAACAATACGGCTATCCGTAATCAAATCGGATACCGTAAGTTTATGAACATCATTCACCCCGTTGGTGCGTGCAAATATTTTCAGTTCGCTATTGGTTGCCGTGTAGAAATTCTTGAATTGGGTAAGCGCCCTCTCTTCATCAAACAGTTGGCGTAATTGCGGATTTTGCGTGGCAATTCCCGCCGGACAGGTTCCCGTATGACATACTTTGGCCTGTATGCAACCGATAGCAATCAGTGAAGCGGTAGCCAGGGCCACGGCATCGGTAATCCGGATTTCAGGCTCATCCGAAAATTTGTCGTAAAGAACTCCATCAACGGAAAAACTCAACGCCCCGGAGGGACATTTCTTTATGGTTTTGATGATGGTTGCTGCGTTTTCAGCATCTGCATCGATCCAGGGTTCGACTCCCATACGGAATACTTTGGGCAGATCTTCGGTACAAAATCCGGCGTGGGAACAGATACCGCGGTCGTCGTGAATGGTAATGGTTTTACCCACGTAATCATCAACCCGTCTCTGCTGTCTTCCCTCTTGTTTTTTGCTGCTCCAGCCGATCTTACCGTGGGTGCCGTCGCAGAAAGGTTTATTTTGAGATTGGCCGCACCGGCATAAAGCGGTTGTTGTTTTTTCAAGATGAAAAACGGCGCGGTTCGCTTCCGTTAGACTTTTTAGATTTTTCACAACCAGAGGGCTGTTTGGGGCGGTACTTATTGAGATTCTCTTTTTCATATGACTCCATTCTTTAAAAATAAATGGATATGGGGATCGAGCCGATAATAATCCGTTTTCCTGATTAATTCATTCCATGGTGCCGAACCGTTCAAAAAAGATTAGACGAACAAACCGATAATACCTTACAATAAATCTTTTCCCTGTCTTCTCTCCGCTCCGAAATCCGTACGAGCATTCTTTCCGGAGCACCCAATCTTCGATTCAAAAAACATCTTTTAATATTAACACCAGAATTTACAAATTCAAGGAGAAAAATATTTTTAAAAAAAGGAGGGCAAGGCGGTGAAGGAAAGTTTAAATGCTTAGCGCAAATTCGGTCTTAAGGTCAGTGATCCGTCCCGATTGGTTTGCTGGTGGCAAGCCCAATGCACGGGATAACGCTGCCCCTTTACTTCCAGTTCGGCGCGAACCTTTAATCCCGGCCAGTTCGTTCCCTCAGGTAAGATAAACTGAGCCTGGCGTACCTTACCCGGCAGAGGATATCCCGGGTCCAGACTTCCCTGGATTTTCACTCGTCCGTCATCACTTTCCACATGAATTCGTAAGGCCCCGGGTACACCGGCAATACCGTCATTGACCAAACCCAGAATAAGGCCGGCATGTCCATTTTTTTCAAAATGCCAGATCCAGGAGGGTCTGACCCGATAACCGATGTGGACTGCCAGATCATCGATGGCATGAGGAAAACGATGGTAATAGCGGAGAAGATTTTCGGCATTGATATGATGCCAATTCCACAACGACCAATAGTGAGCGCCAACATCTTTTACATGGGCAATGGCATTATCACTCAAGGTGATTCCTTCTACCATACGCACGTTGTTTACGGAACCATCCGAAACGCTTCTTTCAATCACCGCTCCGGTCCAGGGAGGACGGTTGCTCAATGCTTCGATCTGCATGTTTTCGATAAAAATGGTGTCGGTCCGTAACCAATTATGGCTACGGATCGTACGGTCGACTATTTCCGAATTTCCCACTCTGCTGAAATCGGGTTGGGTATTGGTTACCAACGGCGTTCTGCTCCAGTTTCTTCGCTGATGTTCAAACATCTCAACAAACGTATTTTCCGCAGTCCGGTAATCCGGAAAAGGGTTTCCGGGAAAGGGCCAGGTGTGGCCTTCTCCCCAGAAGCCGTACATGGAAGTATCCACAAATTCGAGTAAAGGGTGCCCGTTATAAAGATCGGACAGGAGATCATCCATCTCTTTGAAAGCCTTCATAAAAGCCGGATGATCATAGCGGGGTGCATAATGAGTTTTATGCGCTAAACCGAGTTGATCGGTTTTGCCAAGTTTTACAAAAGGAACCTTTTCAGCGACAAAATCCGGGACGGCATGCGGTTGTATATCCGGATTCATTAATTGTATTCTGATTCCGATCCGTTTGTTATATTTTCGGGCCAAATCGAAAGAAATATTCCAGTGGTCACAGAAT
>JALSTK010000177.1 GCA_026983775.1 Calditrichia bacterium
AACTGTATATTCATGTCGTCTCCTTCTGAGAGTTGTTTAATGAATGATTGTTTTTTTGAGTTCTTCTAGGATTTGTTTTTTCCAGTTACCGAAGGTATCATTTAAGATATGATCCCGAGCCGAATCTACAAGCCAAAGATAAAAATAAACATTATGAATGGTAGCTAAATGTAAACCCAAAATTTCATTTGTATTGTATAAATGCCGTAGATAGCCACGCGAAAAATTACGGCAAGTATAGCAATTGCAATCGGCATCGATCGGTTTCTGATCATCCCGGAAACGGGCTGCTTTGAGAACCATTTTACCCTTGCGGGTGAAAACGGTTCCATTACGCGCATTGCGGGTAGGAATAACACAATCGAACATATCCACACCCCGTTCAATCGATTCCAGAATATCCTCAGGCATACCGACCCCCATTAAATATCTCGGTTTCTTCTCAGGCAGTAGATCGGTACACAAATCCGTAACGGCGTACATTTCCTCTTTGGATTCACCAACGGCCAAACCACCGATAGCGTATCCGGGGAAATCGAGACCCGTAAGCGCCTCTACTGATTCACGTCGAATATCCCTATAAATACTACCCTGAACAATGGCAAAGAGAAATTGGCGATGATTGAAAAAAGATTCCGTATGATCATACATCTTTTTGGCCTGTTCGGCCCATCGCACCGTCATCTCATTCGACTTTCGGGCATACTCATGAGAACAGGGATAGGGAGCGCATTCGTCGAGAACCATCATGATATCGCTACCTAAGTGGCGTTGTATATCCAGTACCGAAGCCGGTGTAAAGCGATGCGCCGACCCATCCCAATGGGATCGAAAGGATATTCCCTCATCATCTATTTTTCTCAAATCCTGCAAACTGAACACCTGATAGCCGCCGCTATCCGTTAGTATGGGGCCATCCCAGCTCATAAAACGGTGTAATCCACCGAATTCGGTAATCAATTGATGCCCGGGTCGAAGGTACAGATGATAGGTATTGCCGAGGATAATCCGGGCCCCGACTTCTTTTAAATCTCGTGGAGAAAGTGTTTTTACCGTAGCCTGCGTGCCCACCGGCATAAAGACAGGTGTTTCGATATCACCATGATCCGTATGGAGTATACCTGCTCTGGCTTTGGAAGAATCGTGTTTATGAAGTAATTCGAAAAAATTATAAGTAGTCATTCATTCATTAAAAATATTCGACATTTGTTTTTTAAAGAGTTTGAATTTACGAGATCAGTGGGGTAGATCGCAAATAAAGTTCCCAAATGGATTCTATGAAAGCGATGAACAGGAGTCCTTCACTCCCTTCTAAAACCAAAAACGTCACGGTAACGGGCTACATTCAGACGTTCCATATAAAACAAATCCTCCAAAATGAGCCCGATGGCACCCATGATTCCGGCCGTTGCCCAGCCTGTTGCACTTTTTATCTGAACCGCATGTCCCGGTGTCCGTAATGCGGAACTTTTCACCTGTTTGCGGATAAATTTCAACAGGGTCTTACTATGAGCGAGTTCATGTCCGCCGATCAGAATTAATTCCGGATTCAATACATTGATCAGATTCATACAGACAACACCTACTAAGGTTCCATATTCCCTCAGTAATTCCACGGCCAGCGGATCATTTTTATCAGCAAAATGAATAATTTGGTTCACACTCAGGTTATGAATGGGCATGGAAGTTTCGAGCCCCCGTTCCAGCCCTTTCCTGGCACCGTCAAGTAAAACGGCTTCGGCCAGAAGATCACCAAAGTTTTTTTGATTCGTATACAGCAATCCGAATTCGTCCCGGTCGGATATAAACCAGCCCGGTTCATAATATCCGATCTCTCCGGCACTGGCAGAAATACCCCGATAGAGTTCCCGATTAATAATAATTCCGGCTCCCAAACCATCCCCGATCCAAAGATAAATGACATGATCCCGGTCTTTACCGTTACCAAAGCGACATTCACCCAGGGCCTGGGTTTTCACGTCATTCTCAATAATGGTCTCCACATTGTATCGGTTTTCCAGAACGTCCCTGAGGGGAAAATTCTGCCATTCTTTTAACGTATCCGATTCCTGAATAACCCCGGTGCGATAATTAATCAATCCCGGGATGGCAACACCGATTCCAACTGGTTTGGCCTGTTTCACCCAGCGGACAGCTTGATAGGAATCAATTATCAAAAAAATCTTTTCCAGCACATTCTGCAAAGGGCTTCCCTGTGAGAATTCGATCTGTTCCGATTGGTGGATATTGGCATTCAGATCACCGAGAGCGATGATCGCATGATCCCGTTTAATTTCTATACCAATGGCATAACCGGACTTTGGATTAAATTCGATCATAATGGGTCTTCTGCCGCCGAGTGCCGTGGAATTTCCGACGCCCATCTCCCGAATATAGCCTTGCTGAAGCAAATCGTTAATAATTTCCGATACGGCTGCTTTTGATATTTTATACTTTTTCGCCAGCTGGGCCCGTGAGATCGGGCCTTCATTTTTAATAAACCGTAAAATATTAAGTTCGTTATATTCTCTAACTAACCGCGGACCAAAACCAGCATCTCGGATCATTTTCTACCTTACTCACTAAATTTTTATAACACTTACCTTAAAAAAGTGCTTTACTTCAATAAGGCGAAACTTGAATTATAGGTCTTACCTGGATATGGATAAGAAACGAAAATCCGGAATGGAAGATAATAAAAAATTTTGATGTATGCTAAAAAAATCCATTCCGGTTAATTTGTTGTTTGAATAAACGAAATTAAATTGTAAATTATATCTGCGTAATTGAGATTAACTTTATAACCTTATCAAATATTGGGAGACTTTACAAATGGGTATTCAATTACAAGGTACTTCTGCCTATCCTCAAAACCCACTTTCCGTTAAACCGGAATTCGGGGATCAATACAGAAAATTAAAAGCTTCGGAAATAGAACTTTTACAAAAAAACGGCAATAAAGCCGAAAAATGGGAATCCGTTCGGGTAAAGGAACCGTTTGATCCGAATATAATTTTTAATTGTCAATTTTATGGCGAAAATTTTATAGGATCCCTAACTCCGGCTTTTTTGAATACAGACGGGTTCCGTCTTCCTACCGGTTTATATAACAGTTTATTTATCTCTTGTGTGCTCGGGGACCAGGTGAGTATCCGAAATGTTCATTATCTTGCAAACTATCAGATCGGTAATCAATCCATGCTCTTTAATATTGATGAAATGTATACGACTGACACTGCAAAATTCGGTCAGGGGATCAAGACATCCGGTGCAGACGACGATGATCGCACCTGGCTGGAAGTCGCCAATGAAAACGGCGGCAGAGCAATCCTTCCTTTTACCGGTATGCTGGCCGCAGACGCTTACATATGGTCCGCTTTCCGGGATGATCAGAAATTGTTGCAACGTTTCGTGGAATTAACGGATCAAACTTCCAAACCCTATCTCACACCACTGGGACAGATCGGACAATCGACGGTAATTAAAGATACCCGTCTTATTAAAAACAGCCATGTCGGTTCGCACTGCACGATCCATGGAGCGAATAAAATAGAGAACGCCACCATTCTTTCCAGTGAAGAAGAGGCTACCTATATCGGAGAAGGAGTGGAAATCACCGATGGCATCGTCGGTTATCAAAACAAGATTATTTATGGGGTTAAAGCGCTCGCTTTTGTAACCGGAAGAAATGTGAAGTTAGAGTATGGAGCTCGCTTTTTCAATATGTATCTCTCCGACAACTCGACGGTTGCCTGTTGTGAAGTCCTCAGTAACCTGGTATTCCCTTTTCATGAGCAGCATCATAACAATTCTTTCTTAATCGGTTGTACGGTTATGGGGCAATCCAATATCGCGGCAGGTGCTACCATCGGCTCGAATCATAATTCCAGAGCCGCCGACGGTGAAATTTATGCGGAACGTGGCTTCTGGCCGGGGCTGAACACCAGTTTCAAACATAGTTCCAAATTCGCCGCTTTCACCCTGGTGGCTAAAGGAATTTATTACGCGGAGATGAATATTCATCTGCCCTTCTGTTTGGTTAGCCCGGGAGCCAATGAATCTACGATTCAGATTTTTCCCGGGTATTGGTTTAAATATAACATGTATGCCCTGGCCCGAAATTCCTGGAAGTTTCATAAACGGGACAAACGAAAAATTAAGGAACAGCATATCGAAACGGATTTTCTGGCACCCGATACGATCGAGGAAATCCTTAAGGGAATAGAGACTCTTCATAATGCCATCAATCAGGCGGCCGGTAAAAATCTAACCCTTGAAGAGATTGAAAATGACATGGATCTTGATAAAACGATTCAGGCCTCATTAAAGGATGTTTTGCACAAAGGAAAAGGCGTTTTATTAAAACCGGCTCAGGGTATCCGTCTTTTCCGGATGATGGCCTATTATTATGGCGGTCGTGAGCTTGCTCGTGCGCTTCTTGTTCAAACACAAAAAGGAAAAACGGTTGAGGATGCGTTGAATTCCGTAAAAAGCAATTATAAGGAACCGGAACATCAATGGCTTAACCTCGGTGGTCAGCTTGTACCCCAATCTGCCGTGGATGCATTATTTTCCGATATTAAATCTGCCAAAATAAAGGACTGGAATGAGGTTCATGATCGGTACCATACGCTTTGGCAAGCCTATCCGCTAATGAAGGAAAATCATGGTTTTTATACTCTGTTGCAGATACTCCAAATTAGCGCAGAAGATTTTTCCGTAGAAAAGACCCGCCAGGTATTGAATAAGACGGCCGAAATAAGCGGACAATTATATGAATGGGCGTATGCCTCCCGTCAAAAGGACTATACGAATCCTTTCCGTTTGATGACTTATCATAGCCCGGCAGAGATGGATGCGGTTATGGGAAAAATTGAAGAAAACGGTTTTTTGGTCGATTACAAAAAAGAGACAGAACAATTTGTAGCGCAGATTAATAGTTTGCTGGAAAAGATGTAACTCCGGAGAAATCAATGCATAAAAAAAGGAATAAGAAACAACCGGTTAAAGCATATAAGAATGCCGAATTTTTGGCCAGCCCGGAAGCGAGGCCGATTCGCATTCTTGCCGAATTTAGTGAACCGCACTACCGTTTTCTGAAATACGGTATTGATTCTACAATCGTATTTTTCGGATCGGCCCGAATTAAGCCGAAAGAAATAGCTAAAAAGAATCTATTCAGCGCCGTGGAAGCCTATGAAAAGGATCCCAGCAGTGCAAACGAGCATGCCCTGTCTTCGGCTCGTTTGCAATTACGATTATCCAAATATTATGAAGATGCTTCGGAACTGGCCAGACTGCTAACTACCTGGGCTATGGATTCATCCTCAGGAAAACAGAAATTTTATGTATGTTCCGGCGGTGGACCGGGTATCATGGAAGCTGCGAATAAAGGGGCTGATTTGGCGGGCGGCAAATCGATCGGCCTAAATATTTCCATACCCCATGAACAGGAGCCCAACCCTTATATTTCCGAAGAATTCGGCTTTGAATTCCATTACTTCTTCATGCGAAAATACTGGTTTGTCTACCTGTCCAAAGCCTTGGTTATTTTTCCCGGTGGTTTCGGAACACTGGATGAACTGATGGAGGTATTGACTCTGATCCAGACCAAAAAGATTGATCGCCCGCTTCCTATTATCGTTTTTGGCCAGGATTATTGGAAAGAGATTATCGATATTGAAGCTATGGCTCGTTGGGGTACGATAGCAAAAGAAGATTTGGACCTGTTCACCCTGGTCAATACGCCTCAGGAAGCGTTTCAGTTCCTTAAGAAAGTGCTTCCTAAGAAATAGCGACTACCTGAATTAATTGATTTTTGCGGCCATAAATCGATCCCTAAAAATCCGATCGAGTGAGGATCAAACAAAGTCTACCGCTTGCTCATAATACTCATAAAACTGATTCTCGGACAGATGTTCATCTACCTGTTCATCGGCAGATTTGATATTCCAGAATTCGAGCCCCAAAATATCCCGACTCAGCGAATTTACCAGGTCTCTCAACAGAATGGCAATGAACAAAAGATGCTTTTCTCCGATGGGATCAGATGGACGAATTTTAACCAGCAGGTCAGGCATAATCTGAATCGTAAAATCTTCGGAAACCTCGAAAAATCCGCCGAATTTATGTTTACTTTTGTTTAACGCACTTTGTACGGTACGTGATCCGGCAAATTCAACCATTTCGTTTAATTTTTCACTTAAATATTTTTCAAGCAGACCGCTTTTCAGATGGCTCTCAAATATTTTTTCCGGCGGAGGTTCGTTGGACACTTGTTCGGTTATTTTAAAAACGGTAGGCTCGATAATGAACTCACCGTTTTCCCAGGACAGGATCTCATCCATTGCTTCATCTTCTTCTTTATTTTCGAATTCAAGATGCTGAAGCTGACCTTTTTGATATTCAAAGCTGGCTTTTTGGGAACCGTGTTCTAATATTATTTTTCCGGTTAAAGAGTTCTCTTCGGCAAATTTTAACAGTTTGATGACATCCACATCTTTTAATTGACCGCGTGGAGAAATCTGATGTTTATAATAGCGCTCACTGCTCTCCCTGGCTTTGTTAGCCAGTTTAAGACGGTGACTCAACATATGCGTTAAAGATAGAGTTATAGAGGGGTTATTCATGATGATGATATCAAAATCATTCTTATCCAGTTGCCAGAGACGGGTTTCCGTTTCGGAAAGGACGGTTGCAGAGCGGGGGTCGCCGGTGATGAGCGCCATCTCTCCAAAATAATCCCCATCCGTCAAATAGGATAGGACGATAGGCTCTTCGTTATCACCCGCATCCACCAATACTTTTACCCGGCCTTTACGAATAATATACAAACAATCTCCCACTTCACCTTCACTGATAATAATCTCACCCGCTTGACAAACGACTTCTTTGAGCCTGGAATTGATATGTTCCAGCTCTTCCGGATTCACAGAGGCGAAGAGAGGAATATTCTGTAGATGTTTAATACCCTCGTTGTGTCCCATTATACGTAGTTCTCTACTAATTTAACAATTTCACTGACTTCCTGAGTTTTGGTCAGTTCGGCTTTACCCAGTTCTTTCAGATGTTGTTCAAAATCGGGTTTAATAGAACGATCCGATAAAAAGATAAACGGAATATCCTTTATTTCGCGCACTTTTTTGGCAAATTCGATTCCATTCCCATCGGGCAATTTTACATCCGAAATAATGATATCTGCCTTCCAATCCTTCATCACTGCCAGGGAATCATTAATATTTTTAGCGGATTTTACATCGTAGCCCAGTCCGCGGAAGGCACGTTCAACAATTTTACGCACCACGAGTGAATTATTGGTGATCAGGATATAGCGTATTTTTTCCTGACCTTCCACTGCTTTTTCTTCTTTTTTAAGAGTCAGTGGTCGCACCGTAATTTCAAATTTGCCGTCCTGCCACAGAAGCATTTCATCAAGAGCTTTATCTTCATGAAGATTCCCGAGAACAACATGTTGTAACTGACCACTCTCAAACTCCACGGTTCCGGTTTGATTATTATTGGAAATTTTCAAAGTACCGGTAAGTGAATTGGACTCACAAAAACTAATCAGGTCTACCAAAGAGACATCCTTTAAAAAGCCGGATGGGCCGTTCTGGGTGGCTTCGATTTTCTGGGACTTGGGAATTTTTGTTGCTTTTTTAAGGGTATCCCTCAAACGTTGACTGACAATTTTACCCATACTCAAGGATATAGAAGGGAATTTTTCCAAAATGACATCAAAATCATTTTTATGCAGGACGAAAGTTTCGCTCTCTTCTGTGGTAATAACGGATGCACTGCGCGTCTCGCCGGTGAGCAGGGCCATTTCGCCGAAATAATCCCCTGAACTCAGCGTAGCGACTACCTGTTCATTTTCCCCATTTTCATCATAAATGCAAATTTTAACCTTCCCACTAATAATGATATACATTTCATCGCCGGGATCACCGATCTTACAGATGGTTTCATCGGCTCCGAAAGTTTTAAATTTAAGTCTTTCAACGATAAAATCGATACTTTCCTTGCCTAACATATGGAATATGGGTACTTGTTTCAGTATTTTACCAATTTGAATCATTGTATACAGCCTCCTCAACAGGACTTATATTTTTTTTAAGAACAGATATAAATAGAGTACAATGGCGAAAACAATTACCGTCCACCACAAGGAACGCACTTTTCGACGTGGCAAGCGATCAAAAAAAATATTATATTTTTTTCCGGCGCTCCTGGCATCTCTTGGATGTAATCTGGCAGCAAGATCGAATTTCCGATGCTTTCGCAAATTAAAGAAACCCAAATATCCTACCCCTTTTCTATATCGGAAATATACGGCAAAACTTTGGTAAAAACTTAATAATTCTTTTGAATAATTTCAAAAGTTAAAAAAAATGGGCGATCCGTTTTCAGGAAGGCCCATATTCATTCCAATTAGGATCGTTTATCGGTCAAGATGCTTAACACGCTTGGAATCCCAATACATATAACCCAGTATAACTATAAACATGAGGAATCCAAGATACTCTGCACCGGCTGATTCTACCCAGTGTTGTGTACCGATGCCCACCATCATATTCCAACTGCTGCTTCCTGTGATCCCCTGGCCAAGATAAACAATTGCCGCTGCCACCACACCCATGATCGCACCTCCGGCAATGAATCCTGATGCAATCAATGTTCCACGATCTTTTCTGGCCGAACTTATCTTCTCATCCTTAGAGCTTTTTTGTACCAGATAAGCGATGATACCGCCAAACAGGATCGGTGTATTCAAATGGATGGGAAGATACATACCCAGGGCAAAGGCAAGCGGGGGGATACCGATAAATTCCAGAATCACTGCCAGAATCACTCCTGCGATATAAAGCAACCATGGAGCCGGCTGACCGGTCATCAAAGGTTGAAGCACAGCGGCCATGGCAGAGGCCTGGGGAGCTTCCATAGCATTGGGCCCGGCATTGGCGCCGAAACCGTAAGTCTGATTAAGCATAAAAATAACCGCGCCCACCGACATGGCCGCTACAAGTGTACCCAGAAATTTCCAGCGTTGCTGTGTACGTGGCGTGGTTCCCAACCAATAACCGATTTTTAAATCCGTAATAAAACCACCGGCCATGGAAAGCGCCGTACATACGACACCGCCGATAATTAAGGCCGCCAACATACCGTCGTTCCCTTTTAAACCGATAGCAACCAAAATGACGGACGAAATAATCAGGGTCATCAAAGTCATTCCGGAAACCGGATTGGTACCAACGATGGCAATCGCTCTGGCGGCAACGGTTGTGAACAGAAAGGCAATTACGGTTACTATGGCCAGTCCGGTAATCGCATAAAGCCAATTGCCATGAACAACGAGCAGCAGAAAAAATACAAAAATACCCAACAAACTACTGATAATCAGCACCGTCAACCATTTCATCTTAATATCGAGTTGGGTACGTTCCGGCTTGTAATTATCCACGCCACTATGGGTTTTACCGGTAATTTCCGCAATAGCCAATTTAAAGGCCCCGACAATGATTTTGTAGGATTTTATAATTCCGATTAAACCCGCCGCAGCTATACCGCCGATACCAATATGGCGAATATAGGTGGAAAATATTTCCGTAGGCATCATTTGAGCAATGGGTTTGGCGGCATTTAGAATAGGCGCAGGATTAAACTGACCGATATAGTACATAGCCGGCATAATTACCCACCAGGCCAGAAACGAACCGCTGGCGATAATCAGGGCGTATTTTAAACCTACAATGTACCCTAAACCCATAACCGCCGCACCGATATTCATGCGGAATTCCAAACGGGTGGATTCGATCAACTGTCTTCCCCAGCTAAAAACATGGGAGGAGACAACTTCTTTCCACAGGCCCAAACCGGATACCAGAAAATCATAGGTTCCGCCGATCACCAAAGCCTTTAATAAAATTTTTGCCTGATTACCGCCGGACTCGCCTGCAACCAGTACCTCGGTAGTGGCCGTGGCCTCAGGAAAAGGAAATTCGCCGTGCATATCTTTTACAAAATAGCGACGAAAGGGCACCAGAAATAAAATTCCGAGAAAACCTCCGAATAAAGAAGACAGAAATACCTGCCAAAAATTGGCCGATATACCGAGGATATAAAGGCCCGGTATGGTAAATATGGCACCGGCCACAATGACTCCGGAACTGGCGCCGATGGATTGGACAATGACATTTTCGGACAGAGAATTTTTACGCTTCATTAAGGTAGAAAACCCAACGGCCAAGATAGCGATCGGAATCGCCGCTTCAAATACCTGTCCAATCTTCAACCCTAAATAAGCAGCTGCTGCAGAAAATATTACTGCGTAAAACAACCCCCACAAAACCGAATAAACGGTTGCTTCCGGAAGCGGTGCGTTTTCAGGAACAACCGGCATATAGACTTCGCCCTCCTTAAGAGGACGGTAAGCATTAGACGGTAATCCTTTCACTTGAGCTTGTTGATCCATACAATCTCCTTCGTTTGAATATACTGGAACAGTCCGCCCTGGACAGGCGTATTAAATGTTGCGTTTCTATTCGGAAATCCCGTAACGAAGTGTTCCTTTCGGGTAAGGGATTATACCGCAAGTTAAATTTTCGCCACAGGTACGTTTGCTGAGCCGTATACCTTCTCTGCTTTGAAATGTAAAGTATAAAAATACTTAATAAATTTATTCAAGTAAAGCGAATCTTGCGATTCTTCCCCTCCTGAAAAAAATACACATGTAGTTATTATTCTTTTAGGCTCTACCGGATCTCTTGTGAAGCCGTATATTAACTGAAGACGGATCAAAGGAATTAAACAATTTTTTATGGTTTCGTTCTTCTTGTATTTAAAAACAATAGTATCCGAAGGATACGAATATGAGTAGCCACAGGCAAAGCCTGTGGTAAAGCGGAAAAAGCGAGCGCGACGCTGAAGGCGTCGAATGTGGAACACAGGGCATGCTATCGAAATAGGATACCCTATGGCCTGGTATATTTTAACGATTTGCTGTAACCCTATTCGGTTGCATCTTGCCCCCAGGCTTCGCTCCTGCCCGGAGGCTGACGGTTGTGGCTATTTATATTGCATAACTTCGTGATGATTTAAGGATGCGGCGTTTAACCGCAAGAATGCCAGTAGAGCCTTTTTTTAAAATTATTTCGAAGACGTGAAAGCCCGAGTATTCTTATGAGGTCAAAAAAGATGAAAAATCATACGAATGGCAATGATCAGCAAAAAAAGGGTTACAATATTTTTACGCCATTTAAGGGACAGGCGATCCTGATACTGAGTTCCCCAAAGGGCCGTGGGAAAGGAACTCAAAAAAAGGAAAAAAGCGATATCCAGATGAATATACCCTATCTGCCAGGCCCGTGTTGTAGGATAGTTTGCCGTCAGAAAAGCAAAAGATGCAAAAAAGGTGGTAAAGAGCATGATACTATTGGATGTGGGCACGACCTTATTCATATCAATCCTGCCACTGTTCATTAGCAAAGGGGTAATCACACTTCCCCCGGCGACACCGGTAAGACCGGATATGGCACCCGCCAGTGAACCGATCTTGATGGCCGACAGGATCCTTGCTCTTCTGGTGTTTTCTGAATTTTTAATTCGATTATTTTTCAGGAAATAAGTTCTTACAGACATGAATAACAGGAAAAGAATGAAAATAATCATTAAATATTCCCTTGGCATCATGGTCGCACTCAGGCCGGCGATATATGAGACAATAGAAGCAAATACGGCAACCAGCAAAACCACCTGCCAAATAATCATGCCTTTGATCTGGAAACGGATGACATTGGCCGTGGTTACCATAAAAATCGTAAAAAGACTGGTGGCAATGGCCTCATGATAAGGCAATCTGAAATAGATGCTCAGAGCAGGAATAATCAGGATACCGCCTCCGAGTCCTAAAAAAGAGGTCATCAGGCCTACTATCAATCCGACCGTAATTGTACTAACGATTAACATAGAAAATTTTTCCTATTCATCTTGCAAAGCGGGCAATAAAATGGTAAAAACACTCCCCTGGTTCACTTCACTTTCCACGGTAATCCGCCCGCCATGTTCACGAATAATCTGATAGACAATCGAAAGCCCCAAACCGGTCCCATTGGTTTTCGTAGTATAAAAGGGATTGAAAATCTTATCACAGTCCGGCTTTGGAATGCCCTGCCCCGTATCTTTTATCTTGATTTCCAGAAATGTATCGGACAATAATTTGGGAGTTGGATGGCGGCGATCAATTAAGGGCCCCTCGGCTTCCGCGTTTTGGGCAGCGATTGTAATTTTTCCACCGGAGTGGATAGCATCAATGGCATTGAGGATCAAATTCAGGAACACTTGCTGAATTTGATTAGCGTCGACAAAAACCGGTAGCAGATCATCCGCATATATTTCTTCTATTTGTACATGGTTTTGCTGGGTCCTGGGCTTCACGAGAGGAAGCACTTCTCTCAAAATATCGGCGATTTGCATAGGGGAGGGGTCCGGTCGCGTTGGACGGGCATAGGTAAAAAAGGATTTTAACAATTCATCCAGACGATTGACCTGGCGAATAATACGTTGTACATATTCCAGATGCAGAGGATTATCTTCCAACTCTTCTTCCAGGGTCTGGGCCATGGCTTTAATTCCAGCTAGAGGATTGCGTATTTCATGAGCGATACCGGAACTGAGCACACCCAGAGAGGCCATGCGGTCCATCCGGATAATTTCGGACTGAATGCGTTTTGTTTGTGAAATTTCAGAAAAGACCAGGGCATAGTGGTTGTGAAGGGCCTCTTCCCTTAGAGGATAAATAGAGAATCCGATATAAAGATTGATAGTATCGTCAGTATCCAACTGCAGTTCCTGGCGAACGGCAGGAAAAATATTGGCATCAATCACGCTCTTGATTTTAGAAAATTCATTTTTATTAAATATTTGTTCCAAAGAGAACAATTTTGAAGGGACAAACTCTCTTTTCAAAATCCAGGTCACCGCTTTATTGTAATAAGTTATTTTATAATTGTGGTCAAAAATAATCACTCCGAATTCAACGGAATTCATCAAATTTTTATACAAGGCCAATTCCTTGCGCTGCTCATCATCGATCCCTATTCTCATACTGCCTTTCATCAATTCAATGCGTTCCAGATGAAAGGTTAGTTTTTGCCCGGCAATGATACTAAATGACAAATCGTTTTCCGTAAATTCATCCCGGTAGAGCTTATTGATGAGGATAATGGCACCGCGCGGCTGGTGAAGAACCGTAATGGGAATAAACAGCAAGCTGAAAACTTTAATCCCCAATGCTTCTTCCAGCTCCTGAGCGAACGGATCCAGTGAGACATCCTGATCAAAAATTTGCGAGTAATTTTCCTGGAGTAACTGTTTAACCATACTTTTTTTGATAGAGAAAGAGTATCGCCGTACTAACTGCCCGTTTTTAGAATCATATTGATTGAATATGAGCATCCTTCCTTTTTCGTCATATCTGGTAAAAAGTGCCGTTTCCACAGCCAGAGCTAATTCAATTCGTTTGATAAACTGTTTTTCCAGAAAAAGTAAAAAATCTTCCTGCTCATCGATATGCAGAATTTTATGTAATTCCAATAATTGATCCATATTGGAGATGAGCTTCTTCTCGCCCTCGATGATATCCTGGTACAGTAAAAGCTTGCGTTCCATATCACTCACATGAATAGCACTGGCCAGGGTAGATATAAAGACGAAGCGATCCACCGGTTCGATGGCAATTTTATTATGGGGATTTTTGTAGAGCTGCTTTTTTAGAGTTTCCTGGTGTGGATAAAGAATAAAAATAAACGGGATATGGTCCAAATTAAATTGAGAGCGGGCTAAAGCAATCCGGTTTAATTCGTATTCCGGAAAGGAAACATAGTCGATGACAATTAAATCAAAAGGTCGTTCTAATTTTTCCAGAGTAAAGGCATCATAAAACGAAAAGGTATGAATCTTATTCTGCGGATCATTCAAGTAAGCGTGAAATCGGTCTATTCTCTCTTGGGAGTCGGAAACCAATACCAGATTAAATTGTCGTGTCTCCATAAAAAATTATGAGAAGTCTTGCCGGAAACGTTCGTAATCATGTATGATCAATTTACTGCCTTCCTTCTTCACATACCCCAATTGGTTTAATGATTTAATAACGCGGGATATGGTTTCACGGCTTGTTCCTGCCATATTAGCCAGGTCCTGCTGCGGTGGCAAATGGGCAATTTCGACTTTACCCTGTTTGATGATACCGGAATCATCCGCAATTCGTAACAGAGTGGAAGCGACCCGTCCTAAAGCATTCTGAAGAGAGAGACTCTTGATCTGGGCATCGCTGCGACGCAACCGATGAGCCAGTTCTTTTAACAAATTGATGGCTATTTGCGGATAATCATATAGCATCTGAAGGAAGTTTTCCCTGCGGATAATCATCATTTCGGTATCTTCAAGGGTTACGGCATTGGCACTGCGGGCCTGTCCATCAAGGATCGCCATTTCACCGAAAAAATCACCGTCCACCAGAATAGACAAGATCACCTCACGGCCTTCATCACTTATTCGGGAAATCTTAACCCGCCCGCACAGGATAACGAACATGGTCGATCCCACTTCTTCCTCGATAAGCACCATATTATCTTTTTTGAAAGTCTGACGAATGGCCACCTTCGAAATACTTTCCAACTCATCTTCCCGCAATTCGGAAAAAAGCGGAATCATTTTTAATTCCTGAATGTCCATAAAGCCCTCTATTTTTTCATGATTTGATATTCAAGATCGAACCTATGTTTCAATTGTTCGGCATAATTTAATGTTTTCTCCAGATCTTTTTTACCGCTTATCCATACACAAAAAAACTGTTTGCCGTTTATCATCCGTTTTATGACTTGCGAATTTATATTTTGTAATTTTAAAAATTTTCTTCTCTGCTCAGCGTTTTCTTTCATCCCGAAGGCACCCACCTGAATATAGAAGGCCGCATTCCGGGATGGATCCTGTTCATCCGCCACCGGCTGATCGACTTCCTCTGTTTGGGCAGGGGGCTGATTTTCAACCAAATATTTCTGGTACTTATTAGCAGTAATATAATAGCCCCTGGCATAATAGTATTGCTGAAGCTTTTCAGCCGCTAAAAATTTGATTTTACCGTAGCCACGATCATAGATATGTTGATACATCTCTTTGGCAGCTTGTCCATCCTCTAAAAAAACCGCTTTAAAGAACTCGGCAGTTAGCGGATTTTGCCTGGCCGCCGATCCCTGTAACTCCTTTTTCAGTTTACTTAAATCATGGCTTCGATAAAGTTGAATTAATCTCTCATTCAGATTCTGAGCAACTGCAAACGAAGTCAGCACCGAGATAAGGAGTAAAAATGGCTTTATAATTCTAAATTGAGCGCTTTGCATTCCGGGCACTTCCAAAACGGTTCATCCGAAACATGCCCACAAGCAGGGCATTTATAAACCGGGGCATAATAACTAATTTTTTCGTTTAACAACTTAAGTGCTTTTTCGCCGGCGTCCTCAAACCGGCCCTGGTCAAATAGAATATTAGCTTCTTCAAATTCAATTAATTCCTGGTCCATATCCGGATGGATATATTCCTGAAGTATCGATGCCGCATTATCGAATTCACCTTTTTTACGTAAAATTTTGGAAAGAGCTAACAGGGCATGGACATTTTTCGGATCATTCTTTAAAATCGATGCGTATAGTTCTTCAATCTTTGTAAATTTGCCCTTCTCATACCAGGCTTTTTCCAATCTTGGAAAAAGCATATACGCTTTGGACGGATTCTTCTGACAAAATTCCGTCCAAAATTTAATCGCCTCATCACTTTTGCCTTCGGCAAGATAGGAATCACCTATGTACAAATAAGGTGCAGCAAATCCGGAATCGATTTTAATCGCTTCCCTGTATAGAATACGGGCATTTTTAGCTTCCCCCTGTTGCTGGGCTTGCAATCCGAGCAGCACTTTATAGAGAGCCAGACGATGTTTATATTTTTCCGCTTTTTGTAATCCTTTCTCTTTCAACAAATCGATCGCTTTACCGTAGTCCTCATTCAATTCAAAATATTTGAGGAGATAAGGAATCACTTTTAAACCGTACAAGGGGTCTGATGTTACTTTTGAGAAAAAAGTTTCGGCTTTTTCATACTTTTTTGCTTTCCAGTAGTCCAGACCGAGACTAAAATAGGCCTTAATCAATGCATCCGGTTTAATGGTAGCCCGTAAGGTAAGATCTTTATGAATACGAATGGCATTATTAAGCAACCCCTGTTCCCGTAAAACATCACCCAGTTTATTATAGGCTTCCAAATTCCCCGAGTCCTGGCGAACTGCTTCCTTCAATTTTTCAACGGCTCTGCGGTAATCATTTTCCGTCAGAAATTGAAGGGCTTTTAAATAGGAGTTATCTCCGGATCGAGAATCCTCTTTTCTGCGGAAGAAATAAGCATAGATTAGGGCTCCACCCACTAAAATCAAGGCCAGCAGCAACCAGAACTGATAATTAACCGAGCTTTCCATAGAATTATTCTCCTACCGATTAAATGTCGGAGTCGGGTTTTATTTGCGTATCCGTATCAGGAATTTCATCGATTGACAAATTTCGCAATCCTTCCAGCTCTTTGATCAATTTTTTATTCTGTCGCTTGATGG
Source organism: Calditrichia bacterium (assembly GCA_026983775.1). Taxonomy (GTDB): domain Bacteria; phylum Calditrichota; class Calditrichia; order Calditrichales; family Calditrichaceae; genus JALSTK01. The sequence continues at coordinate 16,655 of JALSTK010000177.1, forward strand.
CAGTGACCTCACTTTTGGTTTTTAAGATGTGGGAAGAAAGAAGAAGAGCACCTATAACAACACCGATAAACAGGGAAATGAAGATCACTTTAACTAAATTTACTTCATTATAAACATGATTAAAAAGATTTATGGTCACATACTCATTGAGGTTCATAGAAAAAAACCATAAGATAATGGCACCGATGATAATCCAGAAAAAAATATTAATTAAACGCATGGGACTCTCTCCAGGTAAGGTGAAATCTTTTAATAAGTCCATTAAAATAAACATTTTTTATCTGAATTACAATAGCTTTCTAATCCGAAAAATAGGGATCACTTTTTCTTTTTTAAAAGACAAGAAGCTTATCTTCGGTTTAAACTGGGAATAAATTATGCCGTTTTAGCTCCGGTCATAATTGTTTGTACGGTTTCCATGAGATCAAAGACGGAATACGGTTTATTCAAAAAATATATTTCCCGATCTAATTCCCCTTTTTCATCCAGCAATTCATTGGTATATCCGGAAGTGAATAAAATGGGAATATCCGGGAAAAGTTGATTTATTTTTATAGAAAGTTCCTTGCCGTTCATATCTGGCATAATCATATCGGTGATTACCAAATTAAAAACTGCCGTATTTTTTTGGATCAATTCCAGGGCTTTTTGGCCGTTTTCGGCCGTGTACACGGTGTAGCCGAATTCATTTAAGGCATTACTTGCAAAATTGCGCACTTCCTGTTCATCTTCTACCAGCAGTATGGTACCGCTACCTTGCAGATCGGATTGAGATATTTTGGTTTCAACCGGCAGGATCCTCTCTTTTTCCGCAACCGGCCAATAGATTTTAAAGGTGGTTCCGATCCCGGGTTCACTATAAACATAAATGGTTCCCTCATTCTGCTTTACTATACCGTAAACCGTGGCTAATCCCAAACCGGTTCCTTTCCCCTGCTCTTTGGTAGTAAAAAAAGGTTCAAAAATTTTATTTCTTACTTCTTCGGACATCCCGATTCCATTATCATTTACGGAAAAACAAACATAGTGTCCTATTTTACTGCCCATATGATGTTTCACGTCTTCTGCCGTAAAATCATGTTGACTGACATCGATAATTATTTTCTTCTCTGCCGCTTTTTCTGTTCGCATGTTAATGGCATCTCTGGCATTAACCAGAAGATTGATGAATATTTGTTCTATCTGGACTGGATCCGCCTTAATGCTGGGCAGATTTTCGGCAATCCTGATTTGCAATTGGATATCTTCACCGATTAAACGCCGAATCATTTTATTTAATTCGGATACGGTTTGCTGCACCTCAATAATTTTAGGCTGATACATCTGTTTCCGGCTAAAGGCCAGGATTTGTCGGGTCAAATTTTCTGCTCGTTGCCCGGCTGTATGTATGGCTTCGATTTTATGATACAGGGGATTATCTTTTTCAAGGGTTAATTGAACGATCTCGGCATAGCCGTTGATAATGGTCAATAAGTTGTTAAAATCGTGGGCGATGCCGCCGGCCAACGTACCGATGGATTCCATTTTTTGAGACTGGATTAACTGCTCTTGTAACTGATGCTTTTCTGTAATGTCATTAATGATGGCAATGACACCGTCCATTGTACCTTTTGCATCTTTCCTGGGACTGACCGATAGTTCAACCCAACGAACCGTCCCGTCTTTATGAAGCAATCTTTTCTTCTGGTTGAAATGAGATATTTTACCCTCCAACAAGTGTCTCAATTTTAATTCCGTAACGGGATAATCATCCGGATGAGTAATATCTTTGCTGGACATATTTTTCATTTCATCTATACTGTAACCAACGATTTCGGAAAAGCGTTGATTGAGCAGGATGAATTTTCCTCTTGTAGAAGCAACTCCGATTCCTACGCTGGCATTATCAAAAATAAGCCGGAAGTTTTCTTCGCTTTCTCTAATAGCTTTTTCCGCACGTTTGCGTTCGGTAATATCCCGCACTATGGCCTGGATAAAAACCTCATTTTCCAGTTCGACCCTATTAAGACTTATCTCGGCATCGAAGATTTCACCATTCAACCGTTTGTGCTGCCATTCAAAAAATTGGGGTTTTCCCTTAAGAGCAGCCTTAATTTTTCGTAAGGCAATTTTTTGGGAATCTTTGCCGCCAACCTGTGTAGCTGGAGAAAATTCATACGGACTATGTCCGATAATTTGATTTCGGTTACAACCGAATAATTTTAAAGTAACCGGATTGCAGTCAACGAAGGTGTCTTCCTTCATTAAAAATATGGCGTCATTCGCCATGTTGAATAGATTTCGGTAACGGTTCTCACTGGCCCGCAATTCCTCTTCTGCCTGCTTCCGTAAAATGGATAAGGTTACCTGGCGTGAGATGAATTCCATTAATGAGACATCTGCCTCTGAATACGCATTGGGATCCGTATAGCTTTGTAAAACCATTACGCCGATTACCTTTTCTTCGGTTTGCAAGGGGACGCCCAACCAGATTTTGCAGGCACTACCCACACCGCTTCCCGCCTTGTTTTCCTTCTCGAGAAGACGCATATCCTCTTCATACAGCAACATGGACCGTTTATTTAGAATCACCTGGGCACTTAAGGTCCGTTCGGCTGGAACCCGCTTAAATTCGTCCATTTCATCCTGCATAAAGGGCAGATAAATGGTATGGGTCGCTTCTTCATAGAGCCCGATAAAAAAATTCCTGGCATCTACCAAACGATTCAGCTCCCGGTAGATAACTTGATATAATTCATCCAGATTCTTTGCATACGTTACCGCATCGGAAATATTATGCATCACTTGTTGAACGGTTTCAGCCTGTTTTTTTTCGGATATATCGCGGTCGATTCCCCTGAAACCGATCAACTTCCCCCGCTCATCAAAAACCGGTGTGGTTATTTTTTCGAGGGTTACCGATCTTCCATCCTTGCATAAAAGAATGTTTTCCGTTTTAATAAACGGTTGTTTGGCCTTAAGTTGTATAGTTATTTTATGTACCAACCGTTTGGCCTCTTTCGGACTCATGAAATTTTTAAAATACTGTCCGATCACTTCCTCCGGTTCATATCCTAATATCTGCTTGACCCTTGGACTCACATAGGTAAACTTAAAATTTTGGTCTACTTCCCATATAATATCCCGGCTGGATTCAACCAGAGACTTAAATCTTTGTTCACTGGTCAAACGATCCACATCTGCTTTTTCTTTTTCCTTTCTAAGCATTTTGATGCGTTCAGCCAATGCCAGAGACATGAGCATCAGGAATATGAGACTACCGATAAAAAAACTGATTTCAGCGGTTGCCGAACTGGAGATGATTCCCAGGCGGATAAATGAGAAGGTAAAGGCACCCGGGATGAGCATAACCGTGCTTAATAAAAAATAACCTGCTGCCGTATTGCCCTTTCTCCAAGAAAGAGCCACTACAATCAGGATAAAGACAAGCGAAAGCAGTGTAAAATACATTACGGGTCGAATGGAGAAATAATAACCGATGAATGGTATGGCTCCCGTAAAGAGCCCTATCAATGTAATAAGAAAAACAAACACACCGTGGGCCCAGGGAGAATATGTTTTCATCTGCAAAAAGGAGTCGGTGAATTTTAAAAATGTAATGTCCATTAATCCCGTAAAAAATGGAATGGCAAAGGCATTCCACTCCGGTTTAGCGGGCCAGATATATGAATAACCCAGCCCTAAATAGGAAATCACATACAATAGCAGTGCGGTAATGGAAAGGCTAAAGTAAACATAGCTGCGATCCTTTAGAGAAATAAAGAGGAACAGATTATAAAAAATCATGAAGAGAAAAATTCCGATCAACAAACCGTGGAATAAATCTTGGGTATGGGATCGGCTTAAGAATGTGCCCACCGGATACAGTGTTAGATCAATTGTCATTGAAGCATCGCTCTTCAAACGAAGATAAACGGTTTGTTCCTCTTCATCCGGAAAAAACAGGTTAAAAGCAAAATGATAATAATCTATTTCTTTACTCTCTTTTGGGCGCAGGCTACCGGTCTTCGTTGTTTTCATAAGAACGTGGTCGCCGGAAAACTGATACAGATCGATATAAAACATATTTGCAAAGCCAAGTTCCAATATCCAGGGAATGCCGGAATTTACACGAAACTTATTTTTCACCTTAAAACGAACCCAAAATGCAGAACGGCTATGACCAAAATTGGGCACCTCTTTCCCACAGATTCTAAAGCGGGAGTTATATTCGGGCAGAGTAACATCTGCGATGGTTAGCCGACTCGTTGAGTCCTCCAAAATTTGAAGATAAGGACCGAGACGATATATATCCTGCCGGTCCGACAGCACCAACGTGGTTTGAGCCGCAGTTGATGAAGTAAGCAGAGCAAGGAGTACTAACCATAGAATTCCAAATTTCTTTGTTTCTTTTCGAATCATTTCAGATTTTGGCTACCCTGATTATTAGGAAATCTATCTATTACTTTTTCGGCTTAGATTTTTAAAAATTGAGTTTTTTTCCAATCTATTTTCAATAAACCGAGAGGGCTAATAAAAAAGGGTTGGCAACAAAATATTCGGGGATAGGAAAACCGGCTCCTTTCATAACAGAGAACCGGTTCCCATTAAATTTTAGAAAGAAGATTGTTGCATTGCAGCTTCTAAAAATTCATCGATTTAAGCATAGGAGCCAGTGACAAACCAAATCCGAAGATCATGATCAGGCTCAGGCCCAGCATCACAATTAATAAGATACCCTGAATCATGAAGTACATTCTGAATTTTTCGAGCATGATGAGAAGTTCACGGGGATTATTCTGCAGATGAGCCTGCTCTGCGCGATTTCCGGCCTGATAGAGCAAAACACCGAGCCAAATAGGAACCCATGCCACGATAATACCCACGATGGATAGAGCACTTATAATACCGGAAATGAGGGTGATAACTCCTAAGAATTTCACCCATCCCGCCATATTACGGGAACTGCTGACCAACATTTCTACTAATTCTACAGAATCCTGGCCCTGGTTTTGTTCATCCATATTGTTCTCCTTTTCCAGTTAAATTTTGTAAAACAGTTTTATTACGAATCGAACCTTCGGATTACTGTAATACCGGCCAAATACCTTCAAAATCGTAATGGCAAGCCTATAACCGGATAATAAAAATCCGATGCCTAATAATAATCAGCAGACATCCCAAACCCAATTAATTTTTTTCAAATATACATGACATGGATCATGAAAGAAATCAATTTCTGAAAAATCTATAATTTTAAAGCGGAAATTCGTTTGGGTTGATCTTTCTCTTTCATCCTAACCGGGCTTTTCGGTTGTATACTTTCCAACCGATGGCGGCCGGCCGCTGCATCTTAAAAATTATTTTGGAGTCATCCATGTCAATCCTTTACTCATCGGTCTAATGCAACGAAACGAAAAGCAAAAAAAGGATGCAGGCACGACCCTGCATCCTTTTCATAGCGGGAGTAAATGGGAGTCGAACCCACCAATCCTTCAGCAGGACACGCACGGCTTTGAAGGCCGGGGGGACCACCGGGTCCCTTCTACTCCCTTGGCGAATTCATTTTATCAAATATTAAAAAAAGATGCAAACAATTTCATTTATGGTTGTAACATATTGTTCTGTTGTGCATATTCTTTGAAGCGAAGAATGTTCCAATGGATCATTCATATAGTAACCATTCATTCATAGAATCCGGAGAAGTCAATGTATAAATCTTGTATAGTACCGGTAAAATCTTTGAGAAAACAGATTGATTTATCAAAATTTAAATTTGAAACCACAGCGGATCTTTCGCCTCTTACTTCGGTAATTGGCCAGGATCGGGCGGTTTCTTCCATTAATTTTGCCCTGGAAATAAACGATACGGGCTATAATATTTTTGTAACCGGAAGTTATGGCACGGGCAGGACTACGATCGTGTCTGATTTACTACATAAGGCTGCCAGGAAACGCCCTACCCCGTCGGATTGGGTTTTTGTGAATAATTTCGAAAATCCGGATGAACCGCAGGCAATCCGTCTTCCGGCCGGCCGGGCTTTGCAGCTCAAAAAACAGATGCAGAAATTAATCTTCAGCCTGCGCAATGACCTGCGAAAAGCATTTGATTCCAAAAGTTATTCCGAACGAAAAAACGAACTCATAGAGGCTACTCAATTACAAAAACAGCAGATTTACGCTCAAACCGAAAAAGAAGCCCTGGAGCGAAATATACGCATAAAAAGTTCCAGTGTGGGCTTTGCCACCATTCCCATTAAAGACGGTGAAGCCTTAAAGCAGGAAGAATTTCAATCTCTCTCTGAAAAAGAACAGCAAGAAATCAATGAAAATTTGACCCATGTGCAAAAGCGTTTGCAGGAGACGATTCGTAAACTGACCCAACTGGACCGAAGCTTGAGTGAAGAGATCGAAAAATTAAATGAAGATGTGGCCCGCAATGTGGTGGTTAATCACTTTGAAGAAATCCTGGAAAATTTTAAAACCTGTCCCGAAGTAACCACCTATTTGAATGCGGCCGCCCAGGACATCATCGATAATGTAGCCGAATTTATCGATGGCGGTGAAAAATCGGCACAGGGGAACAGTCAGGACGAAGGACGACCGAATCGTCTGAACAGATATTACATAAATGTAGTCATTGATAATTCCAAAAAAAAGGGTGCTCCTGTAATTTATGAGACGAATCCTACCTACAATAACCTATTCGGCATGATTGAAAAGAAATCGTACCAGGGCTTGCTGTACACAGATTTTTCAATGATCAAATCCGGTTCTATGCTGGCTGCCAACGGGGGGTACCTGCTCCTGGACGCCGATCAATTGCTTAAGCACCCCTTCGCGTACGAAGCTCTGAAACGGGCCCTGCGATCCCGTAGTTTACGTATTGAAGATATCAGTACCTTTTACGGTTATTCCTCCATGGTATCTTTACGTCCCTCACCGTTACCCTTACAGATAAAAGTGATCTTAATCGGTCAGGTCAATCTGTTCCGCTTACTGCACAACTACGATGAAGAGTTCCGTAAAATTTTTAAAGTAAGAGCAGATTTTGACGTGGAGGTCAAAGAAAACCCGACCTCTCTGAAAAAATATATTCAGTTCATAACCCGGGTGGTAACTGAAGAAAAATTACTTCATTTCGACAAAACCGGGGTTACCGCCGTAATCGAATACGGCCATCGTCTGGCCGATCATCAGAAGAGACTCTCCATCCAATTCGGCGAATTGGTACGGGTTATCCGCGAAGCTTCCTTCTGGGCCGGGAAGCGGCGTAAAAAACTGGTCAGCCGCAAGGATGTTTTACAAGCGATCGAAGAGCGGATCCATCGTCATGATCTGGTTGAAGAACGCCTGCAGGAGGCCATAGAAGAGGAGTATATTAAGGTAGCGGTAAGCGGCTTCGAAGTCGGTCAGATCAACGGATTAGCCGTATACGATTTAGGAGATTACCGCTTTGGCAAACCTTCACGTATCACGATTAATACTTATATCGGCAGCCGGGGAATCATTAATATTGAGCGGGAAGCCAAAATGAGCGGAAAAATTCACGATAAAGGCGTACTGGTGCTTACCGGCTATTTTTCGCAAAAATTCGGAGCAACCATGCCCCTCTCTTTCTCGGCATCGATTACCTTTGAACAGAGTTACGGGATGATCGATGGAGACAGTGCTTCTTCCACGGAACTTTATGGTTTGTTGTCCTCCCTGTCCGGTATACCGATCAATCAGGGTATCGCCGTAACCGGTTCGGTTAATCAAAAAGGCGAAGTGCAGGCCATCGGCGGAGTGAATGAAAAGGTCGAAGGATTTTTCAAGGTCTGCCGGGCTAAAGGTTTAAGCGGTGAACAGGGTGTTATTATTCCGGAAGCGAATGTTCCTAATCTTCTGTTAAACGATGATGTTATTCAGGCTGTAAAAGAGGGTAGGTTCCACATCTGGGCGGTTAATAATATTGAGGACGGAATTCGACTATTGACCGGTGTTCCCTGCGGTATGAAACATAGAGACGGTAAATACACTAAAGATTCAATTTTCGATAAAGTTCAGCAAAGACTCATTGAATTTGCCCGCACATCCCATCAATTCCGCAAGAATTTAGGAGATACGGATAAAAAGAATGAAACCGAAGGGAATGAAGAGTGACTGCGATCCGTTAAGAATTAATTGATTCGGCTCCTCATCGCTAACCCGGTAATCGTGGTTAGCTCTTTTGTATGAATGTATGAAACAGGGCTTCAGGAAAATCCCGGCCCATCCAGATCCTGAAGGCTGCTTCCGCCTGATAAATCAACATCGGCCAACCGTTAAAAGTCTTTAAACCGAGACCACGGGCGGATTTTAGGAAATCGGTTAACGGCGGATCGTAGATCAGATCGTATACAATTGTTTCCGGTTTAATCTTTCCGTGAATATCCACCGGTATTTTTTGGGATTGTCCGCTCATGCCCAGCGGAGTACAGTTTACAATCAAATCGAATGGGCGATGCACCCGAAAATCCAGGGTTACGGTTTTATAATTAATTGCTTTAAATCTTATCAATTCCCGCTTTAAATCTTCCGCTCTTTCTATGTTTCGGTTGGCCAGGGTTAGTTCCCTTACGGGCAGGGAGTGGACCAGGGCGAAAGCCACGGCACGGGCCGCCCCGCCAGCACCGATTACCAGACACGTTTTTAAATCTTTACTATAGGGTTGCAAGGGCTTTAAGAACCCCAGATAATCAGTGTTGTACCCTTTCCAAACTCCTTTTTCAATAACCTGAATCGTGTTTACCGCCCCAATGCGCTGAGCCAGAGGATCCAGCCTGTCCAGAAACGGAATGATTTGTTGTTTGTAGGGAATGGTTACATTAAAACCCGAAAAATCGGCTTTCTTCAGGAAAGGGATCTGTTCCCGGAAAGAAGCGGGCTGTATTTCCAGCTTTTCGTATACGGCCTTTAAATGAAGCTCTTTAAAGGCATAATTATGTATTTGCGGGGAGCGGGAATGTGTTAACGGGAAACCGATAATAGCAAATTTTTGCATCGTTGGGGAATTCATTCCGTAACCCGGTCTAAAATATCCCAAAAAGACGGAAAGGACACGGATACACAATCCGCATCATCCAATTCGATATCCCGTTCACTTAAAAGATTGGCGATGGCGAAGGACATGGCAATACGATGATCCCCATGGGTGATTACCCGGCCTCCTTTTAATTTCTGCGGACCTTTAATTTGAAAGCCATCCTTCTCTTCGTTTACTTCCACACCGACGGCCCTCAGATTTGTACAGATGGCCGCAATCCGATCCGATTCCTTGTAACGTAATTCTTCGGCACCGGAGATGCGAAAAATTCCGTGCGCCTGACTGGCTACGATGGCCAGGATAGGTATTTCATCGATAAGATTGGGGATGACCCTCTTCGGAATTTCGATGTTGTGCAACTCCTGAAAATGAACGGAAAGATCACCCATGGGTTCCGGTTTATCCTGTGTCTCCCGGATATCAAAGGAAGCACCCATTTCCTTCAAAACCGATAAAAACCCCGTTCGACTGGGATTTAACGAAACACCGGGTACCACGATTTGAGAATCTTTACTCAGCAGAGCACCGGCAATAAAGAAAGCCGCACCGGATATATCTCCCGGAATGTACATAGATAGTTCCGGAACTGTATCTTCACGAGAGCTATATATGGCGTACGAACCGTCACTTAACTGCTTCTTTCTTAAGCCTAACATGCGTTCCGTATGATCGCGAGAAAGAACGGTTTCAATTACTTCCGTTTGCCCCCCGGCATAAAGTCCTGCTAATAAAACAGCCGATTTAACCTGAGCACTGGCTACGGGTAACGGATATCGAATGCCGTTAATTCTATGCCCGGGTACAAAGGTCACAGGCAAACGATTTTCAGTACTATTAATCGTCGCACCCATTTGTTCCAGCGGTGCAATAATCCTTCGCATAGGGCGCTTTTGCAAAGAGGCATCACCGGTCAAAGTGATTTCATAAGGCAGGTGAATTAATAACCCGCTTAAAAGTCGGGCAGTCGTTCCTGAATTTTGAGCATCTAAAATTTCTTCCGGATCTTGCCAGTCTTTAATTGATCTTCCTTTGATAAGGAGCTGTTTTTCCCTCTTTTGCCAGGAAATTCCCAGTGCGCTCAGTACATTTAGCGTTGCCGAGCAATCACGGTTAAAGTTGAAATTTTCAAATAAGGAAGGATATGGCCGAAGAGCGGCAAACAGAGCGGCCCGGTGGGAAATAGATTTATCTCCTGATAAGCGGATAATCCCCTTCAATCTTCTTTTCATGCGCGCTTTCCGCTAAGCCGTTTTACTCGAATCAATTGATTTTCGGGATCTCTGGTTAAATCCTTCAAACAGAATGCCCAGGCCGATTAAAATGAGGACCACCGGCCAGTAAGTACTGTAGAAATGCTCTAATTGCCAACCGGGGTAGGCTTCGAAAGCGGGTAACCCGATTAGAATAAAAACAATACCCATGACAATGTTAATCATGCGCTTATTCGCCACAAAATAGAAAATAATATTGGCAAGACCCAGGTCAATAAACAGCAAACCAAAACCTACCGGATCGGAAATCGGGAAAAGTCCGGCCCACATGAGTAAGAGGGATATAGCGGCAAGAAGAAAAAAACTTCCTCCTAAAATCCCTTTTCGTTTGGGATGAAGCAATCCTTTCCTCAAATAGAGCACACCGAGAGCAAAAAGAATCAAAAGGGTGATCGTTAAACGGTTAAAGTACAAAATATCCAATTGATCAAGCAGTAACATGACTCCCAGCAGGATCAAAATCCATGCTGCGAAATTTGAATGCCTCATTTTGGTAACACTCCTCGTAAATAATTATTCCAAAGTCGGCTTTTCCGGAAAAACCAGAACCATCACAAAATAGGCAATAATACCAATGCCTATGGAAGCCAGAGTAAGCAGGACATAGGCCAGACGTACAATGGTTACATCAATATTAAAATATTCGGCCAGCCCGGCACATACACCGGCGATCATCTTATTATCACGGGAACGATAGACCTGACGGGGTTTATTTTCTTCGGAACCT
>JALSTK010000178.1 GCA_026983775.1 Calditrichia bacterium
TTGATAGGGGATTTCCCGACTAACCGGCTCTAATGCTCACAAGTTCGCAAAGTGCCGGTAAACCGGGATTTCGCTCCGCTCAAGAGACTGATTGGCGTGAGGTGAGACCGCCTGCCTATTTTTGGGGTATTCATCGCTTTTGCACCATGTATACTTGGTGATCTTTGTGTGCTTAGTGTGTTTCATAGTTTCCCGTCAAAATCTTTTTTCTACAGGGGTTCTATTTATACCACAAAGGGCACCAAGAGCACAAAGGTTTTTTTCTAACTTTTTTTATTCTTTGTGTACTTTGTGAGCTTTGTGAGCTTCATTAAAATATCCCGTTCCGCGCAACCATGCGCTCCGGCGGGATGCCCGACATCCGGTCGGTCAGAGGGAATTTTTGAATGCATAGAAGGGTGAAATTCCGCTATTTCTGGATGAGAAAGAAACGGTGCGTTCCGCTCAAGAGACTGATTGGTGTGAGTTGAGACCGCCTGCCTATTTTTGGGGCTATTTATCGCTTTTCTCACCATGTATACTTGGTGATCTTTGTGTGCTTTGTGAGCTTAATTAAAATACCCCGTTATTGATAGGGGATTTCCCGACTAACCGGCTCTAATGCTCACAAGTTCGCAAAGTGCCGGTAAACCGGGATTTCGCTCCGCTCAAGAGACTGATTGGCGTGAGGTGAGACCGCCTGCCTATTTTTGGGGCTATTTATCGCTTTTCGCACCATGTATACTTGGTGATCTTTGTGTGCTTTGTGTGTTTCTTAGTTTCCCGTCAAAATCATTTCTCTGCAGGGGTCAAATTTATACCACAAAGGGCACCAAGAGCACAAAGGTTTTTATCAGAATTTTTTTTATTCTCTGTGTACTTTGTGAGCTTTGTGTGCCTCTTGGTTTCCGTCAAAATCTTTTCTCTGCATGGGGCAAATTTATACCACAAAGGGCACCAAGAGCACAAAGGTTTTTATCAGAATTTTTTTTATTCTCTGTGTACTTTGTGATCTTTGTGTGCCTCTTGGTTTCCGTCAAAATCTTTTCTCTACAGGGGTTCTATTTATACCACAAAGGGCACCAAGAGCACAAAGGTTTTTTTCTAACTTTTTTTATTCTCTGTGTACTTTGTGATCTTTGTGTGCCTCTTGGTTTCCGTCAAAATCTTTTCTCTACAGGGGTTCTATTTATACCACAAAGGGCACTAAGGACACAAAGGATTTTTTCAGACTTTTTTATTTTTTGTGTACTTTGTGAGCTTTGTGTGCCTCTTGGTTTCCCGTCAAAATCTTTTCTCTACATGGGGCAAATTTATACCACAAGGGGCACCAAGAACACAAAGGCTTTTATCAGACTTTTTTTATTCTTTGTGTACTTTGTGTGCTTTGTGTGTTTCTTGGTTTCCGTCAAAATCATTTCTCTGCAGAGTTTAAATTTATACCACAAAGGGCACCAAGAGCACAAAGGTTTTTTTCAAACTTTTTTTATTCTCTGTGTACTTTGTGAGCTTTGTGAGCTTCATTAAAGTATCCCTTTCCGCGCATCCATGCGCTCCTGCAGGATGTCCGGCATCCGGTAGGGCACAGGAAACGGTTTCCATTTGGAATTTTTTATCTCGATCCGTAGAGGTGCGTCACAGGGGACGAACTACAATTAGGCGATATTCTTATTTGATTCGGTTCTGTTACATCGTATAAGAAGCAGGGAGTTAAATTATGTTGAACGAACTAAATGAGGCCTTATATGGGAAAGAAACCCATCTCTATTTTAGTATTGGATGATGAAGAATCATTAGTAGATATATATGTGCAGGTGATTCCCACATACTTACCCGAATTTTCATTTAAAATATATACCACGAAGGATGGCGATGAGGCTTTAAGAATAATTCGGACTTTTCAAGATGAAATAAGTTTATTGGTTACGGATATCAATCATCCGGGAATGGGTTGTTTGGAACTGCTTCCTATTATAAAAAGAGATTTTCCGGCAATGAATATACTAATCGTTACCGCTTTAGGAGGCATTGAGCAATGTGAAATATTGGCCGAAGTTATGCATAAACCCGTTGGTCTTAAAGATTTTGTGGAAACGGTGAAAAAATATATTTCCTAAATGGCCTGCAATGAAAAATCTTTCGGAATATTTGTCCGTAACGATCTATATAATATTCGCTTCAAGCCAAAATATTTTAAATATTTTATTTACGACAATTTGTTGTTTAAATTATTGTACACTCAAGATAGATAATAGCCCGGATCAATTAAGATGCCCGTCAAAAGATGAAGAAATCCAATATCTTAGTTACCACCCTCGGTAGTGTTTGGCAGCTAATTCCGGAATTGATCGGTTTTACCGATCCGCAGTCGGTTCCAATATATAATAACCATTCCCAAGTTTTATATTTACAACAATTGCGCGACCAATATCAACTTAATCCGGTCGAAGTACTCTGGATTATCATGACCGATGAAAACACTGAGAAAACGATTCAACCTATCCGCTCCTGGCAAAGTGGTTTGCCATGGAGCGGAAAAATTAAATTTTTCATCTTGAAAGGGGTGGCTGATTTAACCTCTGCTCAACAGATAAGGCAAATGAGTGATTTGATATATCGTGTTGTTTTTCATGCAAAACGCGTTAGCCAAAAGGGCCAGTTGCTACTTTCGTTGGTAGGCGGTCGTAAAACCATGAGCGCAGATATGCAGCAGGCCGGCCATTTGTTCGGCTGCGATGCCCTTTTGCATGTAACTGATGATAGAAGGCTTAGTCGGGATGATTTTTTTCAATCGTTTCGTTTTAACACGCCGATTCCTCCTTCTTTGGCCGACGCCTACCTCCCGGTAGTTATCAGCGGACGTATCAATAAAAATGTGGCCCTGGACTTTCCGCCGCCGATCAGGATTAACGATTTTCCACTGAACTCTAAAGATCAAATCAATTATATCGAACCGCAGACGGCTCTCGTTACCGAAATCGAAAAGCGGCTTACGAATGCCCGCAATTTGATGTTTAACTATTCGCTCTCCTTGAGCGGAAATCACAAACAAACGAACTACCGTGCCCTTTATGCCTTAGCACCGGATCAAATTGAAGTCCTGCAAACAGTGAAAATTGGTGTACATCATGAGCAGGCGGAGCATGAAAAATCCTTATTGCGCAAATTGCCCAAGGCCGAACTGCACTGCCATTTCGGCGGTATTTTAACGGCTGCGGAAATGATCGAAACGGCAAAAGCGAACGGCGAGGCGATCTCCCGTCAACGTAAAATCAACCCGGAATTTGATGTGTGGTTAAACAAAATGGCCCTGATTATAGAATCCGAAAATTTATCCCATTTACGGCGTGAAGTACCGGATGTGAAAGCTTTACGGGTAAAATTTCCGCATATTCGGCAACCGATTACAATTGCCGGATTTTTGTCCTTATTCGACGAAAAAATTTCATTTTTAGACCGATTTATTTTTGGAAAATATTTGAATACCTTAGCTTTCTCCGCTATTGGCATTGAAACCTACGAATCTTTAGGTGATTTACAGGGTTCGGCCCTCATGCAATCGGAAGCAAGCCTGCGCGCCGCCTGCCGTATCTTAATCAAAAAGTGCGAACGGCATAATGTACGCTATCTGGAATTACGCCAATCGCCCATAAATTATACCAAAGGCGGTCTGGCGCCCAAACAGGTGGTGGATATCATTCGGGATGAATTGACTCAATCGCAGACGACCACCTTTAAGGCCCTATTTATCGCCTCCCGTCACGGTAAGATGAGCGAAGTGCACCGGCATATCGAATTGGCGCAGGAACTATTTGAAGAGGATGCAGCGTATCGCGATTGGATTGTAGGCTTCGATCTGGCCGGAGCCGAAAGCGCACGCACACCCTCCGAACTGCGCCAGGCTTTTATGCCGCTAATGAAAGAATCCATGAACATTACCATTCACGCCGGAGAAAATCAACCCGTAGAAAATATCTGGGAAGCGGTGTACCACTTAAACGCAGACCGCATCGGCCACGGACTCACCCTTAATCAAAATTCCAGATTAAAAACCCGTTTTTTGGATAGAAAAATCACCCTCGAAATGTGCCCCTCTTCCAATGATCAAATCGTAGGCTATACGAACGGGGTAACTGCCTATCCCCTTAAAGGGTATCTTGCCCAGGGATTGCGCGTATCTGTGAATACGGATAATCCCGGCATATCCAGAACTACTTTTTCGGATGAATATTACAAGGCAGCCCTGTTATCACCAAACGGCTTATCTTTATGGGAAATTCTGCAATTAATCCGGAACGCTTTTCGCGCTGCATTTATCCCTTTTGAGGAGCGGCAAAAACTTTTACTGGCTTCCGAAAAAGAAATTATTGAAATAGTAAAGGAATCGATCAATTGAGTGCAAGCGAACGGATTTTGGCGTTGGAACGGCGATATATTTCAGCGGAATGGCTGCCGTTTTTTGGCGCTATTCATTTGAGCGAAGAAGAATTTCTGCAAACGGTTGAAGGATGGCCTTTAATATTCAAACCGCGCGCGGCTTTGGAAAAAGACGCCCGGTATAAACAGGTAATTCCCTATCTGATTATACGTGACGCCGAGGGCTCGGTTTTATGCTATGAACGTAAAGGGAACGAACAACGGCTGCACACTCTGTATTCCGCAGGAGTCGGCGGACACATTGATGAAAGCCGCGATAAAACCGCCGGTTTTTGGCAGACCGTGCAGCATGGCCTGCGGCGTGAAATGCAAGAGGAAACCGGTTTACTCTTGGAAGAAACGGATTTCCATTTCTGCGGGGTAATCAACGAAGAACGCAGCAAAGTGGGCCGTGTACACTGGGGACTGGTTTTTTATGCGCAAATAAGCGATAAACAAAAAGAAAAGTTGCAAGGCTCTGCCGAATTGGGTCGCTATAAATTTTGCGATCGTAATGATTTTTTACGAAATAAGCCCCATGAATACTGGTCGGCTTTGGCTTTGGAATTAGTAACAAACAAATTTTAATATAAAAAGGACCGATTACCTATGGGGAAAAATTTTCTTTCTTTTTTAGGAACCAATCAATATCTTGAATGCAGCTATTATTTCAATGACCCACAAAATGAATATTATCCTACTCGTTTTGTTCAGATATCCATTATTAGAAATTTGATAAAAAACAAATTATTAAACAAGCAATCTAAAATTTTAATTTTTGCTACGGAAGATGCTTTTAAAAAAAATTGGAATGATTCTAAATTCAAAGGTAACAATGTTCAAGGATTAAAAAGCAATCTCGAAAGTTTAAAAAAAGAAATAGTTAATGAAAATTTGGATTTTCCTTCTTTCGAAAGAATCCCATTGGCCGAAGGAAAAACACAAAATGAACTCTGGAATATTTTTAACACTTTAGTAGATAATGTTCATAAAAATGACCTACTTTATGTTGATATTACACATTCTTTCCGATCACTCCCTTTATTAACCATGATTGTACTTAATTTTTTAAGAGTAACTAAAAATGTAGAGATAAAGGGCATCTATTATGGTGCTTTTGAATCATTAGGTATCATCAACGAAATAAAGAATATAAAATTAGAATTTCGGAATGCTCCGATTTTTGATTTGACGCCTTTTGTTGATCTTTTTTATTGGACTTCCGCTGCACATGAATTTTTAACCACAGGCAATACAAACTTGTTGACTCAATTAACCAAACGAAATGTTCAACCTATTCTGAAGGCCAAAAAAGGTTTAGATGAAAGTGCATATGCTCTTAACAAATTATCAAAAAATCTACGTACATTCTCAAACAATTTATTTATTAATAATGGTCCTGATTTACCTAAAATTTTAACAGATTTATTTAAAAGTATTTATTCGGCAAAGGACCATGTCCGGCAAATTCCGCCTTTAAAAGATTTGTTCGATATTATTTTAGAATCTTTTACAACATTTGCAAAAGCTCAAAATGATATTGAAAAAATAAATTTTGCAATCGAGTATTGTTTCAAACACGGTCTGATACAGCAAGGATTCACCCTACTCGAAGAGAATTTTATTTCATTGGGTTGCCGTGCTACCGAACTAAATTTTAATAATTCCGTTCATCGTCAATTATTTACATCTGCATTGCATATTCAAGAAAAAAAATTAAACAAAAATGAATGGAAAATTAAAGAAGATCAAATTCAAATAATAGAACACGTATTAACATACGATT
>JALSTK010000179.1 GCA_026983775.1 Calditrichia bacterium
CCAAATGAACATTAAGGCTTTTTTATTGTCCCAGAAATTTGTTTCCGGCCTGGGAAATATCTATGTTGATGAAAGTCTGTTCCGGGCCGGTATTCATCCCGCGAGTATCTGTAATCGTATACCTGCAGGAAGACTGGAAAGACTATATTCCGACATAAACGAAGTATTGCGTTTCGCAGTGCGAAATATGGGCAGTACCATATCGGATTATCGGGACGCCTATGGGAACCCCGGCAAGAATCAACTTTTTTTCAGGGTCTATCAACGCGAAAACTTACCTTGTTCAAATTGCGCTACTCCGATAGAAAAGATCCGGGTGGCAGGCAGAGGTACGCGTATTTGCAAGGTTTGTCAAAAATTATATAGATAGCGATGAACAAGATGATTACCCTATTGACGGATTTCGGAACTGCCGACGGTTTTGTCGGTGGCATGAAAGGATTCATCAAATCATTCAATCCTGAGGTTGAATTGGTTGATATTTCGCACGATATTCCACCTTTCGATATTCGCTCCGCAGCATTTAGTTTACTGAATTACGCGTCCACCTTTCCTTCGGAAACGGTGCATCTTGTCGTGGTAGATCCCGGTGTGGGCGGCGAACGAAAGCCTTTGGTTATTCGCTGGAATAATTACTGGTTGGTAGGCCCCGATAACGGTGTTTTTTCATTGCTTTTAAAAGAAGGACCCTATCAGGCTTATGTGATACGAAGGCAAAAGCTTCCTGTAACAAGTCCCAGTTCAACTTTTCATGGCCGGGATATTTTCGGACCCGCTGCGGCGCTTCTTGCCGGCGGAAAGGAGGTAAACCGCTTTTGTACTAAAATCAATAGAATATCGGTTCATCCTTCTTTATCATGCCAGCAAAAAAAGAGCGTTTTTGTTTGTCCCGCTCTTGCCATAGACCATTTCGGGAATATTATAACCCCGTTTCATAAATCCGAGCTGCAGCGTCTGAAAAAATCCATCAACACTATTCGGATCAAATCACGAACAATCAATCATGTTTCATCTTATTATGCACAGGAACAGCCCGGGCATATAATGGCGCTCTGGAATAGTTTGGGCTTGCTGGAAATTGCCTGTAATCAGGGAAACGCCCGAAAGGAAATCGGGTTTGATTTAAATACAGATAAGGTTTACATTTACTATGACTTGAATGGAATGTAAGAATTGGGGCCATGAAAATTTCTTTTTCTTTTTTTATAACAAATCGTCGTCCTTTACTGGTATCATTTCTGCTTGCTGTACTTTTGTGGATCGCAATCGCAACCAATAAAACCTATACCACTCGGGTGACTGTTCCTTTTCAGATCGTCCGTATCGGAGAAAATAAAGTTCTGATGGACCCCCCGCCGGATAAGATTGTTCTGGAAGTCACGGGTAAGGGCAGAGCCCTGATTGCACTAAATTTTTATAAAGGAAAGATTCGGCTGGACCTTCCTGAGGTAAACAAGACAACCACCCTACACCTGGTCAATTATCTGAACCGCTTCGTAATAGCTAGAGAATTAGGGATTAAGGTCACCGATGTCATTGAACCGAAAAATATACGGTTGAAGGTAGATGAATATTTGGAAGCGAAAAGGCCGATAAAATTTGCGGGTACCATTCGTCCCCTGGCCGGTTATATTCTGCTTAGAGAACAGTTAATTCCCGATTCGGTTCTGGTTAAAGGGCCGGCCTCTTTTATCCGGCCTATCCGATATATTAAAACGGATTCTATTTTTAAAAAGAAGGTCCGCTATCCTTTCAAAACCAGGTTGAAACTCATATCCCCCAGGCCCGATGTGCTTCAATTATGGCCACAGATAGCGGAGATACATTTCCAGATTGAGCAGATTGTGGAACGGACCTTATATGAGGTCCCCATTCAGTTAGTGGGCATACCAACCAAATACCTGGCTTCAGCCGTTCCTGAAAAAGTATCTGTAAAAATAAAAGGCGCGGAATCATTGGTTACTCATTTGAAACCGCAGGAGGTTACCGCCCTTTATAATTTCCAGAATTCATATCGCCCCGGAGTGATGGTCTACCCCATAGAAGTGGACGCGCCGCGGGGAATATCCGTGGTGAATACCATTCCGCGCACCTTTCATTTGCAACTCAAACAGAGAGAAGATTATTAATGGTTGTCTTAGGTGTTGAGACTTCATGCGATGAAACCTCTGCCGCGGTGATCCGGGGTGATACGGTACTCTCCAACGTGATCTCTTCTCAGGAAATTCATAGTCGATTCGGTGGAGTCGTTCCGGAACTGGCTTCACGGGCGCATATTCGCCTGGTTGTTCCTATGGTACGCGAGGCTATGAAAGAAGCGCAACTGGATTTTACGGACCTGGACGGATTGGCCGTAACTCATGGCCCCGGGTTGGTGGGAGCGCTTCTGGTCGGAGTCAATTTCATCAAAGGTCTGGCTTTGGCTTTGGATCGGCCCTTTATCGGCGTCAATCATATCGAAGGACATATTTACGGTAACATTTTGTCCCAGCAAACTTTTGAATTTCCTGTACTATTTTTGATTATTTCCGGTGGGCACACTCAGCTTGTGCTCATGAAGGACCACTTGCAATATAAAATAATCGGTACTACCCGTGACGATGCAGTAGGTGAGGCTTTCGATAAAGGGGCCAAATTACTTGGATTGGGATATCCGGGTGGACCGGAAATCGATAAACGAGCGCTCAACGGCGATAGTACATTTTACCCTTTCCCTCAGGCTCTGGCAAGAGACAAGGGATATGAATTCAGTTACAGCGGTTTGAAAACTTCACTGCTTACCTATTTACAGGATAAGGATAAATCGTTTTTGCAGGAACATTTGGATGATATTTGTGCTTCCTATCAATTTGCAGCTGTCGAGATTTTGATTAAGAAAACTATGAGAGCAGCCCGGGAATTTCACATTAATAATATTGCTATTGCCGGAGGAGTGGCTGCCAATTCCCGGTTAAGAAAGCGCCTGGAAGAAGAGTGTCGGCACAATAATCGCCATCTTTATTTACCGGATATGCAGTTTTGTACCGATAACGCGGCTATGATTGCCAGAGCCGGTCTGGAATATCTGCGCAACGGCTTTTATTCCGAACAAAATTTAAATGCCTACCCTTCATTAGCTTTACAATCCGTAACTACATTTTAAATCCATGAAACTACCCGCCTTAATACAACTCAATATTCCCTTTATTCTTATTGTCCTGGTCAGCTTAATTGCCGGTTTGATCAGTTTTTGGCTTTACAAAAGAACCAATCCAGAATTGAATTCTATCCCGCAAATTGTATTGGGAAGTCTGCGGGCCATACTGCTTCTGCTTGTCCTGCTACTCATCTTTAAGCCTCAGCTTACTTTAAAGTACCATACCCCGAAAAAGAAAACGATCGCGGTATTTATCGACAATTCGTCCTCCATGCGTATCAGAGATAGCCTGCTTGACCGGCGAAAACAACTGCTTAAAGCAGTAAATTTTATTCGAAATAACCATTCTTCCGGGACGAAGATTGTATACAGACTTTTCAGTTCCAAAGTATTTTCCATGAAAGGGGATTCCATCCCCCGCAGCACGGGTAGCACAAACCTCTATAATGTCATGCAGAATATTAAGCAGCTTCATCCCGATCTGGCTGTTATCCTAAGCGACGGGTATTATACACAAGGTTTTTCGCCCCTTGATATACATCGCGAGATGGCAACAAAAATTGTGACGATCGGGATTGGCAGCCGGTTAAAAAGACCGGACCTATTTATCAGAAACGTGAAACTGCCCCGACTGGCTTATCAGAATAAGAAGCAGGAAATTGAAGTACAAATCGGATCCGAAAATATGAACAAAGAAACCCGCGCTCTTGTGCAATTATCCCGCCATAATAAAGTTATGGCGACTAAAAAAATTCAGATTCATCCCGGCGAAGCACTGACTTCGGTTACACTTTCTTATACGCCGGAAAAGGTTGGCCTGCAACGAATACAAGTAAAACTTTCCGTACTGGCCCATGAGCGTAATAAAAAGAATAACCGGAAAATTCTCGTTCAAAACGTATTGAAAAGTAAAATCGCTATCGCTATATTTTGTGGAAATCTCGGCTATGAAACAAAGTTTCTTAACTTTCTGCTTGGACAAAATACAGATTTTTCGGTTCATTTGTATGTACATGATAAAAACGGCAGATGGTTTGGCTCCCAAAAACCATTTTTATCTGAAATACCCGATGTTTTTATCTTCCAAAATTTCCCGACCCGATTCACTCCCCGCAGCGTCTTAAAGGAGATGTCGCGGAAAATCAAAAAAGATAAACCCGGAATTCTTCTCTATCTCGGCCAATACACGTCTTTAAAACAATGGCCGGAGTTAATGGATATACTTCCCGTCAATCCTAATAGTCTGCATCCGATAAATAAACATTCCACTAATTTCACTCCTCTTGAAAAGGATCGGAAGCAAGGCGTCACAATTTTTGAAGATCAGATGCTGGATAACCGTTTCTGGGATAAAGTGCCTCCTGTCGATCAATGGTTTCTTCTCAGAAATCTTAAAAAAAAGGCCAAAACCTTAATCTATTCTCAGGCCGGAAGCGAAATGAATCCGTTCCTGATTCGCTATATCCGTTTCCCGTACAGAAGCTATGTGGTCAATGGCCAGGGTCTCTGGAAATGGTCCTTCTTTTTACAGGATGATCCCGATATATCCGGAGGATATCTTCGCTTGCTGAATCATATCATACGGACACTCACTTTACGACAGCAAATCAAAGCGCTTGTACTGAACACGGAGCGTAAAGTATACGCCGAGGGTGAACCGGTTCTGGTGACGGCCCATCTTTATGATATGGCCTATAAACCCATTAAGGATGGTACCGTACTTCTGCAAGCCGAGTGGCAGGGTCAGAGAACGGCAATTGATGTTTCTAACGATAGCTCCGGTACTTATAAGGGCTTGTTTACTCCCCCTCAACCCGGAACTTATGTGATAGAAGCTATGGGAGAGCGACGGGGTGCCCAACTGGGGAAAGACAAATTGCAGATCGAAGTGGTTCCGTTCGATAAAGAATTTCTTCATGATGATCAAAATGTAGCTCTATTGAAGCAGTTGGCTGAGGAACATCATGGGCGCTATGTGAGCATCAACGGTCTGGACTCATTAAAATCCATGCTTACAATGCCTGCAACGACACGGACTATCGTACGCATCTATGAATTATGGCATGAACTCTGGCTGCTTATTTTTATCGTGCTGCTCGTCACTACAGAATGGATCTTACGTAAAAAATATGGGTTGATCTGATGTTCACGGATACCGGGTCTTTTAGTCGGAACGAAGAAAAAGCGATTGACTGGGATGCGGATGCCGGTCGCAGGGAAACAGCGCAATTCATAGGGCAAACCATTATCCGCAAAATACCTCTGCAAAAGGATTGGATAGTGCTGGATTTTGGCGCAGGTACGGGATTAATCAGTAAGGTTTTGTCTCCGCGGGTCAAAACCATCTGGGCCGTTGATTCCTCACCTGGAATGCTTGCCGAATTAAGAAGAAAACAGATAAGTAATGTAAAGGAAAGAGTTCTGGATTGGGAAAAAGATCCTTTTCCGGACCGGAAATTTCAGCTCGTAATTATGAGTATGACTTTACATCATATAAAGAATCACTCGGAATTATTAAAGAAGCTCTATGAAGTATTGCAACCAGGCGGCTGGCTGTGTCTTGCCGACCTTTATTCGGAACCGGGTATATTTCATTCGGATAAGAACAGCGTAGCCCATTTCGGTTTCGATCCGAACAGACTCCGCGCAGATTTAACTGAAATTGGTTTTAAACCTGTCTCCTATTTTCATGTATATACGATTATTTCAAAAAAGATAGCATCCGGGGATTGTACATTTCCTCTGTTTTTCATGTACGGGCGAAAAGAAATCTAAGGAAAAAGCGAATAAGATGAAGATCATCACCGATTTATCACACCTTGTAGAAGATAAAATGCCAACATTTCCCGGAGATCCGATTCCCCGGATACAGACGGTGGCCACGGTAAAAGAGCAGGGGTATCAGGAAAAACAACTGACCGTTTCCACCCATACCGGAACCCATATTGATGCACCGGCCCATATTTTTGAGCATCTTCCCGAATTGGATGCCGTTTCCTTGGAACATTTCATCGGACAAGGGCAGGTTCTGGATGTCAGTAGGGTAGAGCAGAGATGTCTGGAAGCCGACCTTTTAAATGCTGTTCAAGTCGCTGATACAATTGATTTTATCCTCTTTTACAGCGGCTGGGATAAAAAGTGGGCAGAAGCGGGTTATTTTTTGGATTTCCCCTATCTCTCTTCCCAATTAGCCGAAAAGCTGGTTCGTTTGAAAATCAAAGGAGTGGGACTCGATTTTTGTTCCGTGGATCGCCTTGATGACCGGAAGCTGTCCGCACATAAGATTTTGCTGAAAAATGGCGTAATCATTATTGAAAATTTAACGAATCTGCATAAGCTTATTGGCAAGACTTTCACCCTGGTGGCTCTGCCTCTTAAAATAGCACACGCGGACGGAGCGCCGGCCAGGGTGATCGCAATCGAGGATTAAGAGATGAAAAAACGTTGTTCCTGGGTGCCAAAAGATGATGCGCTCTATACGGCCTACCATGACCGGGAATGGGGGGTCCCTGTTTATGATGATCGAAAACTGTTTGAATTTTTGATTCTGGAAGGTTTTCAGGCCGGTTTAAGCTGGATAACCGTATTATACAAAAGGGAACATTTCCGCGCTGCTTTCGCAGGCTTTGACCCTGAGAAGATGATAGTATTCGATGAAGCGGATATGGAACGACTGATGGCAGATAAGGGAATTATTCGCAACCGCCTTAAAATTACCGCCGCCCTCACCAATGCCCGGGCTTTCTTAAAAATAAAAGAAGCATTCGGCGGCTTCTCCGATTATATGTGGAATTTTGTCGATGGCAGGCCGATCATTAATCACTGGAGAAACGAAAACGAAATCCCCGTATCTACCGAGTTATCGGATAAAATCAGCAAGGACCTGAAGCAGCGGGGTTTCAAATTCGTTGGGAGCACCATTATCTATGCCCATATGCAAGCTACCGGCATGGTCAATGATCATATAATAGACTGTTTCCGCTACCGGGAAATCATTCAGCAGTATGAACAAGATTTAATGGAATAATTTAAAACGATAGACACCTAATTTGTTATATTCATAAGGCAAGAATACCCGTTGGCTGGTAACCGCCGGTAGGGAAGCCAACCGGCCCGGCAGTTTCATCTTTTGCCATACCTTACCCGTTGATTTTTCAAGAAGATAAAACCAGCGCTGGGAGGAACCTAACAGTACACTGTTTTCGGTAACCAGTAAAGGCGCAGACGGGGGGCCCTCCATCTGAAATATCCAACTTTCTTGTAGACTGTCCGTTGAGAAAACATGAAGGGTGCCGTTGACATCAACTGCATATAGATATCGTCCGTCTTCAGCCAGCGCCTGAAGCAGGGGTTGCTTCAGGTTGATTTTATTTAAGAGGGCTCCGCTTTCCAGGTCGATTTGATATATATTTCCGTTAAAACTCCCTATAAAAACATATTTGTCGGAAATCACCGGGCGAATATATACCGGAGCATCCAGTGCAACCTGCCAGCGAACCCAACCCTGTTCGGCATCCATATTGGTCACCAAACCGTTACGGCAGACGCTGACGAGGTTTCGGCCGCTCAAACTGATATCGGTAAGAATCTTATGTCCGGTCTCATACTGCCATTTTATCTTCCCGGATTCGGATTCTAAAGAAAGCAGGGTTCCCTCCAGGCTGGCGTGGTACACCAGCGAATCGGCTACCAACGGCATACTACGTGACCAATATCCGGATAGCTGCCACATTTTATGGGCGAAAAATAAATCATAAGCAGTCAGTCCGGCCGAACCGCGTTCATTGGCTATAAAACAGAACCGTTCCGTAAAAGCCGGAGGAGCACTGCTGGCCGGGGAAATTTTGATTTTAGCTTTTTCGAATGGCGGTAAAATATAGACTGAAAACAGATAACCGTTATAGGTTGTGAAAAAGAGCTGTTTGACGACCACCTGCATGACAGGGGTCGGCGTACCGTTCAGGGATATTTCTTTTTCAAATTTCAGGGTGTCCGGGATATAGACCCGCTGGAAATTTCGTCCCCGAATATTATTTCCTAAAGCGGGATACGGTTCGATACGTATGCTATGATCCGAAATGAGCTGCGGCTTTTGACAGGCGGCCAGAATTATCAGGAAGAACAAAATGCCAATGGACTGTTTTACAGACATCAGAAATCCCATCCGAAAAAGAATTGAGAATAGGTTGTATGCTGAATATGTTTAAAATCGGTTCGTCGTCCCACGTCAAAGCGGAAGACTAATAGCCCGCCCAGATTCATACGGATTCCGAATCCGAAACTACCCCGGAGTCCCTTCCAATGATCATTCCAGGCGTTACCCGCATCTATAAAAAGAGCTCCCCGGAAACGATTAAAAGCAATGGTGCCAAATGGTAAGCGAAGGGCCAACTGATCGATCAAAGGGAACCGCAGTTCCTGGGAAAGCAGAAAAATACGTTTGCCGTGCAAGCGCCATCGCGGATACAGGCGAAGGTCCCAACTTCCGCCAAAATAAAACTGCCGGGCTTCCGTTCCCTGATTAAATAGGGAAAAAAGCCGTACAGCGTAAGCATTCCGTAGTGAAAGTCGAAAGTATTTACGTACATCTACCAATCCGGTTAGGTAGTTTACGCGGGCAAAGGCGAAATCATAGGTATTGCCGAAGGTGATATTGACCCGCTGACCGTCCATAGGTCCGGTTGGACCCCATATGGAATTGTCATAAACGTAAGAGATGAAGCTGGAATTCAAATAGGCAAAGCGTCTGTTTCCGAAAAACCAGTCTTTATCCGAATAGTAAAAGTTTTGACTAACCGATATGCGGCTGAACTGTGAGAAAGGATAAATCAGGGTTGCAAATCCACCGGCCATTTGTTCGTAATAATAAGCATCTTCCGGATTGTAATAATAGCCCGCAAATCGATAGAAACCCAGGGCGTAGTTCACCCGCTGTCCAAGTGATAATTTGGTGACTGCGAAATTAAAACTTTTCCAGAAGTCACTGCTTACCCGGGCGTTATTGTAAATGAGTAAATAATATTGGTCATTACTAAGCATATCGGTGAAGGCCAGTTGCGCTCCGCCGTTTGTACCGAAAATAGGGTCTTGTGAAACCTGGGCCTGGGCAAAATCCAGACTAAATTTACGCACATAAGGTTTCCTGGAAAGAATTTTAGAATGGCGGATGTTGGGATAGGTCCACAAAGAATCCGGTCGTTGTGTAACCGTATCGCTTGACGAGGGTAAGTTATCTAAAGCCTGAAGAGGAATGCGATGGGCACGAATCTGAAATTGTCCGTTTTCAAAAGTCGTGTAAAGCACCTGATCGGCTGCCACCCAGCAGGGATCAAAAGTAGAACCTACATAATCGGTTAAGCGTACGGTTTGCAGGTGGGTCTGTCCCGAAACGACAGATAAGGGCTTTTTGATCAAATAAAGATTGTTGGTCTTGCTGCGATCCGAGGAATAGACCAGATAGCTTCCATCGGCTGAAAAATAAGGAGTCCGATCGCGAGCCGCATCGTAGGTCACATAGAAAACAGATTCATCCTTAAGATTCATTAAAAAAATATTTTCAGCCCCCTGCTTTCCAAAATCGGTACGATCCGATGAAAAGGCTATATAGTTACCATCGGGTGAGAATACCGGGTCTTTATCATCATAGAAGTCATCGGTCAATTGGCGTATTCGTCGGTTTTTCAGGTCCAGAAGGTAGAGGTCACTGTAGCCGGCCACCGATAGTCCGCTGAATACGATTCTTTTCCCGTCCGCAGACCAGGACGGGGAATAGATTCCGACTAAATTTTTAAAATAAAACTTATCAATGACTTTGCGCTGATAAATGTCGAATAAATATAAAGCGTCCCGCTCTCCGCTCTTGGAAGAAAAGGCGAGTATGCCGGATGAATTCACAGCAATTTTTGAATCGAATATGTGGAAAGCTTCAAAATCCGAAGAGGCTTCGCCCTTTACCAGGGTACGAACCTTCTCTTTTTCGTCAGGAGCCAGCGGGCTAAGCCTGCGCATATAAATGCTGGAATACCCGGTGCGGTTGCCGACCCAGACCACATAATTCTTATGATCCGTGGAATCCCGGAAAACGCAGGGTTTAAAATTGTAGCCTTGCCGAACTATGGTGGGATCCGCCAGCACGGTTAAGCTTTGGTGAGCAAGAAGGGGATAGAATTTCTTCTTGAGAAAAAATAAATATTCCTGATCAAAGGTCTTGTAATCTTTGTTGAGCGTAAACTTAAAACTCTGTTGGAAATGGTCGTATTTCCATAAATTTTCCATTAGAGACAGGATTTTATCTTCACCGTATTTTTGACTGATGTACATCAACACATTCTGACCTACTTTGTACATCATAAAAGTACCGTTGATCGCCTGAATATTCTCCAGGCCGACTATATAATTATTGAGAACCGCATCTTTTAAAACCATCTCACCCTGGGAATCCCAGCCACCTGACCAATATTCTGCCAATCCCTCCGTAAACCAGAGGGGAGGAAAAGCAGGGCTTACCACATTATGACGCTGATACACATTGCTTAATTTCCCATGCATAAAAACATGAACCAACTCGTGTCTGATGACGCGCTTGAAGCGTTTCATATCCCCATTGGCCGGAATAACTACCCGGCCCTTCATATATTCAAAAAATCCACCCACGCCTTCCGGGATAAATCCCGGCGTGATATTCGTTTGTTCGAAATGCAGGTGGGAACTGTAAAAAATAAGGGGAATACGACGGGTAATCGAGTAGTCGAATTTTCGCTGAAGAATTTTATAACTCTCTTCGGCGAAACGGGCCCCTTTTTCGGCCACTTCGGCCATCTGGGGATAATAATAGATATCAAAGTGTTTGGTACGCAAAACCAGCCATTTAAATTGTGTATAGTGCACTTTGTTGCGGCCGAAAGCGGTAATTTGCGCCTGAAGTGAAGTCAGCAAGGTCAGGATACTTACAAGAAAAATAATCTTTTGCAGGTTTTTAAATGTGTTTTGCATATAATTAATGTATTCAAACTAAGGTTTTTGGATGAATACTGCGATTCGTATCTACCAAGACGCCCGCACTCTGCAGGCTGTACCAGTATACGAACGAAGCACATTCGTTTCAATTATTTTCCGAACTTAGTTTAAGGAAAATTTACACATTCTCTTTATAAAATTGAAGGTTTTCTCTTGACAAATTTTGTATATTGCGCTTTAATTAAGAAAATCGGATGAGAAATGGGAACTGTAATCAATGTGTTTACCGTATTGATCGGAAGTACGATCGGCTTTTTATTACAAAAAAGTTTTTCCCGGGAACTTAAGGAATTAATGCTGCAGGGTATCGGTTTGGTAACCGTTCTGGTTGGTGTTCAGATGGGGCTAAAAACAGAAAATATTCTCATTCCGCTATTCGGTTTGCTCCTCGGAGGGATCATTGGATTCCTGATGCGCCTGGATTATTGGCTTGATCAGTTTGGACATAGTCTGGCCCACCGTTTTGCTTCAGGGGAAAATAATTCTCGCTTTGTCCAGGGTTTTGTCACAGCCAGCCTTATTTTTTGCGCAGGACCGATGACGATTCTGGGCTCCCTGAACGACGGTTTGTCCGGCGATTATCATCTATTGGTCCTAAAGTCGACCCTGGACGGATTTACCTCGCTGGCCCTGACGGCCTCGTTGGGAGCCGGAGTCTTTTTTTCTATTTTTACCATCATCATCGTTCAGGGAAGTTTTACCCTGCTCGCATTTTATTTACGTCCCTTCTTTTCCCCGGATGTCATCACCGAAACAGCCGCGGTCGGAGGACTCATTATTATCGGCCTGGGAATCGTCATTCTTGAATTGCGAAAGATGAAGATCGCTAATTTTCTTCCGGCCATATTTGTTGTACCTTTGCTGGTTAAACTAATACATCTTTTTACCAAATGAAAAAAATAGGGTTCTGGTCTGCGCTGGCTCTGGTGGTTGGAAATATAATCGGTGTCGGCATCTTTACCACCAGTGGCTATCTAACCGCCCGTATCCAGCAATCCAACCTGATTATGCTGGCCTGGTTCATAGGGGGTATTTATGCCTTATGCGGCGGTTTTGTGTATGGCTTTCTGGCCCAGGAAATGCCCCGGCGCGGTGGGGATTATGTCTATTTAAAAACATATCTGCATCCTTATTTCGGCTATCTGTTCGGATGGTCGGGACTCTGGATCACCTACACGGGTTCGATCGCGGCTTTGTCTCTCGGTGCGGCCCACTATTTTTTTGATATATTGCCAGCCGGCCTTCTTATAAGCAGCGCATCATCGGCATTTCAATTAAAAAGTATCGGACTGTTATTCCTCTTCCTCTTTACCCTTATTAACCATTATGGGATCCGAAGTGGAGGAAAGACACAAATTGGCCTGAGTCTACTTATTGTTGTCGGTATGATTGTCTTTATTGTTTTCGGTTATTTTGCCGCACCACACATGGTCAAACCGGCTCCTATATCCGGTCAATCCATCACGTTGAATCGATTTTTTAGCGGGTTATCCGCAGTGTTGTTCACTTATATGGGTTGGACGACGGTAGTTTATATTGCCGATGAAGTAAAAAATCCTAAAAAAAATATTCCGGCTGCGATCGTCTCCGGAGTATTGTTGATTACCGCCCTGTATTTGGCGGTGAATTTTGTGTTTCTCAGGATTCTGACTCCTCTGCAAATGGCCAATAAAGTCAATGTGGCCAGTCTGGTTGCCAATCGGCTTTGGGGAGTACACGCTACGCAGTTGATAGCGGTTGTTATTATTATTGCTATCCTGAGCAGTCTGAATTCAACGATTCTCTCCGGTCCACGGATTTATCAGGCTATGGCCAGAGATGGGTATTTATGGCACGGATTAGCGCAACTACATAAAAAATATGGTACACCGACCTCCGCTCTCTGGGTGCAGGCCGCCTGGGCTGCCGTTCTTTTGTTGAGCGGCACTTTTAATCAATTATTATCCTTTGTAGTGGGTGCGATCCTAATCTTTTCCATTCTCTCGGCACTGGTCATGGTGCGCATTCTGATTCGTTCTCATACTAATTCATGGAGCAAGTGGTTTACGGTAATCATCTATATCCTGCTCTGTTTGCTGGTATTGATTACCATATTGATTACTCAATTCTGGCAAACGATTTTAGGCTTGTTAATTCTGTCCACCTCCATTCCGTTTTATTTTTTTCAGGAAAAGAAAAAGATCGGTAGAGAGCATGAATCTATGCGTTCCTAGAACCCTTTAATAAAATTTGCAAAAGGTGTAACTAACTGTTATATTTGGTATTTGTTCTGAATGAAGTGGGTCCTGGAAACCCACTTTTTTGTTATATGGGAAGTATAGATGGCACTGAAGGAAAAATTAGAATCAATTGCCCGCTCTCTGTGCGCAGCGCAGGGATTGCATCTGGTGGATGTGAAAATACGTGGGGATCGTCGTCATCCGCTGTTTGAGGTTTTTGCGGATACGGAACAGGGAATCACTCTCGGTGAATGTGAAAGGTTAAGCCGGAGTATTCAGGATCAGCTTGACATGGATCCGGCCTTTCAACAAAATTATCGTTTAAATGTATCGTCTCCCGGAGTCGATTATCCCCTGACCGAAGAGTGGCAATATCGAAAAAATATTGGCCGGACTTTGCAGGTTAACGTTCGCCATGGTGAAGAAACGAAAGAAATAACAGGAATTTTACGTGAAGTGAACAACCGGGAAATTATATTGGAGAAGAACGGGAAATCGGACCGATTCGACTTGCAGGAAATTGAACGGGCCAAAGTAAAACTTCAATGGTAATCTTTTGGAGGTTTTTGGATTAATATGAATAACGAAATAATGGAAGCAATCACCCAATTAGCTAAAGACAAACGCATCGAAAAAGATCATCTGCGGGATATTCTGGAAAATATTTTTATATCCATGATCCAGAAAAAATACGGATCTGCTGATAATTTTGATGTCATTGTCAATATTGACAAGGGTGACATTGAAATTTACCAGGAAAAAACAGTTGTGGATGAGGTCGAAGATCCGGTGAAAGAGATTGATCTTGCTGCGGCCAAAAAAATTGATCCCGATGCTGAAATAGGAGAAGAAATTGTTGAAGTAATCGACCCCGTTGCTTTCGGTCGACGCTTAATTGTGTCGGCAAAACAGAATCTCAATCAAAAGATTCGTGATTTCGAACGGGAACACATCATTGCCGAATACCAGAATCGGCTGGGTGAGATCATCATCGGCGATATTCATCAAATTCAGAAACGGGGTATTTATATTAACCAGGACAAGACGGAAGTCTTTTTACCCCGCGAAGAGCAAATATATAACGAGCGTTTACGCCGCGGGCAGACGGTACGCTGCATAGTTAAAGAGGTCCGCAATCAGGGTAAGGGACCGGAAATCATTGTCAGTAGAGCGGATGAACAATTCCTTATCCGTTTGTTCGAACTGGAAGTGCCTGAAATTTATGATGGAATTGTAGAGATCAAGGGAGTTGCTCGGGAAGCGGGAGACCGGTCTAAGATATCAGTAGAATCCATTGACCGCCGGATCGATGCGGTGGGAGCCTGTGTCGGTATGAAAGGGGTACGAATTCAGGCCATTGTGCGAGAACTGAATAATGAGAAAATAGATATCATTAACTATTCCAGTGAACCGGAAATTTTTATTTCCAGAGCCCTGGCACCGATTAAGCCGGTTAAGGTGATTGTTAATGAAGAAGAAAAAATGGCGGTGGCTATTATCGAGGACGATAAGATGTCCCTGGCCATCGGCAAAGGGGGGCAAAATCTGCGCTTAGCTTCCCGGCTTACGGGCTATCAAATCGAACCGATTAAAGAATCCGAGTATTACGCGGAGGGGCAGAAGGCAGCCTCTGTATCCGTGGAAAAAATGGATAAATTACCTAAGAATTTACAGAAAAAATTATTGGATGCGGATGTACTTGACGCAGAAGAGATATTAGACCTGGGCAGAGAAGGTCTGTTGGAACTGTCGGGTATCGGACCCAAATCGGTTGACAAGATACTGGAAGTGGTCGAGCAATACCTGGAAGAGCCCCGGGAAGAGGAAGCAGATAACGAGGAATAATTCGGTCTGCTGATATAAACGAGTTTGGAGATTAAATGGCAGCGGGTAAGAAATTTAAAATTTTTAAAATTTGCAAAGAACTTAATCTTGGTCATGAGACGATTGTTACTTTTCTGGAACAGAAAGGGATTAAGGTATCCGGGCCGAATGCTTCGGTCGATGAAGACATCTATATCGATATTTTAGAGCGTTTTGCGACCGACAAGGAAAAGGCGGAAAAGCTGAAAAAGCGGCGCCAACAGGAACTGGCCGGCTCCGTCGAGCCGGAAGTTGAAGCTGTCGCGGTTCAACCGGAAGAAAGCAGCTATCTGAAGGCTATCAAACAATCGATCGTAGAGGGGGTTGAGGAAATTGAACGGTCGAAAGAAGAAGGCCCGAAGAAAAAGGAAAAGAAGCCCGGGAAAACCCGCAAAAAAATCATAGAGGAAAAACCGGTCGAGCCTGTTGAAGCACCTGCCGAAGAACCGCCTGTGAAGAAAGCAGAAGAGGTAAGCGAACCCACGCCGGCTCCTGTTGCCGAACAGGTTCCGGAACCTAAACCCGCCAAAGCCGAAGAAAAAGCGGAAGAGAAAAAGAGTGCTTCTAAAAAATTAAAAGCAAAAGAACGAAAAAAAACACAGGCCAAAACCAAAGAAGAAGAGAAGGGCCTTTCCGAAAAAGAACGAAAGCGGCGTAAAGCCATTGAAATGATCCGAAAGGACAAAGGTGCCCGGAAAGGACCGCGCCTGGAAGAACTGTTGGTACGTGAAGGACAACCCGCAGAAACCGGCAAAAAACGAAAAAGTAAAAACAAAAAACGGAAACAAGTCGACCTGAAAGAGGTCCAGGACAATGTAAAGAAAACCCTGGCTTCGATGGATGCCAAGGGTCGAAAAGGGAAAAAGCACCGCAAGATCAAAACCGAAGACGGCGAGGAAATTGAAGAGAAGATCATTCGTGTGGCTGAATTTATTTCGGCCGGCGAATTAGCCAATATTATGGATGTGCCCGTTTCCGAAATTCTGACAAAGTGCCTTGAATTAGGTCTGGTGGTGACTATTAATCAACGGCTCGATTTCGATACCATCCAGTTGCTGGCCGAAGAATATGATTATACAATTGAAGAACAGTATGCCGCCGATTTTGTTGAAGACGAATTGGAAGAAGAGGAGGATGAAGAGGAAAATCTGATCGCACGGCCGCCGATTGTAACCATCATGGGCCATGTGGATCATGGGAAAACTTCTTTGCTCGATTTTATTAGAAAAAGCAATATTGTCGGCGGGGAATCCGGAGGAATTACCCAGCATATCGGTGCCTATGAGATCGAATATAATAAGAAAAAAATTACCTTTTTGGATACACCAGGTCACGAGGCATTTACGGCTATGCGGGCCCGCGGCGCCCAGGTAACCGATATTGTGGTTCTGATTATCGCCGCCGACGATGCAGTCATGCCGCAGACGGATGAAGCCCTGGATCATGCCAAAGCGGCCGGTGTAAAGATTGTGATCGCCATTAATAAAATCGACAAGCCGGGAGCTAATCCGGAAAAGATTCGTCAGCAACTGGCTGATCGGGATATTTTGGTTGAAGAGTGGGGCGGGAAATATCAGAGTGCCGAAATTTCTGCTAAGACCGGTAAAGGCATCCCGGAATTACTGGAGAAGATTCTTTTGGAAGCGGAAATGCTCGATTTAAAAGCGAATCCCAGACGCCGGGCACGCGGTGTCGTTATAGAATCCCGGCTGGATAAGGGCAGAGGGGCGATTGCCACAGTACTGGTTCAGGACGGGACGCTTCATGTGGCGGATAATTTTGTGGCCGGTCATCACTATGGCAAAGTTCGAGCCATGTTTAACGAGCGAGACGAACGCATTAAAGCGGTAGGCCCCTCCCAGCCGGCATTGATTGTGGGTTTTATCGGAGTGCCACAGGCAGGCGACCGTTTTGTGGTAATGAAAGACGAAAAAACCGCCCGCGAACTGAGTTCCAAACGCCAGCAGTTACGCAGGGAACAGGAAGCTAAACAGGTCAAAATGCTGACCCTGGCTCAAATTTCCGAACAAATTGAAAAGGGCATCCAGCGTGATTTGCCGATTTTGGTCAAAGCGGATGTGGATGGTTCGGCCGAAGCCCTGGCCGATGCCCTGATTAATCTGAATACGGATGAAGTCTCTGTGAATGTAATTCGTAAAGCAGTAGGCCCCATATCGGAATCTGATGTATTATTGGCTTCCGCTTCTGGGGCAGTGATTATCGGATTCCATGTAAGAGCCAATGTCAAAGCCAAAGAACTGGCTGAAAAAGAAAATGTAGATATTCGCATTTACCGCGTGATTTATGATGCCATTGATGATATTCGCCTGGCCCTGGAAGGCTTGTTGGCACCTGGTAAAGAGGAAAACATCCTGGGACAGGCTGAGGTTCGGGATATCTTTAAAATATCCCGTCTGGGGGTTATCGCCGGATGCTATGTGATTAGTGGAAAAATTTTGCGTAACAGCAAAATTCGGCTTATCCGGGATGATGTGGAAATTTATATGGGAAATATTGCTTCTTTAAAACGATTTAAAGAGGATGTGCGGGAAGTAGCCACTGGCTTCGAATGCGGTATTCAGATCGAAAATTATAATGATTTGAAAGTCGGTGATATCATCGAGTCCTTTGAAATCACCGAAGTGAAGCGAACCTTATCATAAAATGATTGTCGGACTTCTTTCTGTGGAAATTATTATTCCGGGCAGTACTTCTCTGAAGGGCAAAAGAGCTGTCATCAACCGGATGAAAGATCGCTTACATCATAAATATAATGTTTCCGTGGCCGAAGTCGACTTTCAGGAAAAATGGCAGAGAGCGACCATGGCCATAGCTTTGGTTGCGGATAACAGGAAATACGCGGAACAGGTTTTAAATGACATATTCCGCAATCTGGATCAGGAACAATTGTTCGAAATCGTACACTATCAATTTGAATACTTATAATGGCAGATGATCGTCGGGTACGTCGGGTAGCAGACTCCATTAAGAGAGCGGTAAGCGATATTATTGAATTTAAGCTTAAAAATCCGCATAAGGGATTTGTTACTGTAACAGGTGTGAAAGTATCCGCTGATTTGCGGATTGCTTCGATCTATTATACGGTTTTGGGGGATGAGGAACAGCGTAATAAAACGGCTGATATCTTTGAACACGCTAAACATTTTATTCGTAATGAACTCAAACCGGCTATTACAACCCGCTATATTCCCGAATTGCGTTTTTTTTATGATGAAGGTCAGTTGTATGCGGATCACATCGATCATCTATTAAAGAAAATAAACAATGATTCCCGTTCTCAAGAAGAATAATGCTCTTTCAAAATCGGATTTACAAGACGGTTTTATTTTACTCATCGATAAGGAAGTCGATTGGACCTCTTTTGATGTAGTGAAAAAAGTCCGCAATTTAGTGCAGGTTAAAAAAGTCGGTCATGCCGGGACCCTGGATCCTTTCGCCACGGGCTTGCTGATATTGGGTATCGGAAAGGGCACCAGAGAACTGGGGCGACTATCCGGTCTTTCTAAACGCTATGCGGCAACGATCCTGTTGGGCAAACGGACGGACAGTTTCGACCGGACCGGAAAAATTCTCGAAGAAAAAGACACCTCCGGCTTGATGCGGGATCAAATTGAGCAGGCTATTGTAGAAATGAGTGGAACTATGGAACAGGTCCCGCCCATGTATTCGGCAAAAAAAGTAAAGGGAGTGCCGCTCTATCACTATGCACGTAAAAATAAAGAAGTCCATCGGGAAGCAGTATCCGTGACCATTTATGAAGCACAAATAACAAACTGGGAAAACCCCTTTCTTTCTATGAATTTGTTGGTCTCCAAAGGGACCTATATTCGGGCTTATGCCGAAGATCTGGGAAAAAAGTTAGGCACAGGAGCCCTTCTGCACGCTTTACGGCGAACGGAAATAGATCGTTTTAAAACGGAAGAGAGTTTTACCATATCCGAGTTTGCTGAATACTGGAAGCAGGAGATAGAATCGTAGAAATGGAAATTATTTTTGGCCTTGACCATCTGATCCGAAAACTTCCGTGTGCGTTAACGCTTGGTACATTCGATGGCCTACATCTGGGACATCGAAAGATTATCGACCATCTTCGTAAAAAAGCGGATGATGAAAAACTGTGCGCTACTCTGGTGACATTCGATCCCCATCCCAAATTGGTGGTGGCCAGTAAAACCGGGAAGCCGATCCATCTGCTTACAACCCTCGATGAAAAACTGGACTTATTGCAGAAAACCTCCTTGGATCGGGTCGTGGTAATTAAATTCGACCGGGAATTTTCTCGTATCGGTTACGAACAATTTGTAAAACAAATTTTAATTGATAAATTTATGGCCAGGGCTCTTGTTGTAGGTTACGATCATGCTTTTGGTAGAAACAGAGAAGGAAATTTTCGAAATTTGCAACAGTTGAGTGAAAAGTACGGCTTCAGTCTGAATAAAGTCGATCCCTACCAGTACGATGGAAATGTAGTAAGCAGTACGGTGATTCGCCGGCTTTTGTTAGAGGGAAATGTGGCACAGGCCGCAAAATATCTGGGCAGGAATTATTCCTTTAAAGGGATCGTTGTACCGGGCGATGCCCGCGGTAAGATCCTGCAATTCCCGACGGCCAATTTGCAGATCGAAAATCACCATAAACTCATTCCCCAAATCGGGGTCTATACCGTGGATGTACGGGTAGGACAGCAAATGTTCAAGGGAATGATGAACATCGGTGTAAAGCCTACTTTTGAAGTGCATGGTCCGCTAAGTATAGAAGTTCATATAATTAACTTTCATCAGAATATATATAACCGGAGTATCACCGTCTATTTAAAGAAACGCCTTCGCGATGAAAAGAAATTCGATTCCAAGCAAGCTCTGATTGCCCAATTGGAACTCGATCGGGAACAAAGTTTAAAGCTATAAAATTGGAGGTTCAAACATGGCATTGTCCAAAACTGACAAAGCGGAAATCATTAAAAAATATGGTGAAGCGGAAAACGACACCGGTAAAGCAGAGGTACAGATTGCTATTCTTACCGAACGTATTAAGTATCTCACCGAACATTTAAAAACCCATAAAAAAGACCATCATTCGCGACGCGGTTTGTTAAAGTTGGTTGGTCAGCGCAGAAGACTTCTACGCTATCTGACGAAAAAAGACATTATGCGTTATCGTAAAGTGATTAAAGAATTAGGTCTAAGACGATAACTTAAGGCATGTTTGGAGAACAAATGCTAGTAAAAAAATCAGTAGAAATCGGGGGTAGAACCCTCACTTTGGAAACAGGTAAATTGGCAAAGCAGGCCGATGGCGCCGTAGTAGTATATTATGAAGATACAATGGTTCTGGTCACCGCTGTCGGTGCCGAAGAGCCTAATGATAATCTGGACTTTTTCCCGTTGAGTGTGGAATATCGTGAAAAAACATTTTCCGCGGGAAAAATTCCCGGCGGATTTATCAAGCGGGAAGGCAGACCAAGCGAAAAAGAGATACTTTCCGCCCGCCTCATTGATCGGCCGATCCGGCCTCTTTTTCCGGACGAGTATCATAACGAAACCCAAATCATCGCTAATGTACTTTCTATGGACAAGGAAAACGATGCCGATGTTTTAGCGGGTACGGGAGCTTCTGCCGCACTTATGATTTCGGATATTCCGTTTAACGGTCCCGTGGCCACGGTACGTGTGGCTCTGATCCATGACGAATATGTGGTGAACCCCACCATTTCACAGTTGGAAGAAGCCACTGTGGAATTGGTTGTATCGGGTTCTTCCGAATCGATCGTAATGGTGGAAGGTGAAGCCAGGGAAGTAGCCGAAGAAATTTTGCTTAAGGCCATTGATACGGCCCATGAGGCCATCAAAAAACTGACGGCCTTACAAATAGAACTGGCAGAAGAGGTCAATCGTCAAAAACGCGAAACCCAGCCCATTGAATATCCGCAGGGATTAGAGGAAAAGGTAAAAGCTCTGGGTACGGAAGGTATCAAAAAGGCTATCCATATCAGCGAAAAAGGGGAGCGGCGAAAAGCACTGAAAGCCCTTCGTCAGGACCTCATCGAAAAACTGGATGAAGAATATCCGGAAAGTGAAAAAATAATTGCCGGTTTTTTACATGACATCGAGAAGCATGAAATGCGGGCGATGATTCTTGAAGAGGGTAAACGCCTGGACGGAAGATCCTTGACCGAAATCCGTCCGATCGATTGTGAAATCAGTTTGCTGCCGCGCGCTCATGGTTCGGCTTTGTTTACCCGTGGGCAAACCCAGGCCCTTGGCGTGGTTACTCTCGGTACCAAATCGGATGAACAGATCGTTGACGCCCTGGAAGGCGAATCCTCCAAACGGTATTTACTGCACTACAATTTCCCGCCCTTTTGCACTGGAGAGGTCAAACCGATTCGCGGTGTAAGCAGACGGGAAATAGGTCATGGTAATCTGGCGGAACGTGCGCTTAAGCCGGTTATTCCCTTAAACGGCGGATTTCCCTATACCATCCGGATTGTCTCGGAAGTTTTGGAATCAAACGGCTCTTCTTCCATGGCCACTGTGTGTGCCGGTTCCATGGCCTTGATGGATGCCGGAGTACCGGTGCAAAGTCCGGTAGCCGGAATCGCCATGGGATTGATTAAAGAAGAGGATAAAATCGCCATACTTTCGGATATCCTCGGTGATGAGGATCATCTCGGTGACATGGACTTCAAAGTGGCCGGTACCAGTCGGGGCATTACGGCCGTCCAGATGGATATTAAGATCAAAGGCATATCGCGGGATATCATGGCCCGGGCCCTAAGCCAGGCCAAAGAAGGCAGACAGTATATTCTGGGGAAAATGGCCGAAGCGATAACCGAACCCAAACCGGAAATTAACCGCTGGGCACCGCGAATACTGGAACTATCCGTTCCGGTCAAGAAAATCGGGGCCATCATCGGACCCGGAGGCAAGACTATTCGCGGAATCATCGAGAAAGCCGGAGATGATGTCGACATCAACATCGAAGAGGACGGAACGGTTATGATCGCCGCCACGGATGTGGAAAAGGCTGAAATAGCTAAAAAAATGGTTCTGGCCCTTATCGAAGAACCTGAAGTGGGTAAGGCCTATCAAGGGATTGTTAAACGTACTAAAGACTTTGGGGCTTTTGTGGAATTTATGCCGGGCAAAGAAGGGATGGTCCATATATCCGATTTGGATATTGAACGTACCAATAAAGTGACCGATGTGGTCAGAGAAGGCGATACAATCGATGTGGTAGTGACCAATATCGACAGGGAAGGGAAAATTCGTCTAAGCCGCAAAGCGTATTTGAAGCGTCAGAAAGGTCACGATTCCCATCACGAGAAAAATGACAAATAGTATTCAAAAGACTATTTTAAATAATGGCCTTACGGTAATCAGTGAAACGATTCCTACCGTAAGGTCAATTTCTTTAGGAATCTGGATTAAAGCGGGTTCCCGGCATGAAACTAAAAACAACAATGGAATCGCCCACTTTTTAGAACATATGGTGTTTAAGGGAACCGAACACCGCAGTGCTTTAAAAATCGCCCGTTCTATGGAAGAAATGGGCGGCAGCCTGAATGCCTACACCAGTAAAGAACTTACTGTTTATTATACGCACTCCCTGGATTCTCACCTGTCTAAAAGCGTAAATATTTTAGCCGATCTGGTTTGCCACCCCCTTTTCCGGCAAAAAGATATCGACAAGGAAAAACGGGTGGTTTTGGAAGAAATCAGTGCGGTCAAAGACACGCCGGACGAATATATCATCGATATTTTTCAGGAAAAACTATTTCCCGAACAATCACTGGGTTATCCTATTCTGGGAACAGAAGAAACGGTAACTAACTTCGACAGAAAACAATTAATCGATTTTTGGAGTAAATTATATTGTCCGCGAAATATGGTTTTAAGTGCTGCCGGAAATCTGGACCATGAGAAACTTATCGCACTGATCGAGAAGAAATTTATTTTTCAAAATAATTGCCATGCCGTAAAAATAATACCCCCCAAACCGGCTCATCATGTTCGGTTGGAGCTCAAAGAAGCGGTAAACCAATCCCATATTTGCGTTGGTCTGGACGGATTGTCCTATTTAGATGAAGACCGGTATTTGCTGCTTGCACTGAATTCCTATCTCGGAGGCGGCATGAGCTCGCGACTCTTCCAGGTGATTCGTGAAAAGTACGGTCTGGCTTATACGGTTTATTCCTTCGTCGATTTTTTCAGGGATACGGGCATCTTTAGTTTTTATATGGGCACCGAGCGCACCAAACATCAACAAGCGATTGATCTTCTTTTTAGTGAAATAGAAAAATTGATCAACAAGCCCATCAAGGCAACGACCGCCCATCGTTTACGTGAACAGTTGAAAGGGAACTACCTGCTGGGACTGGAAAGTACCCATCGCCGTATGACGCGTCTGGCAAAAAACGAAATTTATTATAAACGTCAAATAGCGCTGGATGAGATCATAAAGAAAAAAATAAATCCAATAAATCCGAATTCTCTCTTGGAAATTGCCCGAAAAATATTTATTATTGATCACTTCAACATAATCCAGCTGAATCCAAATGCATAGAATCGGCCTTTTAAAAGAATTAAAATCATCGGAACGTCGTGTTCTGCTTACACCGGAAGGTGTAAAAGTACTGGTGAAAAACGGCATTGAAGTCTTTGTGGAACAATATGTTGGCGAGAGTTGCCAATTTACGGGACTTCAGTATGAACAAGCCGGAGCAACCATGGTACCTACCATGGAAAAGGTGTTCCAGAAATGTGATTTGATCCTACAGGTATCGGCTCCTCAACCGATTGAGTTCGAACTGTTGAGTGAATCTCACACCATGATTTCCTTCTTTAATCTCTATCGAAAAGTAGATCGTTTACAAGCGCTGCTTGATACCAGGGCCAGTTTGATCTCTCTGGAACGCATTCAGGATGATACCGGTGAACACCCGATTCTCAACGGCATGAGTGAAGTAACGGGTCGCATGGTGATTTACCAGGCCGCCAACCTTCTTTCCGTCTATTCCGGAGGCAAGGGAAAATTACTCAGCGGGTTAGAAATCATTAAACCAGCGGTTGTTACGATCATTGGTGCCGGTACGATCGGTCGAACTGCCACTGAAGTTGCCCTGACCAACCATGTCCAGGTAAATTTAATCAGCCTGAAAGCAGAGAAAGTAGATGATTTAAAATCAAAATATAAG
This sequence comes from Calditrichia bacterium, assembly GCA_026983775.1. Lineage (GTDB taxonomy): Bacteria > Calditrichota > Calditrichia > Calditrichales > Calditrichaceae > JALSTK01. The sequence continues at coordinate 24,452 of JALSTK010000179.1, forward strand.
AATGCCGAAGTGTATTCCTTCTCAAACGAAGTTTTATCCCGGGTGTTACCTCATACCGATGTTTTGATCATTGCGGTCCATTCTCTAAGAAATGAATATCATATAAAAATTCCCAGGGAAATGATTCAATTAATGCAGAAGGGAAGTGTGGTTATAGACACTTCGCTGGAACAGATTGCCGTGCTGGAATCTTCGCATGTAACCACACCGGAACAACCTACCTATGTGGTAGACGGGATCGTTTATTATTGCGTTCCGAACATTCCTTCCTTAGTGCCTTTAACTTCCAGCAGAATTCTAACCAAAAAGATATTACCTTTTCTGAAGGTTCTGGCTCAGAAAGGACTTAAGGACGCTCTGGTCGAAATGTCTGGGCTGGTTCCCGCCATCAGCATTTATAAAGGCAAAATTACCAATCGTTCTTTTGCCGACTACTTCGGACAGGAATTTTACAATATCTTTGAACTGCTTGAATTGAATCTTTAGTGTATGCAATTAAACTCCGTTCCCATCCTCAACTACCATAAAATCACCGCAAAAAAGGATATCGGTATCACCTCCCGTCATCCCCGTGATTTCGAAAAAGACTTGCGGCTTTTGCATCATTTTGGTTACACATCGATTACTTTTGAACAGTATTTCAATGAATCGGTACTCCCATCCAAACCGGTCATACTCACTTTTGATGACGGTTATGCGTCGGTTTTAACCGATGCTCTTCCGATTATGCAGAAGTTCGGATTCCGGGGAGTGATCTTTATGCCGGTGAACTATATCGGCAAAACAAATGATTGGGATGTCCAGTTCGGCAAAAAAGTATTTCGCCATTTGGACAGGGAGGAAATCCGTATTTTATCGGAAGCGGGATTTGAGCTCGGTAGTCACGGTCTTACGCATCAGCCTTTGCCGGCTATGTCCGCAGGGCGTATAAAAAAAGAATTGGCGGAAAGTAAGCATATTCTGGAAACCATCACCGGCAAATCCGTCTTTTCAATTTGTTATCCTTTCGGCCGTTTTAATATTCCCGTACTCAGAGCAGCGAGAGAAAGCGGATACCGGGCGGGAGTTGCTTCCATGTATTGGAAAGCCCTGAGTAACGGTTATTCTTCTCTGGCCTTGCGGCGCTTTAATGTATATCGATTTGACTCACAGCATACGCTACGGGAAAAGCTTTGCCTGCCCTGGAATAGCCTGTTGGCCTACCGGGATCGAATGATTCAATTCGGGAGCTCTGCCACTATTCTTTACCAACGTCTAAAAAAGCCTCATTAACCCCGAATCCGGAAATATTTTCTATTCCATTTGAGTTGATTTTATTTTTATCGTTCAAGGAACCATAAATCGGATAGGTATTTCATTATGAAACGTTGGTTGCCATTTATAGCCATAATCATCCTTATTCTGTTTTTTGTCCCGTATCTGTTTTATTCAAAACAGAAAAGTACCTATATCCCGCGAACCGATCGGCCTCAGGAAATCTATCTGCAAGCCTGTAAAAGTTGTCATGGTGTGCTGGGCAAAGGAACGGGAATGGTTTATCCTTCCTTGCAGGACATGGATCTTCCGACAGAAAAAATTGGGAATATTATCAGCAACGGTGCCTTATTTATGCCTGCCTTTAAAAAAATAAGGGGGGATACTCTGCAGAAACTGATCGATTTTGTCTATCAGAAGCGCTTTTTAGAAAATAAAAAAGCCATCAAAAATGATGGCTTCGAACAAAGGTGATGCTTGAAGAAAAGATTTTTAGGCTACGACCGTTAATTTACTGGCAACAGGACCTTTTTTTCCCTCGGCTTTTTCAAACTCAACCGTTTGTCCTTCTTCAAGGGATCGGTATCCTTCTCCATCGATTTCGGAATAGTGGATGAAAATATCTTCTCCATTTTCCATCCGGATGAATCCGTACCCTTTTTTGGGATCAAACCATTTAACCGTCCCTTTGATACGTTCCGCCATAAAAACTAAACCTCCAAAAAATTAATAAATAAAGTTTCCTGATGAAAGAAGATGCGCTTAGCAAAGCCTTCCTTACATAAGGCTCTATGTCGAATAGTGTGGGTAATCAAATTCTAATTTTCCAGCTATAAAATAAATCATATGGATGAAATTTTGAGAATTTCTATACCCTCTGGCTCTTCTTTTAGCTAACTGTATCTTTGAATTGATTCCTTCCAAAACACCATTTGATATTTTATGGTGTATATAGTTTAGTATGCCACTCCAATGTGTTCGAATGGTTGCTGCAAATTTCATCATTGGCCTTATTTTAGATTCTTCGGCTAAATCACACCAATATGCTAAAAAAGCGG